>JAEDMJ010000024.1 GCA_016303065.1 Clostridiales bacterium
GCCGGAGCTTGACGGCTACGAGCTGACAAGGACGATACGCGCCGGCAAATGCTCCGTACCCGTTATAATCATCACCGCAAAGGACACGCTTGAAGACAAGCGCACGGGATTCAAAGCCGGAGCGGACGACTATATGACAAAGCCCGTCGACCCCGAAGAACTTCTTCTGCGGGTCGAAGCCCTTCTCCGCCGCTATAAAATGAACGTCTCCCCCACCGTCTCCGTCGGAAACTGCACTCTGAACGCCGAAACCCTTCAGGTCATTCACGGCGACGAGGTGATCGAGCTCAGAAGAATGGAGTACCTGCTTTTGCAGACGCTTCTCTCCTCTCCCATGAAGATTTTTACCCGCCAGATGCTCATGGACGAGGTCTGGGGCTACGACAGCGAATCCGACCCGCGCACCGTTGACACACATATCAAGCGGCTCCGCGAAAAGCTTTCCGGCATCGACGATCTGTCCATAATAACCATACGCGGTCTCGGGTACAAGGCGGTTGTGAACCCCAACGGCGGAGGCAAAGCATGAGAAAACTCCGTTGGCGTCTGACCCTGCTCATTCTCTGCATCGTCATATGCTCCTCCCTTCTCGGACTTTGCGCGCCGCTTCTGGCCCGAAGCGGCGTTATTCAGCGTCCCGACACCGAAAAATTTCTTCTTTTCGGGCTTGCGTTCCGCGATTTTCTCGTGCTCATCCTCACTGTCTCCGGAGCGATCCTGCTGATCTTTCTGATCTCCCGCAGAACCGCAACGCCGATTATGGAGCTTGAAAGGGCGATGAAGGAGGTTGCCTCGGGAAACTACGACGTCAAAGTCAAAATCAACCGCAAAACGGAAGAATACACCTCTCTTCAGCAGAGCTTCAACACCATGGCGCTTGAGTTAAAAAGCAACGAGTACCTGCGAAAAAGCTTCATGGCGAATGTATCCCACGAGCTCAAAACGCCGATATCCATAATCAACGGATATGCAAAGCTTCTCTCCGAACCGGATCTCGACGAGGAATCCAGAATTGAATACGCATCGTACATCGCAAAAGAGAGCAGCCGGCTTGCGACCATGACGGGAAACATGCTGAAGATTTCCCGTCTCGACACCCAGGGGATTGCGGCGAAATTTGAAAAATTCTCTCTTGACGAACAGCTTCGCCGCGCCGTTTTGCTTTTGGAGCCGCGCTGGAGCGCAAAAGAAATCGAGCTCTCCGTCTCTCTCGAACCGGCCGAATACGTCGGCGACGAAGAACTTCTATCCCATGTGTGGTACAACCTTCTGGACAACGCCGTAAAGTTTACTCCGCAGGGCGGAAAAATTTCCCTGAGCAGCTCTTCCTCCGACGGGTATATCCGTGTCGCCGTGTCCGATTCCGGAATCGGGATGGACGGGGACACCGCCTCAAAGGCTTTCATGCAGTTTTACCGCGGCGCAAATTCCGGCTCGGATCAGGGAAGCGGTCTCGGCCTTCCGCTTGCAAAGCGCATCTGCGAGCTTCACCGCGGAACCATAACGCTCGACTCCGCTCCCGGAAAAGGCTCGACGTTCACCGTCCTGCTTCCTGTCGCAGAAGCGCCGAAAGCCCCTCCCGCATCCCGTTCCAGTTCACATTAGATTCGCACAGGGTTACGATTAAGTTCACTCTGCTGAGCTATAATATCTGTGTTTTTGAATTATTAAACAGCGGAGGAATTCTTATTCATGGCAGAAAAAGGCGGCAAAATGCGCATAAATTTCGCGCACTATCTTTTGGGCTGCCGGTTTGACAACTGGATACGGCTTCTCTGGCAGAATAAATTCCGCATTGCGCCGTCAAAGATCCCGATGGCGCTGTGCATAACCGCCGTATCCGCCGTCATGTTTCCCGTGGCAATGCTTGAAAAACTGATCTATGACCGCCGCATAAAGCGCTCAGCCCCCATTCACGATCCGGTCTTCATCATCGGACACTGGCGCTCGGGAACGACCTATCTCCAGAACATTCTTTCAAGGGATCCCCAGTTTGCCTGGTGCGACCCTGTTTCCACGACGACGCTCAGCATCTCCCAGCTTCTGAGAAAACCGCTTACAAAGTTTGAAAGCAAAGTTCTCAAGACCGCGCGTCCCATGGACAACATGATATACCGCATCGACCTTCCGATCGAGGACACCTTCGGGCTTGCGACGATCTCGCCCTACTCCATAATCCACATGATCGCGTTCCCCGTCTATTACAGGCAGTATCTTCCCGGTGCGTTCGTCGCCGACCTCTCTCCCAAAGCCCAGGCAAGCTGGAAGCGGTCGTATACCTATCTCATCAACAAACTCTCCTGGTTCTACGGCGGAAAGCAGCTCATGCTCAAAAGCCCCGACAACACGGCGCATATCCGCCAGCTTCTTGAGCTTTACCCCGATTCCTCCTTTGTGAATATACACCGCGACCCCTATACAACCGTTATGAGCACAATACACATGTTCAAAAAGCAGATGGACATTCTCCGCCTTTCAAGGCTTCCCGACGGCGACATCGACGTCATACTCGAAGACACAATTATCTACATTTTCGGCCGGATGTACCGCGAGCTTTTTGAGCTCGAACCCAGGCTTCCGGAAAACCGGATAATATCCATTGCCTATGAAGATCTTACCCGCGACCCCTATGCCTGCCTTTCCGATATATACAGCCGGCTTGAGCTTCCGGGCTATGAAGAGGCTCTGCCACGTTTCCGCGAATATATTGACTCCCAGAAAGGCTATGTAAAAAACAATTTCACCCTCAACCCGAGACTCCGTGAAAAGATAAACAGAGAGCTCGGTTTTTACTTTGAGCATTACGGATATGAAATGGAGACAGACAGCTGATGGATCATCTTGATAAACTTGAAAGCAAAAGCGTTCACATTCTCCGCGAAGCATACTCTTCCTTTGACAAGCTTTGTATGCTCTGGTCGATTGGAAAGGACAGCACCGTTCTGCTCTGGCTTGCCAGAAAAGCGTTCTACGGCCACGTCCCCTTCCCTCTTGTGCACATCGACACCCACTACAAGATCCCCGAAATGATCGAGTACCGCGACAGGCTTGCCCGCGAATACGGCCTTTACATGGTATACGGCGAGAACCGCGAAGCCCTCGATTCAAAAAACACCTTCCCCGACGGAAAAGTCGGACGCGTTGAATGCTGCCGTCTGCTGAAGACCGAAGCGCTAACCCACACTCTCAACGGCACCTGGCCGCGCTACCGTCTCAACCTCGTCACCGGAGAATACGAGCTTGACACCAACACCGACGCATATACCGGCGTCATTGTCGGCGCAAGGTCCGACGAAGAGGGTTCCCGTTCCAAAGAGCGCTATTTCTCCCCCCGCGATAAAAACAACGACTGGGATCTTGACGACCAGCCGCCCGAATTCTGGAACCAGTTCAAAACCGACTTCGCTCCCGGCACCCATGTCAGGATTCATCCGCTTCTCGACTGGACCGAGCTCAATATCTGGGAATATATCGAACGGGAAAACATCCCCACCGTCTCCCTCTACTACGATCAGGGCAACGGAACCAGATACCGCAGCCTCGGCTGCGCCCCCTGCACCGGGCCGATCAAGTCGACTTCGAAAAACGTCCGCGAGATCATCGAAGAGCTCAAAACCGGCGCGCTTTCCAATATTGCCGAGCGCAGCGGACGCGCCCAGGACGCCGAGGACGGCGGCGGACTTGAAACGCTTCGCCGCAACGGATATATGTAATAAAAGACGGAGGACTCAAAACACAAATGGACGAACTTCTCAACATAGTCACCGTCGGCCACGTTGACCACGGCAAAAGCACGGTCATCGGCCGCCTTCTTGCGGACGCCGGCGCCCTTCCCAAGGGAAAACTTGAATCCATCCGTGAAAACTGCCGCCGCAATTCAAAGCCTTTTGAATACGCGTTCCTGCTCGACGCTCTTAAAAACGAACAGGCACAGGGCATCACCATCGACACCGCCCGCTGTTTTTTCAAGACCGACAAGCGCAGCTATATAATTATAGACGCTCCGGGCCACATCGAATTTCTCAAGAACATGGTCACCGGCGCCTCCCGTGCCGAGGCCGCCCTTCTTGTCATTGACGCCTCCCACGGCGTCGAGGAAAACACCCGCCGCCACGGGTATTTTCTCTCCGTACTCGGAATTCGCCAGGTCTCCGTTCTCATCAACAAGATGGACCTTGCCAACTACGACGAGCGCGTCTACCGCGACATCTGCTCCGACTGCCGCACCTTCCTCGAGAAGATAAACATCTCCCCCGACTCGTTCATACCCGTAAGCGGCATGGAGGGCGACAATATAGCGATCCGTTCCGAACGTATGCCCTGGTACAAGGGGCCCACCGTCCTTGAACAGATGGACAGCTTTGCCACAATCGCCGAGCCGGAACAGCTTCCGCTCCGTATGCCCGTCCAGGGGGTTTACAAGTTCACCGGCGGCGGAGACAGCCGCCGCATAGTCGCCGGTTCCATCGACTCCGGCACGGTCCGCGCCGGGGACAAAATTGTTTTTTACCCCTCCGGAAAAAAGACCACCGTCAAGAGTCTCGAGGTCTTCAACGCCGAAGTTCCCGACCATTTCGCCGCAGGTCAGGCCGCCGGATTCACCATGAACGAACAGATTTTTGTCCGCCGCGGCGAGATCGCCTGCCTTGAAAGCGAAAAAGCTCCCCATGTGGGCGTCCGGCTCCGCGCCAATATTTTCTGGCTTGGCAGACAGAACTTCAGCGCTGACAGAAAGTATTATCTGAAGTGCGGCACCGCAAAGGTTGAAATGCACCTTGAGCACATCGAACGCATAGTAAACGCGTCTAACCTCAGCTGCCAGCTCAGGCAGTATGTCGAAAAAAACGAAGCTGCCGAATGCGTGCTCCGTCTTGACCGACCCATCGCATTTGACCTTGCCGGAGACATTGACCAGACAAGCCGTTTCGTCATAGTTGACAATTACGAGATCGCCGGCGGCGGCATCATAACCGAAGCAATGAACGAATACGACTACGACACCCGCAATATCCGCTGGTCCGGCGCGGGTCTCTCCGCAGAGGACCGAAGCCGAATCACCGGCAAAAAGGGCCTTGTCGTATGGATGACCGGTCTTTCCGGTTCCGGAAAGACAACCATCGCCGAAGAAACCGAACGCCGCCTGCTTGAGGAAGGCTATCCCGCCTTTGTCCTCGACGGCGACAAGCTCAGACACGGACTCTGCAGCGATCTCGGATTTTCCGACGCCGACCGCGCCGAAAACATCCGCCGCGCCGCCGAAACCGCAAAGCTTTTCCGCGATTCCGGCGCAGTCGTCATCGTAACCCTTATTTCCCCGTTCCGCTCCGCAAGAGAGTCCGCCAGAAAGATCGTCAGCGGCGATTTTATGGAGACTTACGTCAAGGCAAATCTTGAAACCTGCATAAACCGCGACCCGAAAAAGCTTTACAAAAAAGCGCTCTCCGGCGAGATCCGTTCCTTTACCGGCATCGACTCCCCCTACGAGGCGCCGGAAAGCCCCGATCTTCTCCTTGACACCGAGCGCTGGAACGAGGAAGAGTGCGTCGAGACTCTCATCGGAGCGATCAAGTCCCGCCTTTTGGGCCGCTGAGCGCCGGCACGCTTTTTCACAAGACAATTCAAAGGAGCTGACTTTACGTTGAAGATCGCACTTATAACCGGAGCGTCTTCCGGAATGGGCCGCGAATTTGTCCGTGAACTTGACAAATCCGAAGCCTTTGACGAGATCTGGGTCGTCGCACGCCGGCTCGACAGACTTGAAGCCCTCTCCGGAGAGGTACGCGCACGGCTTCGTCCGATCGCTTTGGATCTCACGTCCGGCGCCGACCGTCTTTCCGAACTTTTGGAACAGGAAAAACCGGAAATTGCCGTTCTGGTCAACGCCGCCGGTTTCGGAAAATTCAAGGCCTTCACCGAAATTTCCCTTCAGGATCAGCTTTCGATGATCGACCTGAACGACAAGGCCCTTGTTTCCGTGACGTATTCCGCGCTTCCTTATATGACCCGCGGCAGCAGGATCTACAACCTCGGTTCGCTCTCGTCCTTCCAGCCCGTCCCCTATATCAATGTTTACGGCGCTACGAAAGCTTTCGTTCTCAGCTTTTCAAGAGCGCTCAACGTGGAGCTTCGCCCGCGCGGCATCCGCGTCATGGCCGTCTGTCCCGGATGGGTCAAAACCGAATTTTTTGACCACGCCGTTTCCGACGACACGATCACATATTACAACCGTTACTACGAGGCAAACGAAGTTGTACTCCGTGCAATCCGGGATATGAAGCGCGGGAAAGACGTTTCCGTCTGCGGCGCGCCGGTCAGGCTCCAGGTTCTCGGAGTAAAGCTCCTGCCCCACAGGCTCGTTATGCGTATCTGGTGCCGCCAGCAGAAAAAGCCCCGCTGACCTTTGCCGGAAAAGCATTCCCCCAAAAAATTCCCCCGTTTTTTCGCAGAACGGCGCAAAATTCCTGCGTTTTGCAAAAGACATCTCAAAGTGCAAAAAAGCGCGGCAGATAGCCGGGTGGTAGTAAAACAGTTAACAGCCACAGCAGTTTTTACCGCTGTGGCTGTTTAACTGTATCTCAGACTTTTACATGATAATATTGAGCCGGACAGACATACAAATCTGACGTTGCGGAGGAGAAGAATTTGCAGAAAGAAAACCTGCGTGAGAAAAAGAAGCCTGTGAATACGGTACATAAAAAGCTCATGATAACTGTCCTGACCGTTATAATGAGCTTTTTTGTCATGGGATGCGTTTGGAAAGCAGTACGCAAAACCGGCAGCATCCCCTGCGGACTTGCCGGCGGCAAGCTTTAGAATCGGACGCAAAGAAAATCCTCCGCAGGTCATGTACCATACGGAGGATTTACCGTTTTATGACCAATCGCCTGTTTCCGCTTTTTTTTGCGGGCCCAAAAACGCTACATTTTTCCGTAAGCCGTTCCGGAAGACGAAGTTTTCAAAAGCCCGTAGTAGGCGCGAAGCTCGTTTCTCTCCGCCTCGGAGATGTCCGCGCCGTTGATAAGCGCGCGGATTTCCTTCTCGTTGTATCCCGAATCGGTAAAAAATCTTGCCGCGTTTTTGGAATCTCCGATAAAGGCCATGACCGACGCAATGCTCGAAAGGCGCTCCGGCTCCGTATAGCCGCTGCTGCCGGGATACGAATTCGATATCGTCTCCATATAAGTATCCCAGAACTCTTCGCCGTACTGCTTCACGATCCCGTTTCTGATGCCTGAAACATACTGCAAAACCTCAGAATAGGTTTTATTCCGGGAACTCATATTTTTGACAAGGCGGTTTGCCGTGTCGATTGCCAGCTCCCTTTCATATGTTCCAAACGCGGACTTGTCCGTTTCTCCGGAATTTTCCTTTGAAGCGCTTCCGTTGGACTTCTCTCCCGACGCCGGCGCGCCTGCGCCCGCCTTCGCGGTTCTTGAGGAAGAAGTCCCGGCAAGCTCCTCTTCAAGCTTTGCAAGCGTCAGCTCAAGCTCCGCACGGTACTTCTCCTTTGCACCGGAGGTGTCGATCCCCAAAGCGTCAAGCTTTGAAAAATCGCCGATTTCCGCCGCGGCATACGCGTTTTCAAGGGCCTGCTGTTCGCTTTTCGTCTTTGCCTGGGAAAGAAGCTGTTCCCGCTCCCACTCCGCGTCGGCTCTTGCGTCCGCATACTTTTGCTCCGCCGCCTTCCTCTCCCAGATGACATCCTCCCGCGAATCAGCGTACTCCCGCTCTTTCTGCCGAAATTCCCGGTCCGCATTGTACTGCTCAAGCCCAAGCTGCGCCGCAATGGCGTCCGTTTCGCCCCGGGCGGCAGCAAGCTCGGAGAGCACGTTCAGTTTTTCGAGCCGGTACGAATCCGCGCTCCGGTTCCTCTCCGCCTCGTTTGCCGCCAGACCGGACGCATATTCGTTTTCGAGCGCAAGCCGGGCGGTGTCGGAATAACCGCTGTTGTAAAGCCCCGCGGAGGCCAAACGGTTTGCCATGGCCTTTTCCGAAAGCTCCTTTTGGACGTAGAGCCGGCCCGCAGCAGAGTCGTAGTCTTTGTCCGCCGCGGCCTCCGCCGCCGAAATCTCTGCGAGGCGTATCCCGGCCCGCGCCGCATCCGAGGCATTTCTGGCCGCGGAATACTGGCTTATCAGCTCTCCGGGAACAGCGATATCCCCGCTTCCGATCCCCGCCGCATCCGCATACTGGGACTCAAGGCTTCCCGTGTTCTGCCCGTAAAGCTCTTTCACGGCGTCCGAAAGGCCGATCCCGCCCGAATCCGTCCGCAGATACAGCATTCCGTCCGCGCCGCTGTATATCTCTTTTTTCTTTTGTGCCATCTGTCAAATCCTTTCGAATTCAGTCTTTCAGCTCAAAACTGCCCTCTCCGACCCAGCCGTAAACCGTGGAGCCTCCCCCCGAAATATAAACCAGATGATAGGGATACCTGTATCCTTTTGCGATTTGAGTTATCTTTGCCGGGCCCGGAAGGCATTTCGGTCCCCGGGCTGCGTTTGCATGGGCATAGTGCACGTTTCCGGTAAAATTGACGACGTCTCCGACCTTCGGCTCTTTCGCCGGCACGGGCACGGAGTCCTCCGGAAGGTCAAGGTAGAGATAGTTCTGATCCACGACTTCGCCGATCCCCTCGACGGAACGCCTCCTGAGAAGATTTGTCTCTCCCCCGAACTGCCAAAGCGCCATGTTCTCATATGACGGCTTTCGCATTCCCCAGCTTGCGCACCAGATATAATACTTTTCCGCAATGGCGTCAACGTCGAGATAAAGCCTGAACCAGTTCGGATTTGCGTATACTCCCGCGGACATTCCGGCTTCGCTCATTCTTCCGCACCATGCAAGCGCGATCTCCGTGCAGGCTTTCTTCCCGAGCCTTGCCGTCGCCGGCTCTTCCATGTCGATAAAGCATGGAAGCTCAAATTCCCGCCCCGCGGTCCATCCGAGAAAAGCTTCCGCTTCTTTCACCGCATCGGAAACGCTCTTTGCGTAGCTGTAATGGTAAGCTCCGACCGGAACCCCCGCCGCTTTGAAACCGGCGTAGTGGGTGTCAAACATATTGTCTTTCTGCGTCGCCGCATTCTTGCCGAACCCCGCGCGGATCATCGCAAAGCGCACGCCGCCCTCCGAAGCCGCCCTTTTATAATCGCATCCCGTCTGCCAGGTTGAAACGTCCACGCCAAAGACCGGTTCATTTTTCGCCGTCATTTGAATTCTCTCCTTTCCCTGTATCCGTCCCGACAGCCAGAAACCCGTTCCACGCCGCGCTTATTGCCGCCGCAAAAGCGCCGATGCCGACGGCAAGCGCCACGCTCTTCAGGCGGCCGTAGTCCCCAAGCGCATCAGTCAGCAGCGTCAGGTTTGCCACCACCGACGAAATAAAAGCCTGTACAAATGTTTTGGCCGCCCGTATAAGCAGATCCCTCGTTTTTTCACTCATGTTTTTTCTCCTTTGCCTCTTTTTCTGTTTTCTGACGCCTCAGCTCACGGCCCCGCCGTCCCGTGTGCGGCGAAAGCTCACGTCGTGTCCGTCAATGCGCTTGTGCGCATGCTTTGCGCTTTCTTCGACGCGCGTGAGCCGTTCCGAGACATGTGCAAGCTCCGCAGCCTCGCTCCGATTCTGTTCTTTCAGCTCGTCGATCCCGGCTTTTATATACTCCAGCTCGGAGAGCACCGCGCCGAAATTCTGAGCCTCTTTTTTTCTCGCGTTCCATGCAGACGACATAAACGCAAGGTATGAAACCGCAAACCCTCCGACCGCCGTCACAACCGGCAAAACAGTGTACCACTCCATGCTACACCGTATAAAGAAGGGACAAAACAACGCTGCGGTCGCTCTGGGGCGTATCGGCCCAATATATCCGCGCCGTCCCGTCTGAGAGGCAGAGCGCCTCGCGTATGCCGGCGTTTTCCGTATTGCTCATTGCCACGGCGGCCGAGCCCGCAGTGATACCTTCCGCGGCAATATCCGACCATGCAGTTCCCGAAACCGCTTCGGCGGTAAAAACTCCGAATCTGAACCCCTGAAACCCGGGATACGCCGTGGCAATCGCCGTGCCGCTTGTCTCCGTCGTATCGTCGCCGAAAAGCTCCAGCCACGGAGCTTTGATATCTCCCTCGACCGTCGCAAAAATCGAATAGGAAGTGTTTGCCGCAGGTTTGAACCATAGGGCGTACTCGCCCGGAGCAAGTTCTCTAAGATCAAAATTGTCCGGCGTTATCCCGTTGTCGGCAAAAGCCAGCAGGCTCCGCTTGCGGTAGTTGTTCCCGGCGTTCGTCAGCGAAACGATCAGCGTCCAGTGCCCCCGGCCCTTTGAGGCCGGCATCCCGCTGAAGCCCTCAAACTTGACCGTCCTTGCATCGTTCACGACGGAAGGAAGCGCGATATGCGCCACGCGGTACCAGACCGAGCCTCCGGTTCCCGAAATAACGCAAAAGCGCCTTGCCCTTTCCACTTCGGAAGCGGCGACGCCCGAATCCGCGAGCTCTCCGTTTTCACCGAACATGGCAAGATTTTTCTCCGGAGCGGAAATAACCCTGTGAGCCGGTTCCCCAAGCTCGTCTATAAGCGCATTATACTTCGGAACCACGACGTCTTTTACAAGACTGTCAAAACGCGCTTTCAGCTGTTCCGACGAGATCGCCGGAACGTCCGGCAGACCCGAAATATCCCTTCCGGCATAGTCTGATAACGGATCGACCTTGTGATCTGTCAATGCCATTTTATTCACCCCTTTAGTTTTTTGTCAATAAAGAAGCTCCGCGTGATCCCCTCGCAGAGCAGGTTTTCTCCGATCACGCAGTTTTTGACGCGAAGGCTCAGCGTTGTGTACTTTCCGAGCTTTTTTCCGACGCAAAAGGACCTTGCGCTCCGGCAGGTGAAAAAGCTCCAGTCGGAAAAATCCGCCTTTTCAAAAGAAAAACGGCAGTCCGGCACGAACTCCGCCGCGCTTGTCCAGTCTCCCCCGTCGACCGAAACGTCCAGACCGACGGAAGCCGAGGCCCCCGTCTGCCGCAGAAGCACGGCGCACTGCCGGTCGAGGCACTTTTTCCGCCTCCCCATAAAGCCGTCGTCCTCCGTGCCCGTCGTCCACCATGCGCAAACGGCGGTTTCTTCTCCGCCGCCGCTTATGTCCCGGTACACGGCGCTGTCGTCGCTGCAGTCCGTGCTGAATTTACAGAGAAAACCGTCCCTTGTCCCGAAAAACAGCTCTCCGTCCGATTCACAGAAGCACACCGCCGGAACATTGTCCCAGAAAAAGCATTCGTACACATACCCGCTTCCCGAGTGCTCGCGGTAAGTTTTGGCCTGGCGGCTGTCCAGCACGTAAACGTGCCCGTTAAGCGCAAGAAGATATCTCCCCTTCCACTCGGCCGCAAAAGCCTTTTCCGGCTCCTTTTCTCTCTTCAGCCGGCTGTCAACAAACCAGCTCCGGTTCTGCACGCTCGCTTTCACCTCAAGTTCGCTTGTTGTTATGCCGCAGATCCCGTTTTGCTTTGAAAGAAAGAGCGGCTCATCCCCGAGATTTGCCAGAGTGCCCGCTGCGGCGGCTCCGATGCCCGAAGCTCCCTGGGTAAGGTAAAAACAGGTTTCACCCGCCGCGTCAAGTCCTCCGCTCCGCAAAAACATCGACGCGTCCTGGTCGTTCTGTTCTTTAAGTATCACCTGATAGCTTCCAAGCCGCCTGTATCCGACGATTCCGCATCCGTCCGAACCAATGCACGCAAAACTTGTGTCTGGCACATACGTCGGATCCACCCCATACCCCGGAGCCGATATGCCGCAGTGCCAGTCCACGTTTTTCCTCTTCGGATTTCCCGAAAAAAAGAGCCTGTCCGCATCCGCTCCACCCGCACCGAAAAGCCCGATCACGCGGCAGCGCTCTATGGCCTCCGCCTTTCCCTCCGCGCTTTTCCTGTAAACGACCTCCACATTGTCCTGCCCGGGCACCGGAGGCTTTGAAGGAGCGGTTTGAAACGTGACGGACTTTCTTCCGGGATCCTCCGAAAAAGACCGCGCGCAGCCGTTAACCGTCACGCTTTCGACGCTGTCATATCCGTCCGCGTCGATCATGTACGACAGGGTTTCTCCGTCGCCCAAAAAGCAAAGTCTTCTTCTGTCCGAAAGCAGATTGACCGCCTCATGCAATGTCCCCGCTCCCGTCGCCGGATCGCACCCGATCTTCACCGTGGGCACATAAGCTATGTCCCTGACCCTGTCAATCCTGTCCTTGTCAAACACGAGGTATTCCCTCCCCGTAAGGATCCAGAGCCTTCCGCCGCAAACGGCGGAAACCGACCGTTCTTCGTTTACCCCGGATATAAGCGCTTTCGGGGATGCGCCGTGCAGCCAGATCGTGTTTCCCGCATGGACCAAAAGCCTTGTGACGCCTCCGTCTTCAAAACGGTGTATCCCGAATATTCTTCCGTCATATTTTCCGACCGGACGGTATCCGGGCCTTTTCACCAAAGCGCCCGAATCGTCCGACATAATGTTTACTGCGTCGGGAGAATGAGCGGCGTCGGTCTGTTCCGGCGGCGAGGAAAAATCCACACCGCGGAAGCTTTTATAGTCCCGCCGGTACACCGTTTTTCCGCTCCCCCCGACCCTTCGCGGATAGTCCATTCAATCCCTTCTCTCATCGATAAAAGTCCTCGATCGCAAATTCATCCCTGTCCCGGTGATTTCTCTTTGCAAGCTCGTATTCCGCACTGTAAAAATTGTGGAGAGAGGCGTCTTCTTCGTCCGCAGCAAGGCGGCACACCGTCCCCAAAACCATATCCCGGCGCTGAATTTCCTCTTCATACGGAATATCCGAATCAAAATCCGCGCACCTCGGAATTTCCGAAAGCGGAGCCTTTCCCGCCAGCGCCCTGAGACGGTTGTTGATCTCGAAAAGCTCGGCCAGAACCGAATTTATGATCGGAGGGCCGAACGCCTCCCGCCCCTCCCTTCCGTCGTATTCAAGTATTCCGAGCGCCTCGTCAAACAGCTCGCCGTATGTCAAAATGACCCCCTCCTCTTTTGCGCCCCCCGCCGCACGGAGTTCGTCCGGCGGGGGGCTTTTTTTAAGCCTTAACCGTTGTGGACCCTGAGAACAAAGAGCTCGTCGGGGCGGACGATCTTCGCGCCGTATGTATCCAGAACCTTCACGGCTTCGCCGAACTGAAGCTCCGGCTCGTACGGAATGACGCGGTGGATGCCGCCGGCAAAGGCGATGGCCTTTTTCGTGCGCAGCATTATGTAGTCATCCGTGCCGTCGTTGTAAATGTTGTTGGACATCACAACGTGCGCCCCCTTGTAGCGCCCGACCTCCCCGTTTCCGATGAGCTTCGGGTTATCCGTGGAAATCGAGATGATCTTGGTAACTATCCTGTCGTAAAACCAGGGCGGGCACTCCAAAACCACGTCGTCGGAAGTGCGTATGCCCTTTTCCCAAAGCCTGACAAGGGCGGTGTCCACGTGGCTGATGGCTTCATCCGTCGTCGCCGCGGAAAGCGAATCGCTTATATTTTCCGAAGAAGCCGCAAGGCTTCCGACATACGCGTCGCGCAGCTCCGTGATGCCGTCGGCCGCTCCGTCGATGTATATCTGCATAATGTCCGCGTCGCTCTGCGCCGCTTCGATGGAATCGACAAAGAAGTTCGCATATTTGTACTGGTCGATATCCAGGTATACGCTTGTGTCGGCCGGTTTCTCCGGCGTCGAGATATTTGTCCCCGGGGTGTAGGTGCTGATGGTGGGACGCGCTGCGCCGACAATTTTAACGCGCTTTCCTTCTCCGACCTCTCCCTGGAATTTTGTGTTGCAGTTTGCCTCAAGCACGCAGCGCTTGAGAAGGGCTCTCTCTATGCCCTTTGCCCATATTGTCTCTTTAAAATTTTCGTATGCCATTTTTTATCCTTTCTTTTTTCTCTGGTGGAAGACCATGCTCCTCACCGCTTTTTCCCAGACCTCATCGTCCATAAGTCTTTTTCCCCCGTTTTTCTGGAGAAGCTCCAGCTCCTCCTCGGAGTAATACCTTCCGCCGGACGCGCCGGTGTCGGAAAGGCTTCCCACGGACTTTGCCCGGTTTCGTTCGTTTTTTTCCTCTGCGGCATTTTCCCGGCGCAGCCTGTCTATCTCATATTTCTGATATGCGACGACGATATCCGTGCCCTTTCGTATGTCTGCCACGACCGATTCCGGGAGCCGCTCAACATCCGGAAAGAGCTCCCGAAACTCGGAAAGCCGCGCGCGCATCTCCTGATTCCGGATCTTCTCCCTCTCGGCTCTGTCCCGCTCCGCCCTGGTTTTCTCGCTTTCGCGCCTGAGTCTTATGTGTTCTCTGGCCAGATCCTCCGGCAGCCCCTTTGACTTCAGTTCTTCGACCTCCGCGCTTTCGCCTTCGTTCTCAAGCCTGTCAAGGAACTGGGCTCTGGTCATGCCTGCCGCGGCCGCGCATCGGTTCAGAACGTCAAACTCCCTTGACGCCCTGAGCCTGTCCCGCTCTCCGACGACCTTGTCGTAGTTCAAACCCTTCTGTGCGGCGATCTTGAGCTCCTCGAGCGTAAGCTCCCTTTCCTCGCCGTTATACTTAATTCTGTGCTTCTGAACGCCCCCTTCCTCTTTTCCGTCCGGCTCTCCGTTCGTGGTTTGCTCACGGACGCCGTCGTCCTTTCCGTCCTGCGGCGTTTCGGTCTTCCCGCTGGTGTCTGCCGCAAAAACAGTACCTTCCATGTCAAAGCTGGTTTCGCTCTCCATGTTTTCTCCTTTCAAAAATGTCAAACGGCCTGGTTTTTGACCGTGTTTGTCCCCTGTTTTTCTCTCAGTTCTTTGAGTATCTTCTCCCGGTTGGGCACAAATCCCTCCGGAAGGCTCTCGATATACGTAACGGCGTCTCCGATAATGCCGAGCCGGTACAGGTTGTCAAGGGTCTGTATCTGCGTGAGCTCCGACCAATAGGAAGTGGAGCCCACGTCGACGTCCAATTCCAGGGTGTCCGGAGAGATCGCCCCGAAGTCAAAGAGCATATACTGTTTTTCTCCCCCGTCCTCCGGCCTTGCCGTGACCGTCCTGATACCGTAATCCGTCTTCATCATGTCGATTATTATCCGGACGCAGCTCTCCACAAAGTCAAAATACGCAAGCTTCTGAAGCTCAAGCGGCACCGCATTGGCTTTCTGGACGGCGATGATGGCCGAAGTGTTGTCCGGCCGGACGCTTCCCAGTGCCGCGTCCGACGCACCGATGCACTCTTTCGTATACTGCATGGTTCTGTCCACCAGCTCAAAAACCTGAAGGCTCATGTCGCCGGGGCGGAACGCGGAAGCAATCGCGTCGTTCGGATTTCCCCTCACGCCGACCGCCTGCCCGATGCGGTTCGTCCACTTTGAAACCCTCGTCTGGTCGTAAAGCATCGTCGGAAACGCGCAAAGCTTAACATACTGCATCGCCATTGCCCACAGCCTGTTTATGTATATCTGGTTCGGGATAAGTCCGGTGATAACCGCCTGACCGTGGTAGGAATTCCGGATTTTTTCCCACGACATATATGCGATCGGATAAAGCGTGTACCCCAGGTCGCAGGGCTTTTTTATCACGGTATCGCGCGTCGCGCGGAAGCATCTCACCGTGCCCTCCTCTTTCCAGAGCCTTGTGAGCACGGTGACAAGGTTGTTTCACCGGTCAAACTCCTCGTTGGCGTATCTTCCGCTTTCTTCATCCGGTCTTATGGCGTCCGGATCGACTCCGGCGTCTTTCGCAAGGCGCATTGCGTCCGAAAGCAGCATTCTCTGCACGACGATTATGTAGGGCTGGGACTGCACGTCGTGAACGTACGGATTTCCGAAGAGGACCTTCGTGTTTTCCAGAACGTCCGCTCTGATCTCGCCCTTCATCTCCTGTCCCGTTCCCGCCTCGCTGTCCATATAGAGATAAATGCATCCGTCCCCGTCAACGCAGCAGTTCCGGAGCATATCCCGAAGCTTTTCCCTCATGTTCGCCCGTTCAAAAACGCGGCCTATCTCCGAAGAGAGTATTCCGGACGCCAGACGCGCCGCGGAATTGTCGTCGAAGGCCTCGATGTTCACCGCGACGGCGTCAGAGGAAAGCATCGCCAGAAAATAGCTGACGCATCTTTTCAGGACGTTCAGCACCGGTTTTTCAAGGTCCGGCGCATTCACGCCCTCCCACTGATTTCCGATGAAAAAATTCTCGTTTTTTCTCACCGTTTCATAGAGCCCGATGCTTTCGTTGTAATACGTTCCGTCGGAGTACTCCCTCCAAAGGGTATCCGGCGTTCCGTCAAACTCAGTCTTCAAGCGTTCTCTGCCCCCTTTCCGTGCCGTCATAGTTCATAATATTTTCAAACTGCCTTGCCATGCGCTCTGCCGCGGGATCCGGTTTTTCCGCGTGCGCGGGCGGGCGCTTTTTTTCTTCGCCGCGGAGCGCCTGAAAAACCGCTGCGGCCGTTCCGGCGGCAAAGCCGCCCGCGCAAAAAGCCGCCGCCGCTGATAAGAGAGCCAAAATCTCAACAAAAGTCACTTTCACACCTCTTTCTTTCAATACCCGGCATATATAAACCCTTCCGTCCCGTCGCTTTCAAAAGCGTCCCGCGCCGGCTCCGCCCGGGTTCCCCGGTCGGCCAGAAAGTACCTGAGCGCATCGGGAGCGTGGGTTATTGCGTGCGGTTCCGTTGCCGCGTCGTTGTAGTTTTTCGGATCGTGCTGCAAAAGAGGAAGGCTGCGTATAAGATATCTGCAGGGCGAAAATATCTTGAGTCTCGCCGTCTTCATTCCCAGCTCGTCCGTCACCGGGCGGAGCCATTCCTTGACCGCCTGCCATCCCGAAACGCGTTCCGCGCACGCCTTCGTAACCGGCACGCCGTGCTCGGCGAATATGTCGGCAATGCCGGCTCCGGTGTCCTTCTGGCGGTTCCAGATGTCCGGCGGCGCAAGAAAGCAGGATATCTCTTCTTCGCCGGAAAGCCGGAGGATCTCATCCGCCGCCTCCCCGGCGATAAGCGGGCGTCCGCCGTCCGAAGCGTTGTCGTTTCCCGAACAGAATTCCCGGTAAACATATGCTCTTCCCGAAAAATCCAGTGCGATCCAGAGAACTGCCAGCATATCCAGTCCGTAATCCAGCGAAACGGTTTTTCTCCACTCCGCAGGAATCGGAAAGGGTTCGCAGACATGGAGCTCCCTTGAAAATTCCG
Source organism: Clostridiales bacterium (assembly GCA_016303065.1). Taxonomy (GTDB): domain Bacteria; phylum Bacillota; class Clostridia; order Oscillospirales; family QAMX01; genus SIG499. Next base: position 17,196 of record JAEDMJ010000024.1, read on the forward strand.
AAAAAAACTGCCCGTCGAATATGTCCCAGTCCCCCAGCAAAAGAGCCCTTCTCTCTCTTTCGGGAAGCTCTTCAAGGCGTTTCAGATAACCCGGGTCCGCGCGCATCAGAAAAACATTGTCCTTCACGGTCGCCGGGATATAGAGCCTCGTGCGTTCCCCGCAGTATACCTTCCGCCCCGGCGCAGCCCCCGTGTCAATGAACCGCGCCTTTACAAAATCGTGCCCCACGCCTCCTGGGTTTGTCGAAGACTTCATCCTTTTGGGATATCCGTTGGCGCCGCGTATGCGGCTGAGCATATATTTGTATTGAAACTCCGTAAAATGGGTGAGCTCGTCAAAACGGATCACGTCGTACTCTGCGGACTGATACTGTCTGACGTCGTTCTCTCTTGCACAGTACCCAAAGTCAATAATCGAACCGTTCACCAGCTTCATCGCGTGGTCCTGACGGCTGTATCTTCCGAGCTCCGCCGGAACGATGTCCGCGGCCTGACGGATTATGCTTTTTTCAAGCTCGCCGTAGGTCCTTCTCAGAATAAGCTGTTTTGACCTGGGGTATTTAAGCGCGAAAAGGAAACTGTCGACAACCTGTCCGTAGCTTTTTCCTCCCCCCGCCGCGCCTCCGTAGAGCACCTCATCCGCCTCGGCATTTATGAAGTCCCTCTGTCTGGAAGTGACCGTCAGATTGAGCTTTTTCAGGAGCCGACCACCTCGATCTCCACCTTCAGGCCTTCGTCGGCGGAAACCCGGACCTCGGGCCTGAAAACGCCGAGGCTCTGACCCAAAAGCTCAAGAGCTTTCATTGCTCCGCGCGCGTCAAATTTGTATTCCCCGCACACACTGTCCCCCTCGGCCCCTTTCCTTGTCACCGGCTCGGCCTGCATACATCGCTCGTATACCTTTATGAGTTCAAGGCATATCCGCTCCGGCGTATATCCGCTGGCTCTGAGCCGAAGCGCCGCCCTCTCCCGCATATACTCCATGACCGAGTCGTTCAAAAGAAGCTTTTTCGCGGCGGCGGCGGCCTTTTTTCCCGCCGGAGCAAGCCCGGCTCTGACGACGGCTTCTTCCGCGTTTTCACCGTTGAGCCGTTCCAGCTCCTCAACAAATTCCGCTTCCCTTCGTTTGAGCCTGTTCAATCCATACCTCCTTTCCATTTTTCGAAAACCGGAAAAACGGAACGCAGAAAAGCGTTCCGTTTTCCGTATCAATGCAACGGAAGTGCCCTGCGGTATAAATGATATCACAATGTTCCGCAGATTTCGTATCCGTTTTTCGGAGCCTGTTTTATGCGGAAATTATATCTCTTCTCCCCCGTACATCGCCAGCGCGAACTTTCTCAAGGCTCTGTCCTTGAGCTTATAGATCGCCGCCTGCTCCAAAAACAGCTCCTCGCAAAGGTCCATAAGCCATCCCGGCTGTCTGTCGATGAAGAACCTTTCCAGCGTCAGTTTTTCTTCCCGGCTCAATGTGCCAAGCGCATTTTCCACCGCGCCGAGCCAAAGGTTCACGCATTCAAGCTGGGCTCCGAAACGCCTGCGCCTGTCCGAAAGTTCCTCCCGGTAGGACTCATCCGCGTTTTCAAGCTGTCTGTCAAGCGCCCGCATCCTCGATTCAAGGTTCACGGCGCTGACTTTGCGCGCCTTGTAGCACTGAAGTTCCTTTTTCGCTTCCTGCTTTGTGTTCATAATGATCTCCTCTCTCTTTTCGTTTTTTATTCCGCGGGGACTTTTTGGCGGAACGGCCGTTTCAAACCCCGGGCTTTCGCGCCTCCGGCTCTTTGAACGCCTTCCTGCTTTTTCCCGCCCCGCACGGAAATAATACCCCCGCTTTCTGTCAAATAGCGTCGTTTTGTGTCGTTTTATCTGTTTTATTATCAAACCCGGTAATTTTTTTGAGAGAGCCCTTCTTTGGGCGCCGGTTCCGCTTTTACCCCCAAAAACGCCGCCGGACCCGGCTTTTTTTGGGTAAAACAAGTCTTTTTCCGGGGAAAAGCGCAAAGGCCGCGCCCGGCTCCGGCTTTTCCCGGGTGCAAAAAAAAGCGCCCCTGAAGTTTTCGGCAGCAATACGCAAATTGTCGTCCGGAATTTCAATTGACACTCCGCTTTTTTTCCATTATCATAAATCAAAAATAAACAGAAAAGGATCTGCCAAAATGGAAGCTTACCGCGACCCGTCACTTCCCATAGAAGAACGTCTTGACGACCTCATGTCGCGAATGACCCTTGAAGAAAAAATTTCACAGCTGGACATGAGATTCGGAAACCAATACTGCACAAAGTGCGACCCCAATCACCGATGCTCCGTAGCCCCGGATTCCGATTACGACTGGGACAGATTCCGCGCGGAGTTCGGAGACCGAAGCGTCGGATATATACATGACAACTACTCCGTGCCAAGCCTTATGAACAGGCTCCAGCGCTGGTTCGTCGAGGAGACGCGGCTGGGCATACCCTGTATATTCACTGCCGAAGCCCTGCACGGAGTATGCGGCACGCGCGGAACGATCCTCCCAATACCGACGAGCTGGGCTTCGACCTTTGATCCGGAGCTTGCCCGCCGTGCGGGAGAGGTCATTGCCGCCGAAACCCGCTCTCTCGGACTTCACGAGATCCTTGCGCCGAACCTTGACGTGGCGCGCGACCCCCGGTGGGGCCGCACCGAGGAGACCTTCGGAGAGGACACGTATCTCTCGTCCCGTATGGCCGCCGCGGTCATCTCCGGAGAACAGAAGGGGGACATAAGCCGCCCCGACGCCGTAATTGCCGAACCGAAGCACTACTGCGTCCACGGAATCCCAGAAAACGGCGTAAACTGTTCCCCGGCCAGAGTCGGCGTCCGCGAGGTCGAAAGCTGTTATCTTCCCGTGTTCGAGGCGGGTATCTGTGAAGCCGGAGCCTTTGACGTCATGGTCAGCTACAACTGCATCGACAGCGACCTGATGATGACCTCGTCCCACTATCTCCGCGACGTTCTGAAAGACCGCCTCGGGCTCAAGGGAATCTGCCGTTCCGACTGGGGCGGGCTCCGCCGCGTCCACTATCTCCACAGGCTTGCCGAAAACGAGAAAGAAGCCATATATCTTGCAAAGAAAAACGGACTCGACTGCCAGGGGGGCGACGAATACCCCCACAACGTCTGGCTCAGCAATCTCTGCGAGCTTGTCCGCGAGGGGCGCATATCCGAGGAAAACATCGACGACTCCTGCCGCCGCGTCCTGCGCCTGAAGTTCATGCTCGGGCTCTTTGAGCACCCCTATACCGACGAAGAGCGCTGGAAAGAGGTCGTCCTCTGCGGCAAGCACCGCGACACCGCCCTTGAGCTTGCCGAAAAGGCGATGATCCTTCTCAAAAACGACGGAACTCTTCCCCTCAGGCCCGAAAAATACCGCTCCATCGCTCTCATCGGCCCCTCTTCCAACGACCAAAGACTCGGAGGCTATTCCTCCGTTCCCGTCGGAAGAAAGCTTGACAGCGTTTACGACGTCCTGAAGCGCGAGCTCGGCGACAGGGTCGAAATCCGCCAGTGCGACGGCTGCGGCATAAGCGGCGACGAGGCGCACCCCTTCGGCCTCTCCGACCAGCAGCACCTCCAGATAACCGGCGAACGCGTTATCGAGAACAATATCGAAGAGGCAGTCTCCATTGCTTCGGACTGCGACCTCATCATCTTTGTCGGCGGCGACGATCAGATATCCAGCGGAGAGGGCCGCGACAGATGCCGGCTCACCCTCTGTGGCCGCCAGAGAGAACTGCTGCTCCGTCTCGGCGCTCTCGGCAAGCCCCTTGTTTTCGTCCTTGAAAACGGCAAGCCTCTCGACATATCCGCCGAAAGCGAAGTTTCAAACGCGATCCTCGAAACCTGGTTCGGCGGCGAGCGCGGCGCGGAAGCCATTGTCGACACACTTCTGGGACGGAACAATCCGGCCGGACGCCTCCCCTTCTCCCTTCCCCGAAACTCCGGAATGATCCCCTGCTATTACTCAATGCTTCCCGGAAGCAGCAACGAGTACTACGAGGGCGACGGCTCCGCGCTCTATCCCTTTGGCTTCGGCCTTTCCTACACGAGCTTTGAATACTCCGGTCTTCTCCTTGAAAAGACCGGGCCTGCCGGCGTAAGAGTGACGCTCACCGTCAAAAACACGGGCGTCACAGCCGGAGACGAGGTCGTCCAGATCTACGTTGAGGACTGTGAAAGCACCGTCGTCACTCCACCCCTCCTTCTCAAAGCCTTTTCCCGGATCTCCCTCAGCCCCGGCGAAAGCAAAACTCTGAGCTTTGACCTCGACCAAAAGGCGTTCCGGCTTATGAACGCCGGATACGAATGGGTCGTGGAACCCGGAAAATTCCGGATCTGCGCCGCGGCCTCCTCCCGCGACATCCGCCTCGAAGGAACCGTCACGCTGTAAATACACAAAAAACAAATGGATATAAATAAAGTCTGCCTTAACCCAAACGGTTAAGGCAGACTTTATTTATACGGCGATATATCCCGATATACGGTTTTTGTACGTCTTACTCCGCCGTGTCGTCCGGCACATCGACGGTCAGCTTTTCTCCGGCCTTCAAAAAGACCTTTCTGAACCCGACAAGACGCCTTTCCGGACGGTTTTCAAACCTCAGCACGCTGTACGCCGTGTCGGTTTTTCCGACGTTTTCAAGCACGACACGCTCCGCGTCCAGCCACTCCTCGCGTATCTCCGAATACGTCAGACCGTGCCCAAAGGGATACACGGGCGTACCGGTGAAATAGCGGTACGTGCGGTTTTCCATGGAATAGTCCTCAAAGGGCGGAAGATCCGCCGAAGAAGCGTAGAAAGTGACGGGAAGTCTTCCCGACGGGCTGACCTTTCCGAAGAGCACATCCGCCAAAGCTCTGCCGCCCTGGGCTCCGGGATAGAAGCACTGGACGACCGCGGCACAGCGCTTGTCCTGTTCCCCGAGAGCCACTGCGCTTCCGCTTATATTGACGAAAACGACCGGCTTTCCAAGCTTCATGATCTCTTCGAAAAGGTACTTCTGCGACTGCGGAAGCTCGATATCCGCCCTGTCTCCGTCGAGGCCGCTGTTCCGGGCGTCCCCCTGTTCGCCTTCCATGGACGGGTTGAGACCCATGACCATGACCACAACGTCGGCGCCCGCTGCGGTTATGATCGCGTCGCGGGTGATATTCTCGTCATACTGTCCGGGCATAAGAAAGCTGTGACAGCCTTTTGAAGAATAAACCCTTCTCCCGGCGGCCTCTCTGATTCCCTCCAGCACCGTGACGTACTCGCTCGGGGTACCGGCATAGTTGGCCGTGAGAACGCTTCTGTCGTCGGCGTTCGGGCCGATAACCGCAATTCTGCACTTTGGATCGAGCGGAAGAATTCCGTCGTTTTTGAGAAGCACGACGCTGTCCGCCGCGGCCTTTCTCGAAAGCGCCAGATGCTCCGGACACTCTATCACATCGTAGGGTATGCTGTCGTACTCACAGTCGCTGTCAAACATTCCAAGGCGGATCCGCGCTTCAAAGAGCCGTTCCACGGCGCGTGTGACCTTTTCCTCCGAAAGAAGCCCGAGGGCGACCGAAGTTTTGAGCCACTGATAGGCGCTTCCGCAGTTCAGGTCGCACCCGCTGTTCACCGCAAGCGCCGCGCTCTCCGCCGCGTTGGCCGTGACCCCGTGGTTTTCGTTGAAGTCGCACACCGCGCCGCAGTCCGAAACCACATATCCGTCAAAGCCGAACTCTTCGCGGAGCGTCTTTTCCAAAAGGAACGGGCTTCCGCAGCAGGGTTCTCCGTAAACGCGGTTGTAGGCGCCCATGACGCACGACGGTTCGCAGTGCTTTATACAGTACCGGAAGGCCCAGAGGTAGGTTTCCCGAAGGTCCCTTTCGGAAGGATTGACGTCAAAGCCGTGGCGAAGGTTTTCCGGACCGCTGTGTACGGCAAAGTGCTTGAGAGTTGCGTCGGCTTTGCGGTATTTTCCCTTTCCCTGAAGGCCTCTGACAAAACCTGCGGCCATCCGCCCCGTAAGGCAAGGGTCTTCGCCGTAAGTCTCGTGGCCCCGGCCCCATCTCGGATCCCGGAAGATGTTGATATTCGGCGCGAAAAAGTTGATTCCCTGGTAAATTCCGGTATCTCCGAATTTGCGGTACTCGTTGAATTTCGCCCGGCCCTCCGTCGAAACGGCGTCGCCGATGCGCTCCATAAGCTCGCTGTCAAAGCTGGCAGCCATCGCGATCGCCTGGGGAAAGACCGTCGCCGAACCTGAGCGGGCGACGCCGTGAAGGCATTCGTTCCACCAGTTATATCCCGGAATACCGAGTCTGGGAATGGCCGGCGCATCGTACCTCATCTGGGAAAGCTTCTCCTGAAGGGTCATTTTCGCGACAAGCTCTTTCGCTCTCTCTTTAAATGTCATCGTCAGCATTCTCCTTACGAAATAAGCTCAAACCGTCGTATCCGTCAAAGCTGTGAATTTGTGATTTTGTTATATTATATAACATCTCCCCCCTTCCGCGCAAGGCTTCTCCATTGAAAAAAAGCCTCCCATGTGCTATAATGGACACCTGACACAGAGTATGTCCCAAAACCAGGAAGGGGTGATCCCGCAACATGAAAAGAAGACCGGCGGCCCTGCTTTTTTTCTCTGCAATGTTTCTTTTCATACTCTCCGGATGCGGACGGCTTGCCGAACCCGAAATACCGGGGTACGTCCGCCTTCCCAACCGCACGTCCGAGCGTTCCGATTTCCCCGATCCCGAAATTTTCTCTTCGGAGCTTCCCCAAATCCCCGAAGAAGTGACGGAGATCGACGTGTCCTCGCGGAGCTTCTCCGGCGGCGGTGTGCGCGAAAGCGATACCGGGCTTGAGATATACCTTCCCGGAACCTACCGGCTCTCCGGAGAATCCTCCGAGTTTGTCCTTTCCGTCGATCTGATCGACGATGAAGCTCCGGTCACGCTGCTTTTCGACGGCGTCGCCGTCTCTTCCGAATACATTTCTCCGGTCTTTCTCCCCCGCGCGTCCGACTGCTTCATAATATGCCTTGAGGGCTCGTCAAACAGTATCTCCGGCGGCGGCGTTCCCAATGCCGCCGATGTGAACGCGGCGCTGTGGTCTATGGGAAATCTTTATATCTGCGGCGGAGAGCTGAGCGTTTCCGGCGGTTTCGACAACGCCGTCGCCTCGAAAGACGTGCTCAGGCTCTCCGGCGCCGACCTCACCGTTTCCGCTCCGGACGACGGAATCGCCGGGCGTGACGCGGTCATATCCGACTCGTCCCGCATCACCGCCCATGTCGGCGGCGACGCTGTCAAGGCGACAAACCTTGAATCCGGACGTGTTCTTATGCAAAACTCGGAACTCTTCATCCGCTCCGGCCTTGACGGGATCGACGGCTGTTCGTATCTTTTCATGTCCGGATGCACGGCGGATGTCGTCTCCGGCGGCGGACACCTGGCCGTGCCTTTGAAAATTGACGACGTGCCCCGCGTATACGATCCTTTGAAGCCGAGCTACAAAGCGTTCAAAGCTGCGGGACCCGTCCTGCTTGAAAACTGCACCGTCACCGCCGACTGCGCCGACGACTGTCTCCACAGCGACAGGGACCTCACCGTATCCGGATGCACCCTTTCGCTCATGACCGCCGACGACGGACTCCATGCAAACGGAATTCTCACCATCCGCGACACGACCGCGGACATCGGCTATTGCTACGAAGGCCTCGAAGGCAGCAGCATTTTCATTGACAACCTCAACGCTTCTATAATCGCCTCGGACGACGGCGTAAACGCCTCGAAAATCGGAGGGGAATTCGTCTTCAACAGCGGATACTGCTTCATGGTCTGCGCCGGGGACGGCATCGACTCCAACGGTTCGCTCACGCTGAACGGAGGGACGATGATAATAAACGGACCCACGCCCGATTACAACAGCGTCCTTGATTTTTCCCTCGACAGCGGCTGCCGGATAAACGGCGGGACATATATTTCTTCCGGAGCGTCCGGAATGGCGCTTGTCCCCGAAGCCTCCGAAACTGCGGTCGTGCTGTCCATCGTCTTTTCTTCTCAGATACAGGAAAACATACCGATAACGCTGACCGACGGCGACGGAAAACTTCTCGTGTGCTTCTGTCCCGAAAAAGCCTGGCAGAATTTCCAGTTTTCTTCGCCGGAGCTTCAAAAGGGAATGACTGTCCGCGTTTATCTCGGAGGCACGGCCGGAGAGCTTTCCGACTGCGTTTCGCCCAGGGCTGCCGAAGGCGGAGTTTTGGTAAGCGAATTTGTGATTTCCTCCCGGATCGCCGAAAAGACGGTCGCCCTTTCCGACTGAGGCGCGAAAACTTCTCTGACAAACACAAAACAAAGGACATCCGGTCATGTCAAATTTCAAAAAAATATATCTGCGCGATTCCTTCAACGCTTCCGCCCTGCTCTTTTCCTCCGGCTCCATAATCCAGGGTTTTCTCGCCTGGTTCGGAATCGACAGCATCCTCACCGGATACTATTCCTTCGCCGTCACCGCGGCGCAGGTCGCCGCAATGCTCGTATTTTCTGGCTTTGCCGACCGCGTAAAAAACTGCCGAAGAACCGTCTCGCTCTTTATGCTGCAGTACGTCTGGTTTTTTCTGGCGCTGCTCACTCTCTGCCTTTTGCCCGGCGTCTCCTCAAACGCAGCGTTCGCCGTCATAATTTCTTTCGGAATTTTCCAAAACGTCTTTATCGGAATGCGGAGCGCGCTCGACTATAAGCTCCCGTACCTGATAATCGACATGAAGCACTACGCGCGCCTCAACGCGGTAAGCGGCTTTTGCTCCGGGATATGCTGCGTTGCAGTCAATCTGGTTTTTTCCTTCTTTCTCAGCCGCGGCGACTATAAAACGGTGTCCCTCTGCGGCTTTGCCGCCGCCGCGCTGTTTATGCTCGCCGCGGCCGCAGCAAACTCCCGTCTGAAGCTGAACGCCGCGGCTATTGTCCCCGAGAGGAAAAAGAGCAGCGTTTCGCTCTTTCAAATACTTGTAAGCCGCAGCTTCGTTCTTCTTGCCCTCCCGAACCTGATACGCGGCATATGCATGGGCGCCGTCGGCATGGCGGCCGTCATATGGCTGAACGACATAGATCCCTCGCCCTCCTCCACCGCCCTGCTCGTCACCGTTTCGACGGCAGCTTCAATCGCATCAAGTCTATTTTACACCTTTCTCTCCCGAAGACTTCCGCAAAATCTGATCTGCTTTCTCGGAAGCGCCGCAATGCTTTTATTTCTTCCCCAAATGATGCTCGGCGGAAAACGCCCCGTATTCATAATTTTCTATTTTCTCGCCTGTTCCGGCATGACCCTTGTGAACTACGCTGTCCCGTGCCGGATCTCTGAAGTCGTGCCCTATGAGATGATCGCCGGCTATTCCGCCCTGAGGCTCAGCATCACCATGGGCGGAAGCGCCCTTGCCAATCTGCTTGTCGGATATCTCATCGGGAACGTTCCCTCGGTCTACATCCTCTGCGCCGCCGGAATGCTTCAATTTATCTCCGGACTCGTATTCTTTCTTTACCGTCCCGACCGCCCCCAAAAAATGTAGACGCAGACAAAAGAAAATCTCGTCTTTCCCCTTGACAAATCAAAGTTTGTCTGGTATAATAACCCATGTTGTTCGGCACCATAGCCAAGCGGTAAGGCAGAGGTCTGCAAAACCTTTATCCCCGGTTCGATTCCGGGTGGTGCCTTCAAAAAATTAAGCAACCCAATCGGGTTGCTTAATTTTTTATCCAAACCGACGAAGGAGACTTGGCATGTAATTGCGACGAAGTCGCGTATGGCATCACGCGCAAGCGTGTATATCTCGTCGGCTTGATAACATACAACACTTCGTGTTGATTCCATACAGCCCTTACGGGCTGAGGACATACCGCCTGGGGCGGATTTCATACACGCCTTCGGCGTGATTGGGACGCGAAGGACGCGAAAGGAGAACGATACGGCAAAGAATTTATTGCTCGAATATTCAGAAGAGCTTGCCACCAAGTGTGAATTGCTCGGCAGATCTATCAATGGCAACTCGAATACTGTTTTCCAGCTTCGCAAAGCCTCATCAAGTGTTTTTGCCAACATCACCGAGGCGCAGTATCCCCAAAGCCTTGCAGATATGCTCTCCAAATTCAAGATCGCTCGCAAAGAATGTGCCGAAACTGAAAGCTGGCTCAAATTGCTTTTTAATACGAAGGTTATCGACGAAGAAACCTTTAAAAATTATCGCAATCTCTGCGGCAGAATACAGAGAATACTCACATCATCGTGTATTACGATTGAAAAGAAAATTGATAACAAATAATTTTCAAAAACTTATCTGGACTTTCTCCTTCCTTTCGGTATTGTGGTGTTGCCAAGCCGAAAGGAAGTTTTTTCTTTACAAAACGTCTTTGATATGTTATAATGAATTCGCGAATTGGGGAAGATACCCATAACAAAAAACGAAATTCGCAAAAGCAAATCAAAACAAGGGGGCGACACCCATCGAAAAAAACGTAATTGTTGTTGATGAGCAAGGAAATGAATATGAAGCGACCTACCCGAAACGGGCGAAAGGTCTTGTAAAGAACGGCAGGGCACGCTTCGTAGGTGAAAATAAAATATGCCTTGCGTGCCCTCCGGATAAAATTTTGGAGGAAGAAAAATTGGAAGAAAATAAATTAACCGCAAAAGAAATATTCGTACAGCTTACAATATTACAAAAGCAGCTTACAGAAAACAGCCAGACATCCTTGCATCGTCTTGGAGATGTGCTTTCATCACTTGAGGGCGAAGATTGCGAGGCTCGTTTCGAGCAAATCCCCGAAATTTGCGACGTTTTTAAGACGAGAGAGCTGACACTTCTCAAAATGCTGGAAATGTATGAAAAAATGTACGATGACGTTCAAAACGAGGAAATCCAAAAAGTAAATTTGGTGAAATCGGCATTTGATAACAATATGGCAATGATCAAGGATTCCGATATGGAAACCCAAGACAAGTTTGCAGCTCTCGGTTATGTAACCGATAAAATTGCGGAGCTTGTTGAAAAAATCGTTGTCAATAAGTAAATTTTAACATACTCGTGTTGGCATCTTTTTTGTCAACGCGTGCCAGAAAAAAGCACTTACGTTTTACGCAGGTGCTTTTTTCAACGAAATAAATCCCTTGCGGGATTTGTGAAATGCGCTTCGTGCGTGAAATACGCCTGCGGCGTGTGAAATGCCTGCGGGCGTGGTGGGGATTTATTTCATTTCACATTGCGACGAAGGAGCAATATTTCACAAGGAGCGAAGGTCATTATTTCACATTCGGCGTCAATCGATAAATCGGGATTTGAGGGAAAAACATGACACAATATGAACGCATGGTGAAAGGCTTAATATATGATCCGGCTGATGCCGAAATTATGAAAGAACAGATCTATTTTCAGGACAGGCTGTGGAGATTCAATCAATTAAAGCCTTCAGATATAACTGAAAAAAACAACTATATGAAAGAAATATTCGCAGAGTGCGGAGAAAACAATTATATCGAGCTTCCTTTTCATGCCAATTGGGGTGGTCGCCATGTTCATTTTGGCTCGTATATATATGCCAATTCAAACCTGACTCTTGTGGATGACGGTCATATTTATATTGGTGACAGAGTAATGCTCGGTCCCAATGTTACCATTGCAACGGCAAATCATCCTATCAATTCGGAATTGCGGGAAAAAGGGCTTCAATACAATAAAGATGTACATATTGATGAAAACACATGGATTGCCGCCAATGTTGTCATTGTTCCCGGGATTCGCATCGGTAAAAATGTTGTAATCGGTGCCGGAAGTGTAGT
>JAEDMJ010000025.1 GCA_016303065.1 Clostridiales bacterium
ATAACCGTGTTCGGCTGCGGCGGGGACAGGGACAGAACGAAGCGCCCGATAATGGGACATATTGCGGAGGAGCTTTCGGATATCTGTGTTGTCACTTCGGACAATCCGAGAACGGAAGACCCCGACGCGATCATCTCCGACATTACGGCGGGAATGAAAAAGGACAACAGAGCGGTCATTGCGGACCGCAAGAAAGCGATTGCCCATGCTTTGGAGATTGCGGGGGAGGGAGACCTTGTTCTAATTGCGGGCAAGGGGCACGAGCTGTACCAGGAGATCAACGGCGTAAAATCGCATTTTGACGAAAGAGAGATCGTAAGAGACATTCTCGGAATTGTGGGATAAAAGAAAAAAGGGGAAGAGTTATATGAAGCGTATGACCGCGGATGAGCTGCGCCGGCTTTTGAACGTGGAGGAGCCGGGATTTGCAAGGGGCGGGGGAGACTTTTGCGTGACGTCCGTATGCACGGACACGAGAAAAATAACGAAGGACTGTCTTTTCGTTCCGATCATCGGGGAACGGTTTGACGGGCACGATTTTATAGATGAAGCATTTAAGCGCGGCGCGTCCGCGGCGCTTTCGGGACGGCCGGGCGAAAACCGGAGAAATGTAATAAGCGTTCCGGACACGCTGGTGGCTCTCGGAAGGCTTGCGGCCGCGTATAAGGCGTCGCTCGACGTGAAGACGGTCGGCATAACCGGAAGCGTCGGAAAGACGACGACAAAGGAGATGACTGCTGCGGCGATCTCTGCCGGACTGCGGACGCAGAAGACTTCGGGTAATTTCAACAACGGCATCGGTCTTCCTCTGACGCTCATGACAATCGGGCCGGAGCACGAAGCGGTTGTTGTGGAAATGGGTATGTCGGCGGCGGGGGAGATATCCGCTCTGTCGAAAATCGCGCGCCCGGATATCGGAATTATCACCAATATCGGCACCTCGCACATCGAACATCTCGGCACAAGGGAAAATATTTGCCGGGCGAAGTTTGAGATACTTGACGGAATGGAAAAAAACTCTATAATTATTCTGAACGCCGACGATCCTTTCCTTTTCAACCGTCCCGAGACGGAAGGCTTCCGCCCGCTTTACTACGGGATCAGAAACCCCGCGGCGGAAGTCCGGGCGGAAAACATCCGCGAAGAAGCCAGGGGCGCCGCGTTTACGGCGGTTTTTCCCGAGGGCAGAGTTGAGATCTGCTGCGCTATGGCGGGGCTCCACATCGTTTACGATGCGCTTGCGGCGCTCTCGGCGGCAATATGCATGGGTGTGAGCCCGGAGCTTGCGGCAAAGAGCATTTCCGAGGTCATGCCGGAGGGAATGCGCCAGAGGGTCTGCACCATGGGCGATGTGGAGGTCATAATGGACTGCTACAACGCAAATCCCGATTCAATGAACGCGGCTCTGAGAGTTTTGGCGATGCACAGCGGAAGGCGTGTTGCGCTTTTGGGAGATATGCTGGAGCTGGGAACATATTCGGAAATGGCGCACACGGAGCTTGGCAGAAACGCCGCGTCATGCGCCGACGTGATTGTTGCGGTGGGCCGTTTTGCCGACTGCGTCGCATCGGGCGCAAAGCAGGCGGGAATGCCGAAGGACTGCATATTCACGCCGGAGCGCAGCAATGCGCCGGATCTGCTTTACGGAATACTTCGCCCCGGGGACACGGTCCTTGTCAAAGGAAGCCGGGGAATGAAGATGGAAGATATAATCTCGGACTGCGAACAGAAAATGAACCACACCGCAGTCTGAGAACGAAACACACTTTGGAGGGAAAACGATGGGTTACTGGGTATACGCGGTCATGTTCGCGGCAGCTTTTGCGGCGGCGGCCGTCATAGGGGCTTTTGTTGTGCCGATGCTGCGGAAGCTGAAGCTTGGACAGCATATTCTTGAGATCGGACCCAACTGGCACAGGAACAAGGAAGGAACTCCCGTCATGGGCGGGATCATTTTCATCGCCGCAAGCGCGCTCGTTACGGCCGCGGCTCTTTTGTTCAAAAAGGGCGAGGGCGCCGCTCCGGTGCTGTGTGTGTTCTTTCTGGCCCTTGCAAACGGCGTCATCGGTTTCCTTGACGACTGTGAGAAAATTCTGAAAAAGCAGAACCTCGGACTGAAGCCCAAACAGAAGCTCGTCATGCAGTTTGCCGTGGGCGCGGTGTTCCTGCTGCTTGTAAGCTGGCTTGGGATATTCAAGGGTGAGATCGAGATTCCCTTCACGGATATAAGCTTTTCGACTTACTGGTTTATCACTTACCCGATCGCGCTGATCATGATCGTCGGCTCGGTGAACGCGGCGAACCTTACCGACGGAGTGGACGGGCTTTTGAGCGGAGTCACGGTTCCTGTCGCGCTGTTTTTCGGGGTCGCGGCTGCTGCCCTTGGGCTTGAGAGCGTGGCTGTGTTCGCCTGCGCCCTTGCCGGAGCGATCTGCGGATTTCTCATATACAACTTTAACCCTGCAAGGATATTTATGGGCGATACCGGCTCGCTGTTTCTTGGCGGAGCGACGATCGGTCTTGCATTTGTGATCGGAAAACCGCTTATATTTATCGTTGTCGGCATCATATACTATATCGAAGCGCTTTCGGTCATGCTTCAGGTGGGCTGGTTCAAACTCAGCCACGGAAAGCGCATTTTCAAAATGGCGCCGATCCATCATCATTTTGAGCTTTGCGGCTGGTCGGAGAAAACTCTTTTTGCGGTGTTTTCGCTTGTGTCAGCGGCTTTTTGCGCCCTTGGAGCGCTTTGGATACTCGGCATTCTGTAAAGGAACGTAATTTGTTATGGAAGACAGGCGGAAAACAAAACACAGGCAGTATGACGGCATTGCGTCCCGGGAGCAGCACGGCCGCAGGAGAGCGATGCCGGAAACTCCTTCCCCGCGCAGCGAGGCCGACCGGGCGCACAGGCGCGCAAAAGCGCAGAACCGTTATTCCGCCGGGATGACGCCGGAAACAAAAAACAAGCCGGGAGAAGATGCTGCGGACCGGATCCTCCGCCGGGACGAGGTGCGGCACGCACGGCTTCGTGCCCCCAGATATTACGGCATAGACATACCTTTTCTCGTTATAAGCCTCGTGCTTTTGTGCGTGGGGCTTATCATGATGTATTCGGCGAGTTATGCCTGGGCGATCTACGACACGGGAAACGCGAATTATTACATAAACCGTCAGCTGCTTTTTGCGGTGGTCGGGGTGGTGTTTATGGTCGTCATCACTTTTTTCGACTACCGCATCATGAAAAAATTCCTGTGGCTTTACATGCTGATCGTTCTGGCGATGCTGATAATGGTCAGCGCGATCGGTCTGGAAGGCGGCGGCGCAAAGCGTTGGATAAACGCGGGAATTTTTACGCTCCAGCCTTCCGAGTTTGCAAAGCTCGGCGTCATATGGTTCCTTGCCTGGATTTATGACAAGGCGGGAGCAAGGGTGAAAAGCTTCACCTGGGGAATTCTTCCCCTGGCCGGGATACTTTTTGTCGTGGACGCATTTCTCGTTACCCAAAAACACATTTCAGCCCTGCTGCTCGTCACTTTGAGCGGCGCGGCGGTGGCGTTTTACGCCGGAGTGAACTGGAAATGGCTTGCCGGAGTCGGAGCGGCGGGAGCGGGAGGAGTTTCGCTCCTGGTGGCCTTCCTTCCGAATTTTGAATACATCAGGGCCCGCCTTGCGATTTTTAAGGATCCGTTCAGCGATCCCCTGGACATCGGATATCAAACGGTGCAGTCGATATATGCCGTGTCGTCCGGCGGGCTTTTCGGCCTCGGCCTTGGCCGCAGCGTGCAGAAGCAGCTCTTTCTTCCGGAGACACAGAACGACTATGTTTTTTCCATCGTCTGCGAAGAACTGGGCCTTGTGGGCGCGCTGATGATTATTGCTCTTTTCGCGGCGTTCATAATCTGCGGATTCCGCATTGCCATGCGCGTCAAAGACGTTTTCGGAAAGCTTCTCGTGTCCGGTATTATGACGCTTCTGGCAATGCAGATACTTTTGAATATCATGGTCGTTACAAACGCGTTCCCTGTGACGGGCGTTTCGCTTCCGTTTTTCAGTTACGGAGGAAGCTCGCTCGTGCTTTTGATGATAGAGGTCGGAATTGTCCTGTGCGTGTCGCGCCAGGCGGAGAAAACTTATTGAAAGGGACTGGGGGGTAACCAATGCGCGTAATGCTGACGGGAGGCGGGACAGCCGGACACATCAATCCGGCGCTTGCCATTGCAAAGTATGTTCGGAAGAGACGTCCGTCCGCCGAGATACAGTTTGTCGGAGCAACGGGGGGAATGGAAGAAAAGCTTGTCGCCAAAGCGGGTTTTGACCTCAAAACCTACCGTGTGAGCGGAATAAGCCGCAGTTTTACCCCGAAGGCCATGTTTGAGAACGTTCGCGCCGCAGCGCGCCTTGCCGCGGCAATGCGCGCCGCGGGAAAGCTTATCGACGAGTTCAAGCCGGACATCGTCATCGGAACGGGCGGTTTTGCATCTTTCCCCGCGGTCAGATCGGCGGCAAAGCGCGGCATACCGACGCTTATCCACGAATCTAACGTGATGCCCGGAAAGACAAACAAGCAGCTCGCTTCATGCTGCACCCATGTGCTCGTCTGCAGCGAAGACACGCTCAAGCACTTTTCCCAAAAGGAAAAATGCATCGTGACGGGAAACCCGCTGCGCGACGGAATGGTGTTTACGGAAAAAGCGGAGGCAAAAGCCGCTCTCGGAATACACTGCCCGCTGGTCTATTCGGCATGGGGATCGCTTGGAGCAAAGGAGATGAACCGTATGACCGCGGGGCTTTTTGCCCTCGAGCAGAAAAACGGTTCTCCGTTCAAGCATATCCATTCGACCGGTTCTTACGGGTATCAGTGGATGCCGGACCTTGTAAAAGAGCTTGGCGTGGATCTTGACGCCGACCCGAACATTGACATGCGGGAATACGTGTTCGATGCGCCGGCAGTTATGGCGGCGGCGGACATAACCCTCTGCCGGGCGGGAGCGATGACCATGAGCGAGGTATGTGCGACGGGAACTCCGGCAATTATCGTGCCGTCCCCCAATGTCGCTGACGACCACCAGAGGTATAATGCCAGGTCGCTTTCGGACAGGGGCGCCGCCGTATACCTTGAAGAAGCCGAGGCGACTCCGGAAAGGGTGTTCGGACTTATCAACGAGCTGCTTGCCGATCCGGAACGTCTGGAAAAGATCCGCGCCGCGGCGCTCAATATGGCGATCTTTGACGCAACCGAGAGAATATACGATATAATCTGCAAATACGTCTGAGCGGAATTCAGGGGAAACACATTTTTTCCTTCCGGGTCATATGATGAAATGTCAGTTGGCGACGGAAGGACGTGGGACAATTGAAGGAAAGTATCCTTGTCCGCGGCGGAAGACCGCTTTTGGGCAGCGTGGAAGTGCAGGGGTCAAAGAACAGCGCTCTGCCGATTCTTGCGGCCTGCGTGCTGGCGGACGGCGTCAGCGTTATCGAAAACTGCCCTGATCTTTTGGATACTGCGGCCATGCTCGACATTCTCGAATACATAGGCTGCGGAGTTGAACGCTCCGGACACACTGTGACGGTGGACAGTACGGACATTAAGCGGACGGATGTGCCCGACGGGCTTATGCACAGGCTGAGATCCTCCATCGTGCTTTTGGGCGCGCTGCTTGCAAGAACGGGAAGAGCCTCGATGAGCGGCCCCGGAGGCTGCGAGCTGGGACAGCGGCCGATCGATCTTCACCTTGCCGGGCTGAATGCCCTTGGCGCGAGAGCCCGGGAGTGCGGCGGAGTCATAAAAGCGGACTGCGGAAGCAGGCGCGGAGGGGAATTTGTGCTGTCGTTTCCGAGCGTCGGCGCAACGGAAAACCTCATGCTTTTCGGAACCTGCTGCCGGGACGGCGTCACCATAGTGAACGCGGCCCGCGAGCCGGAGATCTGCGACCTTGCGGAATACATGAATTCCGCCGGATTTGACGTTCGCGGGGCGGGAAGCGCCGTGGTGCACATCGGTTCCGGAAAAAGGCCGGAACGCCTGGTTTCGCACCGCATAATCGCCGACCGTATCGCCGCGGTGACCTGGCTCTGCGCAGTGGCGGTCGCCGGAGGCGAGGCGGAGCTTATCGGAGCGGAGCGAGGGCATTTTTCATGCGTCGCCGATCTGCTTGAGGCTTCCGGCTGCCGCATGGAAAAAACGGAGAACGGTCTTTTCGTGCGTTCCTGCGGGCGGCTTTCCGGCGGGAAGGGAATGATAAGAACCGGCCCATATCCCTGCTTTCCGACGGATGCCCAGCCCCTTGTGTCGACGGTTATGACGACGGCGCGCGGGTGCACACTCATTGAGGAAAATATGTTTGAAAACCGGTATTCCCACCTTGGCGAGCTTTCCGGCATGGGCGCGGACATTGAGCTGAACGGCAGGTTCGCCCTGATTCGCGGGGTTGATACCCTTTGCGGAAGAACGGTCAGAACGCATGATCTGAGAGGCGGAGCGGCTCTTGTTACGGCAGGTCTGTGCGCTTTGGGGGAGACGAGGGTTCTGAACATCGGTTACATCGACAGAGGATATGAAAGCATCGAAAAAACGCTTGAAAGCCTCGGCGCGGATATCGAGAGAGTTACGGAAGAAAACGAAGACACGGAGAAAAGATGAACGGAAGAAAAAAAACTGCCCCGGAAAAGGGAAAACCGGCGAAGAAGACGGACAGTAAGTCCGTGCCCTCCGGCGCAACCGTCGGAAAAAGGGCGTTCAAGCGGCGCATTGTGTCCAAAATATATCTGATCGCAGCCGTGGCTCTGGCGGCGGCGGCGGTCATGTGGGCGCTCACCGGTTTTTTTGTGATAAACGAGATCAATGTTCTGGGCGACAGCCGCTGCACAGAGGCGGAAGTGATCGAAGCTTCCGGTTTGGAGATTGGAGACAGCCTCATTCTTTTCAACAAAAACGGCGTTGAGAAACGCCTGCTTGAGAAAAACGTGTACATCGAGAGCGTCGTCATCCGCAGGCGCTTTCCGGACACCCTGGAAATTACCGTGACGGATAAGGTCGCGGCCGCGGCTTTTGAAGCAAACGGCGCATACTGGCTTGCCGGAGAAAACGGAACGCTTTTGGAGCTATCCCTGGATTACCCCGCCGGCGCGGCCCTCATCCTCGGGGCAAAGCTTGTCGGTTCAAAGCCCGGAGAGCATTTTACCTGTGAGGACGAGGCAAGACAGATCCTTTTGGAGTCGGTTTTTTCGGCTCTGACGGCAAACGGACTTGTGGGAAGGATCACTGAAATAGACATCAGCGCGACTTACAGCATCGTTCTGCAGTACGGCGCGGAGTTTGACATTGTGCTCGGAAGCGCAGAGAGCATTGCGGACAGCTGCTCAAAGATTGAAACGGTTATTGCAAAGGCGAAAAGCGAAGGAAAGACATCCGGGTGTTTTGATATGCGCGACGGGACGGTAAGATACACTACGGAACGCTTTAAGGCAAATATTCTCAGCTGAAAAACCGGAAAAATTACCGCAAAGATATTGTAAATTTCGTAAATATAGTGTACAATATATAGTAAGTATCAAAGTAGTCTTATCTGCCCGTTGGCCGCAAGGCCCGGATTTTCGGTATTTGAATATACATAGGAGGAAACACACGCATGGCATTGCAGATTGAACAGGAACTTGACGGAGTCGTCAATATAAAAGTTATCGGCATCGGCGGCGGCGGAAACAACGCGATCAACAGAATGATGCAGGCGGGACTTCAGGGCGTCGACTTTATCGCATTGAATACAGACAGGCAGCAGCTGAACAAGGTTCAGGGCGTGCCGCTTCAGATAGGCGAGAGAATAACAAGAGGTCAGGGCTGCGGCGCAAATCCCGAAAAGGGAAAGAAAGCTGCGGAAGAAAGCCGCGACGACATCATGCGCATGATTCAGGATGCGGACATGGTGTTTATCACTGCCGGCATGGGCGGCGGCACCGGCACAGGAGCCGCTCCGGTTGTTGCGAATATCGCAAAAGAGCTGGGTATCCTCACCGTCGGCGTCGTTACGAAGCCCTTCGGTTTTGAAGGAATAAAGCGTATGCGTCAGGCGGAAGAGGGAATTGCGGCTCTCCGCGAAAAAGTCGACTCGCTTATCGTCATTCCCAACGACAGGCTCAAGCTTGTCACCGAACAGAAAATCACTCTTCTGAATGCATTCAGCTATGCGGACGATGTGCTCCGGCAGGCGGTTCAGAGTATTTCCGACCTTATCAAGATTCCGGGGCTTGTCAATCTTGACTTTGCTGACGTTACGACGATCATGCAGGAGGCCGGATACGCGCACATGGGCGTCGGCAAAGCCTCGGGCAAGGAAAAAGCCATGGAGGCGGCGACAATGGCGATCCAAAGTCCGCTTTTGGAAACCTCAATTCGCGGCGCGCGCAGAGTACTTATCAATATTATCGGCTCGCCGGATATGGGTCTTGAAGAGATCGATGCTGCGGCGTCGACGGTCGAGGCTTCGGCTGATCCGGACGCCAATATCATCTTCGGCGCAATCATTGACGAGACAATGAACGACGAGCTCAAGGTCACGATCATAGCCACGGGATTTGACGGTGACGGCCCCAATCTTCTGTCCGAAGAAAAACCTGCCGAAGAGAAAAAGAAGGCGGAGACAATACCTTCGCCGGCGGACGAGCTTCTTGACGGAGGTCTCGACCTCTTTCCCGAGCCGTCGGTGACATCGCGCACCTCTTCGATCGGACAGGTTTATACACAGGCGCCGGAAGCCGCGGCTCCGGGGCAGTCGAAATCCGGTCCGGCGTCCGGTGCCGACGACGATGATGACGACGCTTATCGCGACATTATGGCTATATTCAACAAGAAATAATAATGACGTTTTTTCAGTGCGGGTGCGGGAGGAGAACATATGGCGTTAAGGTTTGATACCGAATCGGAGATTGTTACAAAAATCAAGGTTATCGGAGTCGGCGGCGGCGGAAACAACACCGTTGACAGAATGATCGACGCAAATCTTCAGGGAGCGGAGTTTATTGCGGTCAACACTGACCGTCAACAGCTTAACCGTTCAAAGGCTTCCTGGCGCGTCCAGATCGGTGAGCGGACAAGCGCCGGTCACGGATGCGGAGCAAAACCTTCTCTCGGAAGAAAGTGTGCCGAGGAAGACAGAGAGGCGCTTACCGAAATTCTCAAGGACACCGACATGGTGTTCATCACTGCCGGCATGGGCGGCGGAACCGGAACCGGAGCAGCTCCGGTCCTTGCGGAGATCGCCCAGGAGATGGGGATCCTCACCGTCGGCGTCGTGACCCGTCCTTTCAAGTTTGAGGGCGGCCGCCGCGCAGCACAGGCGGAAGAAGGTATCCGGGAGCTTTCCGGCCACGTGGACTCGCTTGTCATCATTCCCAACGAGCGCCTGAAATATGTCACCGATCAGAAGATAACCTTTGTCAATGCCTTCGCTTACGCTGACGAGGTGCTCAAACAGGCCATTGCCAGTATATACGAGCTTATTATCTCCGAGGGTATCATTAACCTTGACTTCGCGGACGTCTATTCGATCATGAAAGACAGCGGCTTTGCACATATGGGCGTCGGGCGCGCTGCCGGACGCGACAAGGCCAGCGTTGCGGCGACAATGGCGATTCAGAGCCCCCTTCTCGAGACCTCTATAAGGGGTGCGAAGGGCGTTCTCATCAACATCGTCGGCTCTCCGGAGATCGAGCTTGGGGAAATCGAGACCGCTGCGGATTACGTCAAGGAAAACGCCGACCCCGAAGCGCAGATCATCTTCGGCGCGGCAATTGACCCGACACTTAACGACGAGATGCGCGTTACGATCATTGCCACCGGATTTGAAACAAATTCGCCCAACCCCCTCAACGGGCCGGCAAAGGATTCAAAGGCAGAGGCTCCTGCGGAAAAGCCCGCTCCGGAAGCGTCCATTGCCGACGAGGAACTTCCCTTTGTCGAATCCGAACCGAAATACGTCTCGCGTTCGGCGGCTTCTGCGGCTTCCTCGGCGTCAAACCCGGTGAACGAAGAGTACGAGCGTCTTTTGAAGATGCTTACCGAACAGTAAAGGCTTCACGGCCGTTTGCCGGACAAGTTTCTCCGGATAAATTTGTTTACAATACGGCTTTGCCGGACGTTAAAAGACGGGCGGCAAAGGTCGGCGCTCACAGGCCACATAACAGCCGCGGCAGCTTGTTCTGCTGCGGCTGTTTCGGCATTCTTCCCTGTTGAGCGATATCATGAAACGGAATGACCCGGCAAATTGGAATTAAAGAATCAGCATACGCGAAGGGCTGGAGATCAAATGAGATATGGATTCAGCGGGACAATATACACTGAGGGCAGCCGGGCATTTGTCGGGGTACCGTTTAATATGTGGGAAGAGACAGGCATAAAGGGGAATATTCCGTGCCGGGTGATGATCTCCGGTTTTTCTTTTGAATGTAAACTCATTCCCCGGGGGAACGGAAGATATTTGATCCCCGTAACAAAGAAAGCGCTGTCGGCGCTTGAGACTGAAAAAGAATATGAAATTGAAATGGAGCCGATTGAAACCCTGTCGAGAATCAATCATGACAGCCCATATTCCAAAGAACATCCCATACGGAAAATAGACTGCATAGAAACAATCCCCGTTCAGGCCGGATTCTGCGGCCATTGCTGCGTTGCAATGCTTGCCGGTGTGCCGCTTTCCGATGCGGTCGCGCTGATGGGAAAGGGGAGCGCGTCGTGGTCGAAAATATTGGAAGCATTGGACTATTACGGAATACCCTATGCGTCGAAAGCTGTTTATACCAGAGGAGGCTCATACCGGCTGCCGCCGTGCTGCATAGTAAATAACGACAATGGCTTTATACTTTGGTATAAAGGTTCCTTCTGCGGCGTGACGGATGTTGACCCAAAGAAAACAATAAGTTTTATTGAAATACTTCTCGTTTGACACGGGTACAGGGTTTTCCGGTTTGTCAGACAGATTCAAGGGCGGCACTTCCGGGGTAATCCCGTATGCGCGCCCTGAAAGGCAAACGGCGTGACCGCGAAGGTCACGCCGTTTGCATATTTGCCGCCCTGCGAAAACCGCTTAAAGCCCTTTGATTTTATCCCTGCGCGTTTTGGCTTTTTTTCAGAGCCCGGCAATTATTTCTTCGACGGTGCGCAGACAAAGATCCGAAGCCCGGCCGATTTCGCGGCTGAACTCCTCGAATCCGCCTTCAAGCCCGTCGGACACGGTTTTGATGAGAAGGCAGGGGACATTGTTTCGGTGACAGGTGAGGACTATGCCCGCAGCTTCCATTTCGCAGATGTCCGCTCCGAACTTTGCGTGCAGCTCCGCTTTTTTGTTTTTGTCTTCGACGAATTTGTCGGCAGAAGCGCATACGACAGGTTTGAGCTCCGGGCATATTTCGAGGGCCTTCTGAACATACTCCGGTGATGCCGGCATGACCGGAGAGTCAAAACCGGCGTATTGCCCGACCGGCGTGCCGGTAAAAGCGCCGGGGTCAAAGTCATAGTGTACGACGCCCTTTACGATACAGGTCCGGGCCAGCGCCATTTCCGGAGTAAGCCCTCCGACGACGCCGAAATTGACTATCAGCTCCGCGCCGAAACAGCTTATGAGCACCTGAGTCCCGGCGGCGGCAGACAGCTCTCCCGCGCCGCAGTTCAGAACATGGAGAAAGCGGTCTCCGATGCGGTAGACAGAGACCTCAAAACCTCCGCAGACCGTTTTCTTCTCGGGCTCGCCGTATCTGCGCGTGACCGCGTCAAGCTCGACCGCCACTATCAGTCCTGTGTTTTTCATGTGATACCTCGCTATCGTTAAAGATGAAAGCTTCCGTCCTCCGCCCGGCGCCACAGTGCGAGGGGGGGATCCTTGGGGTTTGAATATTCCGAATTTGCCATGAGGATTCCGTCTCCGGTTCGGGCAAGCTCGGCAAAGAGTTCGGATATCAGCTCAAGCTTTATTTCCCTGTATTCCGGAAGCCCGGCAAGATTGTTTATCTCGGCGGGGTCGCTTTCAAGGTCATAGAGCTCCTCAGCCGGATGGGCGCTTCCGTATATGCGCGAAAGGTCGGCTTCGGAATTGCGGCGGGCAAAGGTGTGAGCCATGGGAGAAGGCCAGCCGGGGTTGAAATTTCGGATATAACGGTATTTTTCGGTTCGTATGGAGCGAACGGGAAGGGACGTGTTGTCGCGGGAGACCTCGGAAACACAGAAACCGCGTTTTGAAGCGGCTCCGAGGATCTGTGACATCTGGCTTACGCCGAAGGAACCGGAGGGAGCCGGAATTCCGGCAAACTCGCAGATCGTTGCGGCAAGGTCGAGATGGCTCGAAAGCCCCTGCACGGCAGCTCCGCTGCGGGGGAGAACGCCGCCCCAGAATATGAGCGGAACCCTTGTTCCGGAGTCGTAGCAGGTCTGTTTTGCCCGCGGAAGATCAACTCCGTGGTCGCAGCTGTAATATACGAGGGTCTCGTCATACAGTCCCAAAGACCGCACGGCGTAAAGAATCCGGCCGATGGCGCCGTCAGCGTCGCGGACAAGGCGGTTGAACTGAGCGATGAGCCGTCTTGTTTCCGCGGTGTCCGGAAGCTGGGGGAGCTTTGGCGGAAGAACGGCGGCGCTCATCTCCTCTTCGGTGACGTCAGCATCATAGGGCGAGTGGGCTTCGCGGAAAGCGGCGGCTATATACAGCGGGGAATCCTTCTTTTCGGATATTATTTCGATCAGCCTGTCCGCAACGTCGGCCGCGGCGGCGGAAGCCGTCCAGCTGTGGTCGTATCCGAGAAGTCCGGTTCCGGAAGCGTCGGTGTCGGGATAGGGAAGGGGTGAACCGGCGGGGGAGGCGTATTCGCCTTCCTCGGCAAAGCCCAGCCGCCAGGTGTCGTATCCTGCGGAATGGAGCGAGCGGGGGAGGGTCGGCTCTCCGGCGGCGTAGCGGCAGACGGGGGCGTTGTGGAAATAGCGGCCGGTAAGTATCGACGCGCGGGACGGGACACAGACGGTGCCGGTTGAAAAATGATTTTCAAATTTGACTCCCTGGGCAGCCATTAGGTCGAGATTCGGCGTTTTTGCGTCTCCGGCCCCGAAACATCCGAGCTGGAGCCCAGTGTCATGCATGAGTATTCCGATTATGAGACGTGGCTTTTTGAGCATTTCCACACACCTTTTCCTTTTTTTTGTTGAAAAAACGACCGCTCAAAGAAGTCTTTGAGCGGTCGCTGCAGACCGGGTGAAGAAAGGATTACTCCTGGACCGGAGCTTCTTCGCAGCAGGATTCATCTGCCTCGTCGCAGTCACAGTCGCAGCAGCAGCTGTCATCGTCGAGAATGCAGCAATCGTCCTCTTTCTCCTCGCGCTTCTTGAGGAAGTAGGAGATAGCGTAAGCGATGCCGGCAACAACTGCGGCGGCGGCAACAACGGCGCCGATGACAGTCAGGGCCTTTTTAAGGGTGGAATTCATAGCAGTAACCTCCTGTGAAATGATATTCAAATCCATATAATATGATAAACGATTATTGGGAAAAAGTCAATAGGAAAATAATGTAATTGTGAAAACTCGGTGTAAATTTTTGATTTTCACAATTATCGCTTTCCGCGTTTCGGCGGTGCGGGACGTTTGGGCGGTTTGGGAGACGCGTTGCCTCTTCCGCCGTGTTTGGAGGTTGGGATGGAGCTTCCGGGGGCTTTTTTGACTTCGCTTCCGGGATTTTGTGCGAGTCTGACCCGGGCCGAGCCGCCCTTGTTGGGGGCGGGCGAAGGATTGCGGATTGCCTTTCTGCGCTCAAGCCTTGCCCTGGTGTCGAGCGGGGAGAGAGTCATGACGTCGCGGGCGGTATCTTCGCGGATGCGGGTGAGCATACTCTCGTAGAGCTCGTAGCCCTCGTTTTTATAGACGTTCACGGAGTCGACCTGGCCGTAGGCGCGGAGGTTTATTCCGGTGCGAAGCTGGTCCATGTCGTCGATGTTTTCCATCCACTTTTCGGTGACCTGGGACAGAAGCACGCAGCGGCAGTGTTCGGACATGGCTTTTTCCCCGAACTCTTCGGTTCTTGCGTCGAAGCGGTTGGACGCCTCTTCGGAAAGCATTTCCGAAAGCCGGGACAGATTCATGCCGGCCATGCTCTCGGAGTTGAGCCGGAACCACTCCTCGCTGACAAAGGCCGGGACGACGAGCGAGGCGAGGTATGCAACGCCGGGGGCGGCGAGCGAGCGGCGGTCCTTGCCCGCGGGGTATTTGGAAACCGCATCGTCGGCAAAGCCGGAGACGGTGCCGCAGATCATATTCCTGACCTTTTCGCGGAGCTCTTCGTCGCTTGTCTCTCCGGTGATAACCTGGTGGCGCTCCTTGTAGATCGTTTCGCGCTGGATATTGATGACGTCGTCGTATTCGAGAACGCGTTTTCTCGTCTGGTAGTTGCGGGATTCGATGCGTCCCTGGGCGTTTTCTATCGCGCTGGAGAGAAGCTTTACGTCGAGGGCGACGTCGTCGTCTCCGGTGAGGCGGTCCATTATGGACTTCATCCGGTCGCCGCCGAAGAGGCGGAGAAGATCGTCTTCCATGGAGATGTAAAATCTGCTTTCGCCCGGGTCGCCCTGTCGTCCGGCGCGTCCGCGGAGCTGGTTGTCGATGCGGCGGCTTTCGTGGCGCTCCGTGCCGATGACAAAGAGTCCTCCTGCGGCAACGACGCGTTCGCGGTCTTCCGTCGTTTGGCGCTTGAACACGTCGTAGAGCTCGCTGTATCTTTTGCGGATGGCAAGGACTTTTTCGTCGTCGGTGGCGGTGCGGCTTGACGCCTCGTAGGTGATGAGTTCGGAAATGCGGTTGAGGTCGCTTTCAAGCTGTCTGTCGAAGATTGTGTCGACGGCTTTTATCATCTCCGCTGTCAGATCGCGGGTGTTAAGCGACGGATTCTGCGCGGAAATCTGGTTTCGGAGCGCGCGGACGCGGTTTTCAAGCTCGACCGCAGCGGGCGACGGCGCGGGAGCTTCCCTGGAGCTGTTTTTCGACGGCTCCATAACGGATTGGATGGCGCGCTTGTATGCGAGTCTCAGGGCGTCGCTGGAGCGCTTTATCTCCGCGCCCTCGTTTTCAAAGTATTCTTTGAGAAGCTGCTTTTTCGCGAGAAGCTCCGGGTTTCCGCCGAGAAGAATGTCCGTTCCGCGTCCGGCCATGTTCGTTGCAATGGTGACGGCTCCGCTTTTTCCGGCCTGGGCGATGATTTCTGCCTCATGGGCGTGCTGTTTGGCGTTCAGAACGCTGTGGGGGATGCCGCGGGCCTTGAGAAGCTTTGAAAGCATCTCGTTCTTTTCGATCGACACGGTGCCGACGAGCACGGGCTGACCCTTTTCGTGGCACTGGACGATCTGTTCGATGACGGCGGAGTATT
This sequence comes from Clostridiales bacterium, assembly GCA_016303065.1. Lineage (GTDB taxonomy): Bacteria > Bacillota > Clostridia > Oscillospirales > QAMX01 > SIG499. The sequence goes on from JAEDMJ010000025.1 coordinate 15,394, forward strand.
TTGCTTTTTCGGTCTTGAAGACCATGTCGGGGTGATCCCGGCGGATCATCGGCATATTTGTGGGGATCTCGATTACGTCGAGGGAGTAGATGTGGCGGAATTCTTCCTCTTCGGTCTTGGCGGTGCCGGTCATTCCGGAAAGCTTTGAATAGAGGCGGAAGTAATTCTGGAAAGTGATCGTGGCAAGAGTGCGGCTTTCGCGGCGGATGCTGACGTGCTCCTTGGCTTCTATGGCCTGGTGGAGTCCTTCGGAATAGCGCCGCCCGTACATGAGTCGTCCGGTGAACTCGTCGACGATTATGATTTCGCCGTTCTGGATGACGTAGTTCACATCGCGCTTGAAAAGACCGTGGGCTTTGAGCGCCTGTTCAATGTGGTGAACGATCTTTCTGTTGTCGGAACGGCGGCGGGCAAGCTCGTTTTCCTCCTTTTCGCGGGCCTGGGCTTCGGCGGCTTCGCGTTCGGCGCGGGCCTGCCTTTCTTCTTCGGTTTCGGAGGCGTCAAAATCGGAGAGTTCCTCCTCGGAGAGGCTTTCGTCCTCGCTGTTTGCGTCGTTGATACGGTCGGCGTCGAAAGCGGCGTCCTCTTCTCCGGTTGAGAAGAGGTTGTCAATGCCGAAGTATTTTTCCGCCTTCTGAATTCCGGCGGCGGTGAGCTGGGCCGTGCGTTCCTTTTCGTTTATGACATAGTCGACGGTGTAATCCACGTCAAAGTGTTCGGCACCGCGGGCGTCCTTGTCGAAGATATAGTCGAGCCCGGACTTTGAGTCGTCTTCCTCCGTGCGTGTGAAGCTTTTGAGCCGGCGGACAAATGCGTCGGCCCGAACGTAGTCGTCGGTGGATTCGTCGCTCATTCCGGATATGATGAGCGGAGTGCGCGCTTCGTCGATGAGGATGGAGTCGACTTCGTCCACGATCGCAAAATCGTGACCGCGCTGAACCATTTCATCGGCAGTCAGCGCCATGTTGTCGCGGAGATAGTCAAAGCCGAACTCGTTGTTGGTGCCGTAGGTTATGTCGCAGGCGTAAGCCGCGCGGCGCTGAGCCGGGGACATATCGTGAAGAATGACGCCGACGGAAAGTCCGAGGAACTTGTGGACGAGGCCCATCTGCTCGCCCTGGAATTTGGCGAGATATTCGTTGACGGTGACGACGTGGACGGCTTTTCCGGTCAGGGCGTTAAGGTACGAGGGGAAAAGTGCGGTCGTGGTCTTGCCTTCTCCGGTTTTCATTTCGGCAATCCTTCCCTGGTGGAGGATGACGGCGCCGATGATCTGTACGCGGAACGCGCGGAGGCCGAGAACGCGCCATTCGGCCTCGCGCACAGTTGCAAATGCCTCGGGAAGAATATCGTCGGTGGTTTCGCCGTTTTTGAGCCGTTCGCGAAGCTTGTCCGTCATGGAACGGAGATCTTCGTCGCTCATTGCCGAAAATCTGTCCTCAAGGGCGAAGACCGCGTCGACGAATTTTCTGTTTTTTCTTATTTCTTTTGTGCTGTTCGTGCCGAACAGCTTTTGCAATATGCTCATAGAAGAAAACCTTTCGCAGAGTTTTCAATATTATATCACAGCAGAGGAAAATAATAAACAGTTTTTTGTAAATAGGAGTGGGAAAAAGCTCCGAAATATGATATACTATATATACGATATCTTTTGCGGAGGAGTTTTAATGGACTGCAATTCTGAATATGCGCGCTGGAGTTCCCAAAAAGGAATGCCGGAGGAATATGCCCGGGAGCTTTCCGGAATGACGGAAAACGAAATAAAGGAAGCTTTCTCGGCGGAGCTGGCTTTCGGCACCGCCGGTCTGCGTGGGATAATGGGTGCGGGAACGTACCGAATGAACATATATACCGTGGCGCAGACGACGCGCGCGATCGCCGATGAAATCAATGCGAGGGGCGAGGCTGCCTGCCGGCGCGGCGCGGTCGTTTGCTGCGACTGCCGGAACAATTCCGGACGCTTTGCCGCCATTGCCGCGGGAGTGCTTGCGAAAAACGGTGTTCGCGTCCGTCTTTTTGACGGTATGCGTCCGACTCCGGAGCTCAGCTTTGCCGTCAGAGAATACGGCTGCGAGTTCGGAATCAACATTACCGCAAGCCACAACCCAAAGGAATACAACGGTTATAAGGTCTACGGCGCCAACGGCGCGCAGATAAACGACGCGGAAGCCGCCGCAATATCGGAAAGAAGAAGCAAAACGGATCTCTTTGCACAGTTCGAATCCGAAGATGAGTTTTCGCGCCAATCCCTCCTGAAAGCCGGAGTAGAGTTTATCGGAGCGGAAACCGACGAGGCGTTTCTTTCGCGGGTCATGTCCTGCGCCGTGACGGAGAACGCCGCCGGGCTTGCTCCGGACATGAAGATCGTGTTCACTCCCTTCCACGGAACGGGACGCGTCCTTGTGCCGGAGGTTCTTCGCCGCAGAGGATTTACAAATGTCATCTGCGTTGAGGAACAGATGGTCCCCGACGGGAATTTCCCAACTGTCGCAAGTCCGAATCCGGAGGACATTGCCGGTTTTGAACTTGCTATCCGCTATGCAAAAAAAGCCGGATCGGATCTTATCATAGGGACCGACCCGGACGCGGACAGAATCGGCCTCATCGTGAGACGGGCCGACGGAGAGTATGTCAATATAACCGGAAATCAGCTTGGAGTGCTGCTTACTGACTATATCTTTTCGGCAGGGCGTGCGTCCGGAAAGCTTCCGGAACACCCGGCGGTGATCACGACGATCGTTTCGACGATGATGGCGCGCACGGTCTGCGAGGCAAACGGAGGCGTCTTTGGAGAAGCTTTCACGGGCTTCCGCTTTATCTCCGAAAAAATGGACGAGCTCGAGGCGAAGGGCTGCACGGCGGTGCTCTGTTTCGAGGAATCCTACGGGTATCTTTCGGGAAGCCATGCCCGCGACAAGGACGCTGTCACCGCGGCTATGCTCGTTGCCGAGCTTGCGGCGTATCATGCGGCAAGGGGCAAAACACTGGCCGGGGCTCTTGAGGAGCTGATGGAAAAATACGGCTGGTACTCAGAGCGCACCATGAACATTAAAATGCCCGGTCTGGACGGACTGGAAAAAATGGCAAGGCTTATGGCGCGGCTGCGCTCCGAACCGCCGAAAGAGTTCGGCGGGGAAGCGGTCGGCGCTGTGTGCGACTATCTTCCGGGCACAAGGCGGTATGCGGACGGACGCGAGGAGACGCTTGATCTCAAAAAGTCAAACGTTCTCGCCTTTGAACTTGCGGACGGCTGCCGCGTGATAATCCGTCCTTCGGGGACCGAGCCGAAGATAAAGGTATACGTCCTGGCAAAGGGCGGCACAAAGTCCGAGGCAGAGGCGCGGCTTGAGCGCTGCGCCAAAGCTGCGGAAAAGCTTTTGGGATAAGAAAATGCCGGGGAAAACCGGCAGAAAACCGCTGTCAAAACAGATAATGTACCCCCAATACCATCCGGTATTGGGGGTATTTGACTGATGTAAAGCTGTGAAAACAATCGGATGTGCGCTGACGCATACCGCCGGGGCAGCGGCACGGGGCAGCGGCACGGGGCAGCGGCACGGGGCAGCGGCACGGGGCATACGCAGTGCAAAATCTCCGAAACGCCCGTTCACGGAGCTGACGGCGGCAATCGGCCGAAATTACGGATTTATGTATAATACTGGGCCTGGGCGTTCCATAATTCGTAATATTTCCCGTCCCTGTCTTTTACAAGCTCCTGATGTGAACCATATTGGAGTATTTCGCCATTATCAAAAACCGCGATCTTATCGCAAAAACGGCAGGAAGAAAGGCGGTGGCTGATAAATATAACTGTCCGATTTTGGGCTATCTGATTAAAGCGGGAGTAGATTTCGTACTCCGCAATCGGATCCAGAGCCGAGGTCGGTTCATCGAGTATGACGAGGGGAGTGTTTTTATAGAGCGCCCGCGCCAGTGCGACTTTCTGAGCTTCCCCGCCTGACAGCTCCACGCCCTGTGCGTCGAAGTCGCGGTTCAAAAATGTTTCCAGCCCGTCTTTCAGCTCGGCAAGCCTTTCGTCAAAACCGACGAGTTCAAGTGCCTTGGCGGCTTTGTCGCTGTCGTATTCCGTTTCACCGGCTATGTTTTGCCCCAACCGAAATGAGAACAGCTTAAAGTCCTGGAAAGTTACGGTCAGAAGCTTCGAATACGTTTCTGTGTCATACGCCTGAATGTCGGTTCCGTTGATTCGGATTGTGCCTTCCGCCGGAGAATACAGGCGGCAAAGCAGTTTTATCAGCGTCGTTTTTCCGCTGCCGTTGGCGCCGACAATCGCAATTTTCTGTCCCCCTTCCACCTTCAGGTTAATGCTGCGGAGCACGTTCTGACTTGTTCCGGGATACGCAAACGACACGTTTTCAAATTCGATGCTGTTGATTTTTGACAGATCCGTATGTTCCGTAAGGGAACCTGTCTTTTCCTCCTCGGGGAGTTCCATGAACTGAAAATAGGTTTGCAGAGCGAATGTGTTTTCCCGCAGCGTGACAAGCTGCGCCGCAAAACCCGCCATACCGGATGAAAACCTTGTGATGCTTCCGATGTACTGCACGATGTTTCCGGCGGCGAATGCGCCGAACAATGCTTTAAGACCGATATACAGATAGATAATAAAATTCAGCACAACGCCGGTGACAGTGGTGATGGTGGACAGGAACAGTTGGCTGCGGTATATCCTTCCGATCAGTTTTTTCACCTGTTCAAGCAGGCCGCTGTACTCGCTTTGAATCACGCTCTCCTGGTCGTATATCCGGATATCTTTGCCGTTCTTATAGTCAAGAAGATAATTGCCGATGTAGTACTCATACACACGGTTGAAATCCGCGCCATCCGTAAAGACAGCCTGGGTTTTACGCGTCAATGCAGTTTTTGAAACCATACCCAAAAATACATTAAACAGTATAAAACCGCAAACGATCACGGAAAACCATGGAGATGTGAGTAAACGTAAAAACGATGTGCTGCCAACGCCGGGGGTGAAAAAGAGAGTTACGGTCATCGAAACCGAGAAAATGATATCAAGCAGACTGCCAATCAGTTTTTGCAGCTGTCCCGGCAGGTCAAGAATGCCGCCGGTCAGATTTCTGGTCTCCCTGACTTTTTGCTTGAGGCGGTGCGTTTCGGGATCCTCCAGGGCGGCGTATGACATATGTGTCATCTTCATGCTCATACGCATATGATACCGTTTTACAAACTTATCCCTCTCCAAAGAAAGTTTGTGGTTGAATGCGTATACGATGACTTCAATCAGGAAATTTGCCGCAACCGTTATGAGGGCCAGTGTCAGCAGCCGTTGAAAAGACTCTCCCCTGATGATGCCGTTGATGATCCTGGCCGAAAGGAAAAGGTTGACATAGGGTCTGATTGTCTGAAAGAAAACCGCAAACGCATAATACAGCATATACCCTGGAGAGATCTGCCGTATTTCACGTAAGCCCTTTACAAAGAAAGCAAATTCTTTTTTTGTTTTCATTTTCTTCAAGCCTCAGCGTTTCTGTATTTGCAGCTCTGTATTTCAAACAGTTTTGCGTATTTGCCGTTCAGAGCCATCAGTTCCTCGTGGGTTCCGCATTCGCAGATCTGACCGTCCTCTAAAAACAGGATCCTGTCGCAGAATCTTGTACTGGCCAACCGGTGCGAAATAAAGACCGAAGTGGATGTCTTTGACAGGTCGTTATACTTTTGATAGATTTCGTTCTCTGCAATCGGATCAAGCGCAGAAGTTGGTTCATCCAAAACCAGTATAACACCCGACTTATACAGCGCTCGGGCTAATGCCAGCTTTTGTTTTTCGCCGCCGGAGAAGTCCACCGCCCGATCGTGAACGCTTTTAAGAAGCAGCGTTTTTTCCCGTTCTGGCAAGGTGCTCACTTTGTCATATAAACCTGACTGCTTAAGCACATTTGTCAGCTTATCCCGGTCTATGTCGTTATCCGGGCAAAGTGCAATATTTTTTTCGACGGACGCCGGCATCAGCACGATATCCTGAAAAACGACAGAAAGCAGGGAATAGTATTCTTCAATGTTGTATTCCGTAATGTTTTTGCCGTTGACCAGTATATTTCCCTCCGAAGGAGCATAGAGACCGCACAACAATTTTACGAACGTTGTCTTTCCTGCGCCGTTCAAACCGACCAATGCTATTTTTTCGCCTTTTCTGATTGTGAGGTTGATTTGCCTGAGCGTATCGTCTGAATTGTTCGGGTAGCGATAGGAGACGTTCTGAAATACAATTTCAGGCGCTTCGTTCGGGGTGCTGCACCCCGAACCGTGATTAAAGTGATTTTCCACGTCGTAGAATTCGCGCAAGTTGTACAAATCCAAAGACAGGCGCTGCATTGACGAGCATGAATTTGCAAAGTCAAAAAAGCATGTGGAGAGCAATGTGATGAGTGAAAAGTACAGCACAAAGTCCGAAACAGACATTCCGCCCCTGAAAACCTGATACAGCAAAAAGCCATATGCAACGCCGTCCCGCAGGAGTCCGATGGCGGCTTTGATTAAATCCAGCCCAAACAGCCGCTGCTCTTTTTTCCGGCTCCAGAAAAGGCGCTCCGCCAGCAGGTCCTCAAACATTGAGCGGAACCAACCTGCCATTCGGAAAATACGGATATCTTTTGCGCACTCAAAATCGCCTGCTTTCCTGCTTACGTAGGAAATTTTGCGGTCCAGGGGCACCCAATCGTCCTTGTGTTTGTTTATCCAGTTGTTATTGAACCAGTTGACGCAAAACAGACAAACGGTCATGACAAACAGGAACAGAACCAGCCACACATTGAACGAAGCAAGAATGTAAATATTGATAATCAGTGTGACGAGGGATGAAAAGAATGCCACGATACGGGCAAGAAATTGCAGGGTGCTGCTGTCTTCCCCCAAAATGGCGCCGAGGGCCTTCTGGGTTTTGTTTTGCATATCGTATGATTCAAGAACTTCATAATCAACCGTGGTTATCTTCCGATTGAACAGATCCAGATGCTTGAAACGGCTGCCGTACACGCGCCACTGCAGTTTACAATCGCAATAATTTGACAGTAACTGAAGCAGGAGCAAAACGATACACATGAAGGACACGCACCAGACCAGTTTTGCAGCCTCAGCGCCTTCCGTGACAAACTGAACCACATATTTTGAAAGATAAGTTTCCACAAAAGGCAGCAGTGAAAGAATCGGAATCTGCACAATGGAAACAAGAACAAGTACCTTGTCAACTTGCCACGACTGCTTCCAATAGAAAGCCAAACTGGAGATGAAAAATTTTTTATTCATGACCCATTCCCCCCGGTCAGGAAAAATAAGAGAGACAAACATTTGTTATTGCACGCGGGATTTTTTGAAGCTGCCCATGGAATTTCACGCCGCAAAATCCGCGGACGTCAAATCCGGGCAAATCTTAAAACCCTGTGCATTTTTTCAAACGAATTTTAATATGCCCTTAGAATATCACAACTGTTTTCTGATTTCAAGATAAAAATTTATATAGAATAAACTTTGTAGAGTGTGACATAATGCATTGTTTTTTTTGTTGATTATTGCCAAACTTTTGCCGCTGTACACATTTGCCTGATTTAAGTTCAAGTTTTTGGACATCCCCGATCTTTTCTTTTCGTACATGGCGATGACAGATTGAAGTATCCGCTTTTTTTGATGCGGCGAAAAGTCCGGCGGATTGTGCAAAAAAACGGCTGCATACCCTGTCGTATGCAGCCGTTTTCTGTCCGGGATTATCTTTTGCGGGGGGTCAGCCTTTTTCGTAGCGCTCTTCGACGATTCCGAGGCGGTTTGCCTTCCAGCGGCCGCTGAATATGAACCAGCCGCAGAGGATGATCGAGCCGAGAGTTGCCGCGGGAGCTCCGGCTCCGATGCCGGTCATGCCGAAATCGAACACATAGCCCAAAAGCCATGCCACCGGCATTCTCAGAAGGATCGAGCAGAGAACTCCGTTGATAAGCGAGAAGACCGTGTGGCCGGAGGCGATGATCAGTCCGTTGAAGCAGAAGAAGAAAGCCACGAGCAGATAGTCAAAGGCGAATGCGCGCATATAGTCGATGCCGAGCTCGATGACGCCGGGGGTGTCCGTGAAAATCCGGATTATGTATTCGGGGAAGAGCTGCACAAGAACGAAGATCACCGCGCTTATGGCAAATGAGATGCGGATTGCAATCCACATAGTCTTTTTCGCTCTGTCGAAATATCCGGCGCCGATATTCTGGCCCGCCATGGAAGAAACGGAGGAGCTCATCGCGATGGCGGGGAGTATCGCAAAGGAGTTGAATTTGCCGACAACGCCGATGGCCGTGCTGGCGTCGACCCCGCCGTAGTTGTTGGCAAGGGCGGTCATGAGCATGAAAGAGATGGAGCTTATGGTGTTCTGGATCGATGAGGGGAGTCCGAGCTTGAAAATGAGCTTGACTTTGTCCATTTTCGGGATAAAGCTTTTCGGCTTGAAGTCAAAGGAGAATCCCCGCTTTATAAGCCAGATGATCGACAAAACAAGGGATATTGCCTGGGCGATGACCGTGGCGAGCGCCGCGCCGTCGGAGGAGCGGCCGAGTGCGCCGACAAAGAGAAAATCGAGGCCGATGTTTGCGACGCACGCGATCATGACGAACCAGAAAGGACTTTTTGAATCGCCGAGCCCGCGGAGGATACTGCTTACCGCGTTGTATCCGAAAATGAAAATTGTCCCGCACAGGCAGATGAAAAGGTATGAGTGAGCTTCGACGAAAGCCTCTTTGGGGGTTTTGAGAAGCGTCAAAAGCGGGTCTGCAAGCAGCATGAATACGGCTGTGAGCAGAACGGACGCTCCGATCAGAAGGGAGAAAAGAGTTCCGATGGCCTCGTTGACGTCCCTGTGTTTTTTGGCTCCGAAGTACTGCGAGATGAGAACCGTTCCGCCGACGGTGAATCCGACGACAAGATTTGTGACGAGCATCGTGATCTGGCTTCCGAGCGAAACGCCGGATATTGCGGTGTCTCCGCGAAACCAGCCGACAATGAGCATATCCGCGACGCTGTAAAGCGCCTGGATCAGGTTTGAGAGAAGAAACGGCAGTGAAAAACGGATCAGTTTTTTTGTAACGCTGCCCTGGGTGAGATCGTTCTGGAATGAGGCCAATGCTGTTTTCTCCTGGTATATAAGTTGTAAATTGATGTATATTTTATAATATTCCGCGGGAGAAGTCCATTGGCAGATGCTACGAAGATTGCCGTTTGCAGGAAACAATTATTTGCCTGTACCGCATATTTCGCCGAGGACCGCGCCGACCGGAGCGCGGATTATCAGCGATGCGAGGGAATCCATAGGCGTTGCGCTCTTGTTTATGAGGACAAGGTTTTGCCCCCGGAACAGCGTCACAAAGCCGGCGGCGGGATAAACCGTCAGCGACGTGCCGGCGACGATAAGCAGGTCTGCGCGGCGTATCGCGCTGACCGCTCCGGAAACGACGGCGTCGTCAAGGGGTTCGCCGTAGAGAACGACGTCGGGTTTGATAAGTCCGCCGCAGGGACATTTGGGAATTTCCTCAGAGGACAGTATGTAATCCGCGCCGAAGCTTCGTCCGCATTTCAGACAGATGTTTCTGTTGACGCAGCCGTGAAGCTCGAAGACCTTTTTGCTTCCGGCAAGGGTGTGGAGTCCGTCGATGTTCTGGGTTATGACGGCGGACAGCTTTCCTTCCGCCTCAAGCTTCGCAAGGGCGAGGTGGGCGGCGTTCGGGCGCGCCCCGGGGCATATCATTTTTTCCCGGTAAAAGCCGAAGAACTCTTTCGGGTGAGCAAAAAAGTAATCGTGTGAAAGCAGTGTTTCCGGAGGGACGGAGTGCTTTTGGTTGTAAATTCCGTCGGCGGAACGGAAGTCGGGGATGCCGGATTCGGTGCTTACGCCGGCGCCGCCGAAAAAAACAATGCTTTGCGAACTGCGGATAAGCGCGGCGAGCTCTGGGTACTGCATTATTTTGTTCTCCTTTATATGGAATATTGTCTGACTGCCGCTTGCCGGCGGATTTGTCGGGCATTGACATGAAGTTTTGGGGGTGATAAAATAAATAAAGGATTTATAATCGAAACGGGGGAAAACCGTATGAAATGCGTCGGAAAAACCGTGAAGGCTGCTGCGGCGTTTGCGCTGGCTGTGTTTTTTGCGGTATTTGCTCCGCCGGGAGCGGATGCCGCCGGGGCGGCGGGCGGAAACGTCGGTTCGGCAGAGGGGCTTGCGGCGGCGCTGGGCGGAGAAAACTGCGCTCTTGCCGGGGAGAACCGCTTTGGGTGCGAGTGCGTTGTGCTTGCCGGAGACGCAGAGCTTGGAAACGGCACTGTAAACATAGTAAAAGGAAACTATGTCCTTGACCTGAACGGTCATGTATTGGGCGGGGATTCGGCGGTGCTGCGCGTGGGAAGAGGCGCGGGTCTGACGCTGTGCGACAGTTCGGAGGGAAGTTCGGGCGGCGTGGTCTCGCTGGGCGCTTCCGGACTTGGGACGGTCGAAAATTACGGAAGCCTCAGGATTTTGGGCGCAGGCGCGGAGAATTTCGGCGGCGGAACCCGATTTGCGGTGTATTCGGAGGGGGATCTTGTCATAGAAAGCGGGGATTTTTCCGCGCTTTTTGCGCCCCTTGGCGTTTTTGACGGCTCCGCCGAGATCGTTGGCGGAACTTTTTCCGGCTCGGAATATCTCGGCGCTTTTCTTTGTGGGGGCACGCTCGAAATACGCGGCGGGGAGTTTTTCGGCGGCATGAAGGGTGTTCACGTGGACAACGGTTCCACGGAAACCGAAGCTTTTCTGAAAATTGACGGCGGCTCTTTTGTCGGAGAAGAGCTTGACGGTCTTTCGGTGTATGCAAAGGGGAGTGTCCCGGTAAAGGTCGAGGTGAGCGGAGGAAGCTTTTTCGGCGGGGACGACGGGCTCTGTCTCTATGCTGCGGAGGACTGCGTGACTTTGAACAGCGGTTCTTTCGCGGCGACCGGGGGCGGCGCGGCTTTCGGCGGGGTCGTCGTGTTTTTGGGGGTGTACGGAGAAGACGGCGCTCCGGAAAGTGAGTTGAGCGTGCTCGGCCTTCTCGGAGAGGACTGCGGCTTTTCTCCCGCGAATATCGGGACGGTGTGCGCGGCGGGGGAAGACGGTTTTTATTTCTACGGCGTTACCGGGAACGAAACGAAGGTTTTAGGGGGTGGAAGGGCCGAAGCGGAGCGCATGACGGCGGTATTGGATTTGGTGAACGCTCTGAATTTTCCGAATGCGGAGAATGGAATCGTCGGAATACTTCCCGAAGCGATTGAGCTTGCTTACGGAGTGCTGAAAGAGGGCGTCGCCGCGGGAAATGCGCCGGTATATTCTTCCGATTCGATTGAGATCGTTCCGGTCGGATTCGCCGCCGCCGAGGCCGGAGATTCGGAGCATCCGGAAGGGCGGGACGGGAGCTTCAGCTTCTTTGTCAGGGTGAACGGCGAATACGATTCAAAGGTTTTTACATATATAATTGAAGCCGAGGCTGTCGGCACGGGTTTGGTTTCGGGGGAGTACCCGGTGATTGCCGACGGATTTCGGGGAGGGGCGGTATTTGAAACGGACGAGAACGGCATCCCTCTGGCGGAAACTTACGGGGTGAATGTTTCTGGCGCAGTCATCCTGGTCGCCGTGATGATTTGCGTGGCCGCGCTGGGAATATGTGCGGCTGCGGCGGCGATCGCCGTGCTTATAAAACGGCGCCGCTTTTGACCGCCGGGAAGTCGTGGCGGTCAAAAATAAGCCGGCCTGCGTTTGTTTCGGTTTGAGAATAGCACTTTGAAAGCCGTTTGTCAAGCCGCCGGGATTTGGCTGGAGAGAAATGATCGGCGTAAGTCCCTGTGGGGGCGGCTCTGTGCCGCAAAAGCCGGTGTTCCGGGCGTGGGGAGCGTGTTATTCGGGGGGGATATCCCGCCCCAAAGGATCGGGCAAAGCCGGAGTTTCCGGCATGATGGCAATATGCTACAAAAAACGCCTGGAATTCTTGGATGTTTTTTGCAAAGTAATCATGCAAAATAGTGTTGACAACGGGGAAAAGATGTAGTATAATACACAAGCACTTCGGG
>JAEDMJ010000026.1 GCA_016303065.1 Clostridiales bacterium
CGGGCAACCTGCTCAAGCCCATGCTGGCCCGCGGCGAGCTGCACTGCATCGGCGCAACGACCCTTGACGAGTACCGCAAGTACATCGAGGCGGACGCCGCCCTCGAGCGCCGCTTCCAGCCGGTCACCGTCGACGAGCCGACCGTCGAAGACACAATCTCCATTCTCCGCGGCCTAAAGGACAGGTACGAGATCTTCCACGGCGTCACAATTCAGGACCGCGCGCTGATCGCCGCAGCCACCCTGTCCCACCGCTATATCACGGACAGATTCCTCCCCGACAAGGCCATCGACCTTGTGGACGAGGCCTGTGCAAGCCTCCGCACGGAGATCGACTCCATGCCCGGAGAGCTGGACGACCTCCGCCGCCACATTATGCAGCTTGAGATCGAGGAAATGGCTCTCAAAAAAGAGACCGACAAGCTTTCCGCCGAACGGCTTGAAAAGCTTGAACGGGAGCTTGCCGAGGACCGCGAAAAATTCAACAGCATGAAGTCCCGCTGGGACATCGAAAAAAACGCCATAGAGGATGTCAAAACCCTCAAGGCGGATATCGACCGCATGAACGGCGAGATCGAAGCCGCCCAGCGGAACTACGAATACGAAAAGGCCTCACGCCTGCGCTATTCCGAGCTTCCGGCCCTTGAGCAGAGGCTTGAAGAGGCAAAGCGCATAAGCGAACAGCGCGGCACGGAGTCCTCCCTCATCCGCGACACCGTCACCGAAGAGGAGATCGCCGCCATCGTTGCCCGCTGGACCGGGATCCCCGTGGCAAAGCTCATGGAGGGCGAGCGGGAGAAGATATTGAATCTCGACTCCATCCTTCACCGCCGCGTTATCGGCCAGGACGAGGCCGTCACGGGAGTCACCGAAGCCATAATCCGCTCCCGCGCGGGCATCTCCGATCCCAACAAGCCGATCGGCTCCTTCCTCTTCCTCGGCCCGACGGGCGTCGGCAAAACAGAGCTTGCCAAGGCGCTTGCCGAAGCGCTTTTTGACGACGAACACAACCTTATCCGAATCGACATGACCGAGTATATGGAGAAATTCAGCGTCTCCCGCCTCATCGGAGCGCCTCCGGGATATGTCGGCTACGACGAAGGCGGACAGCTCACCGAAGCGGTCAGAAGAAAGCCCTACTCCGTGGTGCTCTTTGACGAGATCGAAAAGGCCCATCCCGACGTTTTCAACATTCTTCTCCAGGTTCTCGACGACGGGCGCATCACCGATTCCCAGGGGCGCACGGTGGACTTCAAGAACACGATCATCATTCTGACCTCAAACCTCGGCTCCCAGTTCCTCCTGGACGGGATCGGTCCCGACGGCTCCATCGAGCCCACAGCCCGGGAAGAGGTTATGTCCCTCCTGCGCCGCTCTTTCCGTCCGGAATTCCTGAACCGGCTTGACGAGATCGTCTTCTACAAACCGCTGACCAAAGAGAACATCTCCGCGATCATCGATCTGCTGACAGAGGGGCTATCCCGCCGCCTTGCCGAAAAATCGCTCCGGCTTGAGATCACCGACGCGGCAAAGACGCACATCATCGACGAGAGCTTTGACCCCGTTTACGGCGCAAGGCCGATGAAGAGATATATCTCCTCCCACGTGGAAACGCTCATCGCAAGAGCCATCCTCTCTGGAGATATCTCCGAGGGCTGCCTCATCACCGTGGACTTCGACGGGAACAGCCTCACCGCTTCCGTCGCTCCGCCGGTCGAGATAGTCTGACGCAGCAAAACTTCACCCAAAACATAAAGCCAAAGCTGCTTTGGAAGTTTCCCTTCCGGAGCAGCTTTGGCTTTCGCTCCTTTTCCCGGCAAAATCCCGCTCCGGAAAGCGGTTTTTCTCTTCCCGGCTTTGGCGCCGGAACAGGGCGAAAACGGACAGGGAGGAAACAACTTCCGCCCTGTCCGTTCGTTTTTCAAAACTGTGTCCTCTCCGCTTTTTCCGCCGAATATACGCGCATTCCGAGACCGTTGTCCGAAATCCGTACATCCCCCGGAAAACGAAGCAGCTTTGCGGTCACATAAAAGTCGCCCGCCGCGCCGGAAACGTTCGTGATCTGGACAAAATACACGACCCAGAACCAGCTTTCCGGCACAATTGCGCAGATCAGCGCCAGCACAGCTCCCCAGAAAACCACCGGAGCGAGAGCGATGACTATATAGCCCGTTTTGCCGAAATAGTCGCTGCTCCCGGCCCAGGCGAAAACTCCGTTGAAACCGTAGTGCACCTTTTCGGCGCCGAAAACCTTCATTGCCGCACCGTGGACAAGCTCGTGAAGGATTATGTAAGCCACAATTCCCGCAAGCATTACCGCAAACCGCAGAAAATACAGCCACACCCCGGACTCCATGTCAAAAAGCGTCAGGATCGGCACGACAAAGTTCATCGGGATACCGACGGCAAGCATTATGCCCAAAGCCAGCAGATTCACAGCCAGGGCCGTCTTCCTGTCTTTTTTCATATCGATGGAAAATATCTCTTCGTACCCCGGCGGGAGCGTTTGTATTGCTTTTTTCATCCGGCATCTCCTTTGCGCCGCACTCAATATTTGCTTCTCGTGGAAATAACGATCACCAGCGCCAGGGAAGCCAGGCCGACCGCGGCCAGAACTATCATCACCGCATTCCGGTTATCCAGCAGCTCCGCCCGGAGGTTCTTTACCGGGGACTCGACCTCAACCGATTCTCCGACGGCGACGACCCGGTCAAATTCCCCGTCTCCGTCCGGATCCGACAGGGCTTTGAGAACACCGTCCCCGGCGGAGAGAAGAATATCCCCGTCTTCCGCTTTTTTGATTTCAAGGCGGCTGGCGCCGTCTTCTCCCTCGGTATATATTTCGATATCTTCAAGACCCTCTCCGGAGAGAATATACCCTTCCTCCGCCGGAGCAAGAGAAGCGTTCTCGCCGGAATCCCCGGTGAGGCGAATGCTGCTGCAGCCGAGCATTCCAAGTCCCGAGTCGGAGGCAACCGTAAGGCTGAAGTTCTCCGCCCGTCCATCAACGCCGACGCTTCCGTCGGGAGCGAAAGAAACCGCATCCTGTTTTTCGGAAGAAGCGGACAGGTAAGTCCCGCCGTATTTTATTGAAATGTCGAGCGCGTCGCCTTCGTTCTCCGGTCTGACCGACACTGCGCTCTCTTCCCCGTCCACATTCTTCACAGCAATGTTCAGACTGCTTTCGTCTTCTCCGAAGCCATGAAAGGCAACGATAAGTCCGCCATTGATTCCGCCCGGGAGTATGGCGTCAAGTGCGTTTATCTCTTCCTGAAGCGTATCCGCCATTACCTTCAGATCCTGCGTGCCCCTTGCCGAAATAAACGAGTAAACGCTGTCCTTTGTGTCGACAATTCCGCTCCGGTCCATTACGGAAAGATCCGAAAGCACAAACTCTATTTGCACATTATATCCTTTGTCCTCGAGGTAGGGAATCGTATAGTTCCCTTCTTCGTCAAAGTAGAGGCAGCACACGTCTTTGTATTCAGGTGAATTGCTGTCATATATAAGTATTTTCCCGGTATACCGGTGTCCGTTGTGCGTATAATTCGTGTTTTCACATCCGTACGCCACAACTGCGTGCCCGCTTGCAGACAGATCCGGACGCGTCGGCTCGAGGCCGTAGCACAGGAGCACCGGAGTTCCGCCATTTTCCACCTTTTCCGCCATATCTGTCAGCGTGCGGAGACGTTCCACATCAGATTTCAGGCAGAAAACCGTGACTTCCGCCTGTATGTACGACAAATACTGAGTCAAATGGTAGGACGCGATTATTGATTTTGCCGCAGAGTTTTTCGAAACCTCATGCAGATTTGATGCGGACGATTTCAGCGAAGACGGGCTGAGCCTTCCGGTTTTTGCAAGGATCGAAGTCACTGCCATTCCGTAGCACTGGCCTCCCGCTTCCATCCCGGCTTTCTCCTTGATCATCGCTTTTTCCGAGTCGCTGAGGTTATAGCAGAGCGCCGCGAAATCCGCAGCATTAACAGGAAAACTGTTCACCGTGTAGTTTTGAAAATTCCAGGTGTCCCGCGTAAAGTCCATCCGGTTGTTGGCTCCGTTGGTTCCGTCCACAAAGACCGAGCCGTAGGCCGTAACTCCCGTGATGAGCGGAGAGCTCACCGACACCGAATAGTCCCAGTTTCTGTCTTCATGCTCCACCGGGATCGACACCGACCACACTATGGTCTCGGATTCCCCCATGTCCAGTGTGACGAACGTCGTATTTCTGGGAAGACCCTCGATTGTGACCGCGTCGTCGATTTCCAGCGTCACCTCCGCCGCGGTCAGCGGCACGATATAGTTGTTGGTGACTGTGGCGGAAATGCTGCACTTGAAAACCGCTTCGTTGTTTTCCGATTCCGACTCCACATCGTACCACACCTGTACAAGCACATAGTCGTCCACCATCTGCTCAAGCAGCGTACAGCCGCCAAGCGCCAGCGGAAAAACAAACGCCAAAAGCAGCAGCGCCGCCTTTACATTAACAAATTTTGATCTTCTCACTCTTCCCGTTCCCTTCAGGCTAAATTCAAAAGCTTTCGCAGTTTATATTTCATTAAAAATATACCATTCTCCGGGTTTTGTGTCAAGCTCCGAAAAGAAATTCCCTCAGAAACCGCTGCCCGTCTTTCGGTGGTACATTCTGGCTTCTCCTCCGTCGTTTTCCTCGACTGTTCCCCAAAACTCCCATCCACACTTTTCATAGAAGTCCGTATGTCCGGTTATCAGATACACATCCTCCGTCCCGTGCTCCGCAAGGCCGGCGGCCGCCGCGTTCAAAAGCTGCCGGGCAATGCCCCGCCTGCGGTATTCGGGTTCGACATATACCGCGCATATATTCGGGCGGAGATCCGGGCGCTTGTGAAAATCGTTTTCGATCACGCCGAGCCCGCCGCATATCCGTCCGTTTTCCCGGAAAACATACCACTCCGGCACTCCGGAAGGACTCGCAGCGCTCGCCTCCATGCTTTCAAGGTAAGTGCGCTCCGGAATACCCCATTTTTCGTGGAACCACTTCGCCGCCGCGGCGATAAGCTCCGGATGTCCGTCCAGCCTCAGGATTTTTCCTCCCGGGCACGCTTCTTTTTCCGCTTTTGAGTCCACGGCGGCTCCGCTCCCCCTTCTGCTTTTAACACCCTAAATTATACACCTTTCCGGGAAAATATCAAGACGCAAAAGATCTCCGGCGGTTTTCCGCCGGAGAAGTACGTTTTTTCTTATCCCCGCTGTCCGACACACAGAACGGCCTTTTTTCCAATGCGCTCTGCCGATTCACTGACGATGCGCCCGATATATATCTCTCCGTCGTCGGCGGAAAGCTCCGCACGGTCTGCCGTGAGCCGCTTTCCGTCAAAACTTCCGCTCCCCCGGAACTCGCAGAGCAGGAACCCGACCTCCCCTCCCAAACGCACGGAGCCGCTGCCCGAAATCTTCACCTCGGCGCGGCCGGATATCTCCTCCGCCGAAACATCCCCGCAGCCGGAAATCGTCACTTTTGGATCATGCAGCCTTTTTGCAGAAACGTCGCCGCTTCCGGAAATGCTTACCGCCGCTTTGCCGCAGTTTCCCGCAGAAATCTCCCCGCAGCCGGAAATTCTGAACGACACGTCCTCACAGTCTCCGACGGAAATCTGTCCCGAACCGCTGATCGCCGCCTCAAAATTTCCGACCCTGTTCGCCTCGATTGTTCCGCTCCCCGAAACACTCAAAACGGTATTTTTGAAATTCGGAACCACCTCACACGATCCGCATCCCGTCAGACGCACGCAAAGCCGCCCGCCCTCGCAAAACCCCATGTATATGTCGAGCAGGTTTGGCTCCGAATCCCCGTCCTGTCCGCCGCCGTTCTTCATGGAAACAGACAATCCGTTTTTCTCCCCATTGAACTTCAACCCCGAGATAAATTTCGGAGAACCCTTTGCGCTTGCCCAAAACAAGCCCTTCGGATCATTCAGCAGTCTCACCCTGCAATTCCGGGATATATTTACCTCAAGCGACTCAAAGGGTGCAAAGCTCTGTTCAAGGCTCGTCCCGCCGCACTCACTGTCGCTGTCGCAAAACGCGTCGTCTTCAAATATCGCGATCTCCCCCCCGCCGCGGTTGTAAACAATTCCCTGAAAAACATCCGCTGTGCTTCCGTCCGAAAAGGTTATGATCCCTGTTTTTTCGTCGACGCTCTCTGCTTTTTTGGATGAATAGCAGGCTTTGTTTTTAAACGAAGCCAAAAACTCCATTCCCCGAAAGCTCTGGGAAAATTCCGGACAGTTTCTCTCTTTTTCACCGAAAAGCGAGCCGATTGAGACGCCCAAAAGACATGATATCTGCGGGAACAGCGCAACGTCCGGATAGCCGATGCCGGTTTCCCATTTTGAGACCGCCTGAGGAGTAATTCCCAGTTCCGAGGCAAAAACCTCCTGGGTCATGCCCGCAAGCTTCCTTTTTTCCGAGATGAATTGTCCAAGTTCCCGAGGATTCAGCATAAAGTAAGCCCCTTTTCCGGCATCTGCCGTGTCCTGATTGCAGGTTTATTATAACCGCAATCAAAAAACAAGTCAATAACCGCAAAGTTTACCTCTTTTGGGGCTTTTTCCGCCGCGCCCGCCCTTTTCCCGCCAAAAACAACCGGCAGTTGTCTCAACCCCGGGTTGTTTTGCTCAGACCCTTTTACCGCTCAATCCCACAGGCAGAGGTTCACCTCTCAAAAAAGCTCTTTCAAGCCCGTCCGCAGGCCGGAGGCTTTCGGAAAGCAATTTGCGCCCGCGGTTTTCAAAAGGTATCAAACCGAACACATTTTCCTTTCGGAACAGATATATTATCCCTGTTTTATCCGAACTCCGCTCCACAACAGTTCTTTTGAAACCTTGACAAAAAGCCTGTCAACGCTTATAATTTTCAATATGGATTTTTGTTTTTCGGAGGTAAACAACTTATGCTGTCTGAAAAAAGCGTCCGTCTCGGAACTGCCCGGTCGGTGATCAGAGAGCTGTTTGAATACGGCAAATCCCGCGCCGCGATCGTCGGCGCGGAAAATGTTTTCGACTTTTCCATCGGAAACCCCAGCGTCAGCCCGCCTGCGGAAGTGAACGCCGCGGCGATACGGCTTCTTTCCGAAAGCGACCCCGTCGCCATGCACGGCTACACCAGCGCCCAGGGCGACCCCGCCGCGCGGAAGATGCTGGCCGATTCGCTCAACCGCCGCTTTTCGGCCGGAGCTTCGCCCGACGACATCTACATCGCCACCGGCGCCGCCGGGGCTCTCTGCGGCTGTCTCCACGGACTTGCCTGCGAAGGCGACGAGTTCGTCGTTTTTGCACCGTATTTTCCCGAATACAAGGTCTTTATCGAAAAGACCGGTTCGGCCATGCGGCTTATTCCGCCCGACATCGAAAACTTCCAGATCGATTTTGACGCCCTTTCCCTGGCGCTCAATCCCCGCACAAAGGCCGTTATCGTCAATTCCCCGAACAACCCCTCCGGCGCGGTCTACTCCGAAGAGACGGTAAAAAAGCTTGCCGACCTGCTTTCCGAACGCTCCGCACAGTACGGTCATCCGATATATATAATCTCCGACGAGCCCTACCGTGAGATCGTCTACGAAGGCTTTTCCGTGCCCTGGATCCCCGCGTTCTACCCCTATACCATAGTCTGCTATTCGTTCAGCAAATCTCTCTCCGTTCCCGGAGAGCGTCTGGGCTATGTTTTCGTTCCCCAAAGCGCCAACCGCGACGAGCCGGTCTACGCGGCAGTTGCCGGCGCGCTGCGCTCGCTCGGGTACGTCAGCGCGCCGAGCCTTTTCCAGCGGGTCTGCGCCGAATGCGCCGACCTCACGGCGGACATCTCGGTCTATGCCGAAAACCGCCGCCTGCTTCTTGACGGTCTCCGAAGCTGCGGCTTTGAGTGCGTCGAACCCGGAGGGACGTTCTATCTCTTCCCGAGAACCCTGGAACCCGACGATATCGCCTTCTGCGAAAAGGCAAAAAGTCTCGATCTTCTGATCGTTCCCGGCTCCGGTTTCGGCTGTCCCGGACACGTGCGCATTTCCTACTGCGTTCCGACCGACCGCATCAGACGCGCCCTTCCCGCCTTTGCCAAGCTTGCCGAACTCTGCCGCGCAAAGTAATCTTCACAAAAAAAACGACGCCGGAATTTATACAAAAATTCCGGCGTCGTTTTTTTCATTCAAAGTTTACCGGCGCTTCGCAGCCGTTTCAAGAAAAAAGCCGTGAACTCGCGCGTCCCCGGTCAGCTCCGGGTGAAAAGCCGTGACAAGCTGGTTTCCCTGCCTTGCGGCGACGATCTTTCCCCCGCAGCGGGCGAGAACCTCGGCCCTTTCCCCGCACGCCGAAATATACGGGGCGCGGATAAAGACCATGGGGATTTTTCCGACTCCGGCAAAATCCTCTTCCGCGGCAAAGCTTCCGAGCTGTCTTCCGTATGCGTTGCGCTTTGCCGTAATGTCCATCGTTCCGATGTGCGGCGACGGCTCTCCCTCGATCCTTTCGGCCAGCAGTATAAGTCCCGCACAGGTGCCGAAAACGGGCATTCCTTTTCCGATCAGGTCTTTCAGCGGCTCCATAAGCCCCAGATCCCTCAGAAGCTTTCCGATGACCGTGCTCTCCCCGCCGGGAAGCACAAGGGCGTCAAAGGATCTGTCCGCGTCACGCCGCTGTCTTATCTCGAAAGTCTCCGCGCCAAGGGACTCCAGCATTCTCCGGTGCTCTGCAAAAGCACCCTGAAGGGCAAGAACTCCGACTCTCATCACTTTCCGCGCTCCGCCATAAGCAGAGCGATCTCCTGTTCGTTTATGCCCACCATCGCCTCTCCGAGATCTTCGGATATCTCCGCAAGAATTCGCGGGTCGGAATAGTTCGTGACGGCCTTGACGATCGCCGCGGCGCGCTTTGCCGGATTTCCGGACTTGAAAATGCCGGAGCCCACGAAGACTCCCTCGGCTCCAAGCTGCATCATAAGCGCCGCGTCCGCCGGAGTCGCGACTCCTCCCGCGGCGAAGTTCACGACCGGAAGCTTTCCGTTTTCCGCCACGAACTTAACAAGGGAGTAATCGACCTGGAGCTCCTTTGCGGCCTGGTAAAGCTCATCGGCGGACATGGACGTGAGCCGCCTGATCTCGCTCTGCATCATTCTCATATGGCGCACCGCCTGGACGATATCTCCCGTTCCCGGCTCGCCCTTTGTGCGTATCATGGAAGCTCCCTCGCTGATGCGTCTGAGCGCTTCGCCCAGATCCTTCGCACCGCAGACGAAAGGCACGTCAAACTGCGTCTTGTCTATGTGGTACTTGTCGTCCGCCGGAGAAAGCACTTCGCTTTCGTCGATGTAGTCGATCTCAATGGCCTGAAGAATCTGCGCTTCCGCAAAGTGACCGATGCGGCACTTCGCCATGACCGGAATCGATACGGCCGCCTGTATTCCCTTTATCATCTTCGGGTCGCTCATACGGGCAACTCCGCCCGCCGCGCGGATGTCCGCAGGGATACGCTCAAGAGCCATAACGGCGCACGCGCCGGCCTCCTGGGCAATTTTTGCTTCTTCAGGCGTCGTGACGTCCATTATTACGCCGCCCTTTAGCATCTGGGCAAGGTTTTTGTTCAGCTCATATCTGTCATTTGACATTTTCTTCACTCCTCAAATATAGTTATGTCTTAAGCATGAAATAGTATACAGCCCATCTGGACTTCATAAAATACTCAGAATATGTTTTTTTAATAATACCAGTTATGCTGTCCGCACATCTCCCGTCCTCACTTGTCCCGGGCTGTTACACGGTTCATTTTGAGTTCACTCACAGTTCAGACATGGTTAAACTGCAAATGCTATACTTTGAGCTAAATCACTCCTGACCGTAAACGAAAAAAACAGCCGTTTATGGCTCGGATCTATCCCCCCAGAAGGAGAACCCCATATGCAGTTTGTAATTTTTATCATAATCGGCTTTGCCGCCCAGCTTATCGACGGGACCCTCGGAATGGCCTACGGCGTAAGCTGCCGCACCTTTCTGAAAATGGCCGGACTTCCCGCGTCAATGGCCAGCGCCGTCGTCCACTGCTCGGAAGTTCCCACAACGCTCGTTTCCGGCATCGCGCACTGGCGGTTCAAAAACGTGTCCTGGAAGCTTCTTTTGAAGCTTGCCATTCCCGGCGTAATCGGCGGAGTCCTGGGCGCATGGGTGCTCTCGTCAATCGGCGACAAGCTCGAGCCCTTTATCGACGTCTATCTGATCGTCATGGGCGTTCTGATATTTATCAAGGTCTTCAAAAAAGACGGCAAAGCTCCCCGCAAGGAAGGAGCCTACGTTTATCCCCTCGGATTCATCGGCGGATTTCTCGACGCCACCGGCGGCGGCGGATGGGGCCCCGTTGTCACCTCCACAATGCTCGCCTCCAACCACGACACCAAGAAAACCATCGGGACCGTCAACACCGCTGAGTTCGTCGTCACGCTTGCACAGACGACAGCCTTCTTTGTGCTGATCTCCGACTTCATCGCCCATTGGCAAACGATACTCGGCCTGATCATCGGCGGCGTTCTGGCCGCTCCCCTTGCCGCATGGATCTGCAAAAAGCTCCCCGTGAAGCCGCTTCTCGCAATCGTCGGCACACTGATCGTCGGCCTCAATATTTACAACCTCGTCACCTGGATCATCGCAGCTCTCTGAGCTCCAGCCTTTTGAAAACACAGCCAACCGCCTGAAAAAGCAAGTTTTTCAGGCGGTTTTATTTTTCTTTAATCAAGTTCATATTTAGTTCATATACAGTTCAGATATGGTTAAACTACGGGTGTTATACTGACGCCATAAATACATAAATATTTTTAAGTATTTTTCGTTTTGCCCGGCACAGCCGGAAGCCGCCATAATAAGCGGTTTTGAAAAAGCAGATTAAGCACAGAGGTTTTGACATGAACAATAAAGAAGAAAGAGCCCTTGCATTCGTAAATATGTACGCCGTGCTCGGAGCACTGAGAAAGCTCTGCCTTATGGACGAAGAGGCGGCAAAGCTTGCCGGCGAGGATATCTCCGTCGGCATTTCCGTCAAGGACGGGCCGGAGGCAACGCTTGTCTTCGGCGGCGGCCGCTGCGAGGTGCGTGACGGGACGGAAAAATGCCGCATAAAGCTCCCCTTCTCCTCCTGCCGGAAGTTCAACGGAATGATCGACGGAACCGTCACGCCGATTCCGAGCCGCGGATTTCTGAAAATCGGATTCCTGACCGGAAACTTCACTTCCCTGACAAAAATACTCGAAAGCTATCTCCGTCCCGCTCCCGAAAAGCTTTCCGATCCGGAATTTTTCCGCCGCAGCACGCTTCTGATGCTGAACGTGATCGCGTCCGCTGCGGCGCAGCTCGGAAACACCGACAGCGTCGGAAAAGCCAGCGCGTCCTATATTCCGGACGGCGCGGTGGAAATCTCCATCCGCGGGGAAGAGAGCGTGTGGCTCACGGCCAGGGACCACACACTTTCCGCAGTTTTCGACCGTCCCGACCGCATCACCGCGTTTATGAGCTTTGACAACCTGAAGCTTGCCCGCGACATCTTCGACGGCAAAGCCAACAGCGTTGCCTCCGTCGGGACCGGCGGTGTCCGAATCGGCGGAATGGTCCCGCAGGTGGACAACATAAACCGCATATTTGACAGAGTCGCCCTCTATCTCTCCTGAGAACGAAAACAATCATAACGGAACAAAATCGGAGAATCTGTGATGAAAAAGATTTATAACTATGAAAAAAGCCGCGAGCTTTTCGCCCGCGCCCAGAAAGTCATCCCCTCCGGAATATACGGGCACCAGGGTCCCGCCGAGGGCTGTTACATGCCGGTGGAAGCGTTTCCCTTCTATTCCGAGCGCGCCCAGGGTTCCTATTTCTGGGATGTGGACGGGAACCGCTTCATCGACTATATGTGCGGCTACGGACCGAATGTTCTCGGGTACAACGACCCCGACGTCAACGCTGCCGCCGACGCCCAGCGCGCAAAATGCGACTGTGTCACGGCTCCGTCGTCGGTCATGATCGACTTTGCGGATCTGCTTGTCGACACCGTCGCCACTGCCGACTGGGCTTTCTTTGCAAAAAACGGGAACGACGTCACAAGCCTTGCCGTCATGACCGCCCGCGCGCACACCCGCCGGAAAAAGATCGTATTTTTCCGCGGATATTACCATGGAGTTTCCCCCTGGACCCAGAAAATCGACTACCCCGGCGTTTTGCCGGAAGAGGTCGCCAACAACATCTATCTGCCCTGGAACGACTTCGGCGCAATTGAGGAGGCGTTCAAAAAAGAGGGCGACAACATCGCCGCCGTCATCGGCCAGCCCTATATGCACGGCAACTTCGCCGACAACGAGCTTCCGGCCAAGGGCTTCTGGAAGCACGTCCGGTCGCTCTGCGACAAGTACGGCTCCCTGCTCATTGTGGACGACGTGCGCGCAGGGTTCCGTCTCGACCTTGCCGGTTCCGACCATTTTTACGGCTTCGAGGCAGACCTTATCTGCTTCTGCAAGGCTCTGGCGAACGGCTACAACGTCTCTGCCCTCTGCGGCAGGGAGCACGTCAAAAACACCGTCTCCGGGATCTCTTTCACCGGAAGCTACTGGATGTCCGCCGTTCCCTTTGCCGCGGGCATCGCCTGCATCGAAAAGATGAAGCGGCTCGATCTCTGCGGGCTTCTCCGCAGCCGCGGCGAAGCCCTCGCCTCCGGGCTTTCCTCCGCCGCGAAAAAATACGGCTTCGACCTTCACATCACCGGAGAACCCGCGCTTCCGTATTTCCGGATCGCCGACGATCCGACCCTTGCCCTGCACCAGGAATGGGTCGCGGAATGCGTGCGCCGCGGAATCTTCATAACCAACCACCACAATCATTTCATCAACGCTTCTCTCAGCGAAGCCGATATCGCCGAAACGGTCGAAGTTGCCGACGAAGCCTTCGCCGCGGTAAGAGAACGGCACAGCCGATAAACAAACAAAACAACATTAAAAACCGGGAGGAAATTTTATGGATATCTTTGAAAAGTGCAGAAACTATACTCTTGCCGACGAATTCCGCGCCAAAGGCATCTATCCCTATTTCCGCGCACTCGAATCCAGACAGGACACCGAAGTTATCATGGAAGGCAAGCGCCGCATTATGCTCGGTTCCAACAACTATCTGGGACTTACCGCCTGTCCCGAGGTCGTCGAGGCCGGCATCCGCGCATACGAACAGTACGGTTCCGGCTGCTCCGGCTCCCGCTTTTTAAACGGCACCCTGAAGCTCCATCTCGAACTTGAGGCCGAGCTTGCCGACTTTCTCCGCAAGGAGGCCGTCGTCACCTTTTCGACAGGCTTCCAGTCCAACCTCGGCATAATAAGCGCCCTTGTGGGCCGCACGGACTATGTGATCTGCGACCGCGAAAATCACGCCAGCATTTACGACGGCTGCCGCCTCAGCTTTGGGAAGATGCTCCGCTACCGCCACAGCGACATGGAGGATCTTGAAAACTGTCTCAAACGCGTTCCCGAAACCTCCGGATGCCTCATCGTTACCGACGGCGTATTCAGCATGGGCGGAGACATCGCCCGCCTCCCCGAGATCGTGGAGCTGGCGAAAAAGTACGGCGCCCGCGTGATGGTTGACGACGCCCACGGTCTCGGCGTCATCGGCGAGGGCGGCCGCGGCACGGCAAGCCATTTCGGACTTGAAAAAGAAGTCGATATCTACATGGGAACCTTTTCAAAATCCCTTGCCAGCCTCGGCGGATACATGGCAGGCGACGCAAAAGTTGTGGACTACGTTCGCCACAACTCCCGCCCGTTCATTTTCTCCGCATCCATAACCCCGGCAAGCTGTGCTTCCGCCCTTGCCGCCCTGCGACACATAAAAGCCCATCCGGAGCTTGTGAAGCGTCTCTCCCAGCTTTCCGCCTATGCCCGCGCCGGACTGAAGGACCGCGGACTGAAGATCGCCGACTCCGAAGCTCCGATCATCCCGATATTCACCTATACCATGGAAAACACCCTGCGCATCGCCGCAGAGATCTATGACCGCGGAGTTTACGTCAACACCGTCCTGCCCCCGGCAGCGCCCACGGACGGCTGTATGCTCCGCACAAGCTACATGGCGACGCTGACGGAAGCGCTCCTCGACGAGGCCATGGACATCATCGCCGACGTGGTGCTCAGAAACAACCCCCATGAGTAAAATCGCCCTTGTCACCGGCGCCTCAAGCGGCATCGGCGCGGCGGCGGCGGAGCTTCTGGCGCAAAACGGCTGGACGGTCTGGGGACTTTCCCGCCGCGGCAGCGCGCCTTCGGGAGTCCGCGGCGTCTCCGGGGACATAACCGACCCGGACTCAGTCCGGCGGGTCCTTTCGGAAATAGGAAGCGTCTCAGGAAGGCTTGATCTTCTCGTGAACTGCGCGGGAAGCGGAATTTCCGGCGCGGTTGAATTCACCTCCGAAGAAGATTCCCGCCGCCAGATGGCCGTAAACCTGGACGGCACCGCGGCGGTGTGCCGCGCGGCGCTGCCCCTGCTTCGGGAAAGCCGGGGCATGATCCTCAACGTCTCGTCCGTTGCCGCAGTGCTTCCGATCCCCTTTCAAACATGGTACTCCGCCTCAAAGGCCGCGCTGAACGCGTATTCCTCAGCGCTGGCAAACGAGCTCCGGCCCTTCGGAGTGCGGGTCTCAGCGGTCATGCCCGGCGACATAAAGACGGGATTTACCGCCGCAAGGGAAAAATCCCCCGTGGGGGACGAGGTATACTGCGGAAGAATATCCCGTTCCGTCGAAAAAATGGAGCGCGACGAACAAAACGGCATGCCGCCCAAAGCTGTCGCAAAAAAAATCCTCCGCCTTTCCGGCAGAAAGCGCGTTCCGCCCGTCTGCACGGTCGGCGCAGGATATGCGGCGCTCGTGTTGCTGTCCCGGCTTCTTCCCCGCCGGTTTGTCAACCGCATTCTCTACCTTATGTATGCAAAATAACGGTAAATCGTTCACCCTTTGTACTTGAATTTCAGCAGGCTAATATTATATAATAATACAAAAGGCAATGAGCCGAAAAACCAAGAAGAAAGTACGGAGTTGCAGACATGATAATCATCGAAATGGAAAACGGCAAGAAGATCTCCCTGGAGCTTTGCCCCGAGTACGCCCCCATCAGCTGTGAGAACTTTGAAAAGCTTGTCGAGAGCGGCTTTTACGACGGACTCATCTTCCACCGCGTCATCAAGGGCTTCATGATTCAGGGCGGCGACCCGAAGGGCACCGGAATGGGCGGCCCCGGCTGGAACATAAAGGGAGAGTTCAAGTCCAACGGCGTTGACAACCCCCTCAGCCACACCCGCGGCGTTCTCTCCATGGCCCGCGCTTCCGACCCGGACTCCGCCGGATCCCAGTTCTTCATCGTCCACGAGGATTCCCTCTTCCTTGACGGAGATTACGCCGCTTTCGGCCGCGTTGTCGACGGTATGGACGTTGTGGATGAGATCGCCGAAACTTCCACCGATTACCGCGACAGACCCCGCAAGGAACAGAAAATGAAGAGAGTATACAAGGTCTGAGCACAAAATAATAAAATCAAGGCATAAAACTCGCCCCGCCGGATGGTTTTCGTCCGGCGGGGATTTTGTATATACCCGGACCGGAAGCATAAACGTCAGCAGTAAATCCGCTGTACCTTTTTCTCAATCCGCCGGTTTTTACTAAACAAGTTTTTTAAATATATCATTTCTCCGCACTGTTAAACCCGCGTCTGCAGGGCAATTTTCCGGCGCAACCCGCATTTTCTTCAAAAAAAAAGCAAAAAAACACTTGACACGCCCTATAAAGTTATGATACATTATATTCAGAGCAGGAAATGATCTATGGACAAAGGGGGATGATCGCCATGGTTTTCGACAATTTAATTGCCATGTCGGATGCCCGTCTTAAAACAGCCTTTGTCATTTCGTGAGCCTTGCCCCATGATTGACTTTTCAGCGGCCCCCCTTTTTTTACAGTATCCAACATGGCAGTTAAAAGCCCCGGTTTGGATGCTGTGTTTTTATGTGCGGCATTTGCGGGCAAAACCGGCAAATGCCGCGGGGATAATGGAAAAAACGGAAACTGTTCACTGTTGAACTGAAATATGATAAAAAGGGGAGGATTAAAATGAACAAAAAGAAAAAGAAACTTGTCATCTGGGCTTTGGCGGCATTGCTCGTGATCGCGCTCGGAGTTTCCGCCGCAGTGTTTGCCGCGGCACACAAAAAAGAGCTCTATCTTTTCTCTCTTGACGCGCACGAAAACCTGACCGCAGACTACGGCTTCAGGGAGGGCTTCTCTCTCAAAATGGAGGACGGAAAAGTCGCCGTTTACGCGAAGATTGAAGGCGCAAAGAGTGAAAAGGTACAGAAATTCCTCGGAGACGCCATAGACGGCCCACTGCCGTACAAGTACTATCATTTCGGCTCGTCTGCGGATTTCGACCATGTCATACGCTGGGACGTGAACGGGTATTCCCTTTACGAATTCACACAGTATTTGACCGATACCGAAAATCTTCCCTCCGGAGTGAATGCGTTCGCAGCCGCCGGCGCTGACGTCTCTGAATTCACCTGGGGATATCTTCTCGAAAACATATACGGTGTCAGGAGCGCGGACGACATCAAATGTATCGTCGTCTCCCCGGAGACCGGGCTTTCTTCCGACAAAAGCGTCGGGCGTTACCTAAAGATCGGATACAGAACTCTTTCAGACAAAAAGACGGAGGAGCTTTACTCCCTGCTTGCCGACGTGAAATTTGATCCGGTCCCCGACCCGGTATCATATGGCCGGTACCAGGAAGACATTCGGTTTGAATTCGATTTCCCCGCAAAGGACGGCGAAACGGAAATCGACGCCGCGAAAAAATACGCGGGGAGAAAGATCACCATTGTTTTCTCTGACGGCGACGTTCTGACCGGCTGTCTTTACAACGGAAGCTACGGGACGGTTGTGTTGAACGGCTCTTATGAAGCCGGCGGCATGGCAATTCTTCCCGAAGAGACCGCAAAGAGTCTGAACGGACTTCTCAAAATCAAATAGATAAGCAGACACGGACACATCAAAAACCGTCCGGAATACCCAGAGTATTCCGGACGGTTTTCAGCTGTCAGGTACAAATTCAAGCGTTTTCCTTTCCGCCAATCTTCAGTTCGGCCCGGTGGAACCTTCCGCCCAAAACCGCCACGACGATGAAACCGACGCCCTGCAGTCCCAAAAGCAGCTGCACGGAGTTGAAAGACATCCCGAACACCCTGAGAGCAGAACCCTCCATGACCGCAACCAAGGCGGTTCCGAGCATCATGGCTACGAAGTTTGCAAAATTGGCCGCAAGCTGGTAAAAAGAAACGAAATTGTCGCGGTCCTTTTCCGGCATATACATAAGGTGGAGATTCGACGCTGTGACGCTGAGGCCGACGCCGATAAAGTGCTGGATCAGACGCACTACCCAGAAAAGCCAGATGCTGTTGTCCGCCGTAATGAACATATAAAGGAAGTATGTGGCAGAGAGCATGAAAATCGACATCGAAAAAGACGGAATCCAGCCTTTCAGCCGTATCTGCTTTTGCCAGAAAGCGGAGAAAAAGATGAAGAAAATCGTGTACAGGGCGTTCACGCCGTAGATCATCGAATAGGTCACGTTCACTTCGCTCAGCAGAAACGCGTTTATGACCGAACCTGAAAGGTTCGTGAACATCGCATATCCGCAGTAAAGACCGATCGCCCCGAGAAACATCTTGTTGCCCATCGGAGCTCTTATGACGTCGATCACCTTTGTGCGCACACTGTTCATTGGGTAAGCGTATTCCTTCGGCAGGGCAAGCACGACGCAGTCCGCAACCGCAAAAACAAACGCCACCACGCGCAGGGCGATGATTATGGTCATCTCATGCTCCGTTCCGCTCAAAGCGTCCGCAGCAAAGCTGACCCCAACGACAAGGGTGTTCACCACAAGCGAAGTCAGAAACTGACTCTGCGTGAAAAAGCCCGCCCGGACACGGTCCGGAAGAAAGTTCCAATGCCACACGGAGTATCCCGGACTGAAAAGAAAGTTTATCACGTTTGCAACAAACATCAGAACGGCAAAGCACACGATCTTCGCCGTCTGTCCGGAAACGATCATGGGCATGACAGTCACGCCCATGATCGATATGGCGTAGTACGCAAGCCGGGAGAAAAACAGCACAAACCGCCTTTTTTTGAACTTTGAAAGGACGCTCGGAGATAAAATCGTAAACAGGCTTGCAATGTACGGAATAAATGTGATTATTCCGATATTTGTAAGGTTTATACCGTATTCAAGCAAAAAAGCGCTGTAAAAAGCGCCGCCTGAAAGGTTTACGGCGATTGAGTTCACGATACCCGAAGTCAGCATGCAAAGCCGGCCTCTTGACCTTTCGTCCCTGTCAAAAAAGAGCTCCCGGTATTGAAGCTTTACCGATTCCAAAGAAAACATTCCCTTTTTCATTGCGTCCCATCCTGGCTCTGTGTTGTTTTACGGCACACTGTCAAAGTCCATTATAAACCACGAAACTTCGCCTGTCAATACGCGGCAGGCCCATTATTTTTCCCCGTTTCCTCCCTTCGGAATTTTCCGGTCAAAGCGTTTTTTCACATAGTCTTCTCACGGTTTTCGTCAAAAAAAACGCCCCTCCCGTTCTGCGCGGAAGGCCGTATTTTTTCCTTTTCGCCGGTTTTTCTCTTCACGGAGCCTTTGAAAAGCTTTGTTCGCAGCCGTCCCAAAAAAGTGCAGCGTTCCGAAAAACTTTTCGGAACGCTGCACTTTTTTTGGGCAGTTAAAACCCTGCGGTTTATTTTCCGAGCATGGCGGCGCCGACGATTCCGGCGTTGTTTCCAAGCTCTGCAAGCTTGACTTCGGTCTGGCGCAGATCGGCAATGGTCCGGGTATAGATCTGCTCGCTGACAAGCTTCCTGACCGGATTCATGAGGCGGTCGCCTTCGTGGCTGACGCCTCCGCCGATACAGAACACTTCCGGCTGGAAAATATTGATTACGGTTGCAATTCCGGAAGCGAGATACTCCTCGTAGGCATTGGTGACGGAAAGGGCGAGCTCATCCCCTTCCTTTGCGGCAAGATACGCGGTGCGTCCGCTGACGTTTTCGATCTTTCCGTCCTTGACGACCTTCCAGAGAAGGCTCTTCTTCTCGGTGTCGGTCTTCATGGCGTCGACAGTCATGTTTATAAGGCCTGTCGCGGAGGAATACGCCTCCCAGCAGCCCTTTCTGCCGCAGGAGCACTGTCTGCCGTCCTTGACGATGACGGAATGTCCGATCTCGCCGCCCGCGCCGTTGAATCCGGCGTAGATCTTTTTGTCGATGATGATGCCGCCGCCGAGACCGGTTCCGAGGGTTATCATAATGGCGTGGCGGGCGTTTTTGGCCGCGCCGGCATAGGCTTCGCCAAGGGCGGCGCAGTTCGCGTCGTTTCCGAGATAGACGGGAACGTCAAAAGTTTCGCGGAAAATTTTGGCCGCGGGAGTGTTGAAA
Organism: Clostridiales bacterium; assembly: GCA_016303065.1. Taxonomy (GTDB): domain Bacteria; phylum Bacillota; class Clostridia; order Oscillospirales; family QAMX01; genus SIG499. Next base: position 19,526 of record JAEDMJ010000026.1, read on the forward strand.
AACCTGATATTATTGGCGTAGGCGATAATTCCGTTTTCAGAGTCGATGGTGCCGGGGGCGCCGATGCCGACCCATTGGATGTCGGCGGTGTCCACATTGTTCTCCTTGCAGAGGTCAAGGGCAAGCTCCGCCATGGCTTTGACAATCTCCTCACCGGTGCGCACGTCGGCACAGGTGGGCACGCTCTTGGAAGCGATAATCTCGCACTCGTCGTTGACGAGTCCGGCGGCAATATTCGTGCCGCCCAGGTCGATGCCTATGTACATAATAAATCCAAACCTTTCCTTTTTCGTTAAGAAAGCGAAGATCTCCGTCCCCACGGAAATGTATTTCCTGAGGACGGAGGTCGGTCAATCAGACGTTGTGGACCTTTGCGTCTCTGTCGCCGCGGGCGGAGTCGACGCCGTACTTTCCGGCTTTGCGGAACTCGAAGTACTTTGTCGCGACCTTGTCAAACAGCGCGTAGGACAGGACGTCCTCGTCCTGCTCGATATAGTCCTTGATCTGGGCACGGAACTTGTCGAGCTCGTTGGGGATATCGTCGGCGGGACGGTGGGTGATGGGCTCGGCGTCTCCGATGATCTGCTTGCGGAACTCGTCGGAAATCGGGGCCGGAGTCTGGCCGTACTCACCGCGGACAAGCCCGCGGAACTCCTTGGTGACCTGCTTGTACTTGCCGAACAGAACGTTCATGACGGCCTGCGAGCCGACGATCTGGGAAGTAGGCGTGACAAGCGGCGGATAACCGGCGTCTCTGCGGACGTTCGGGACTTCGGCAAGAACCTCGTCCAGCTTGTCGGCCTTTCCGGCCTGCTTGAGCTGGGAGATGAGGTTGGACATCATGCCGCCGGGGATCTGGTAGAGCAGGGTGTTGACGTCGACGCCCAGGCTCTTGGGATCGAGAAGACCGCTCTTGAGGTATTCCACGCGGAGGGGGGCAAAGTAATCGCGAACCTTGTTGAGCTTGGTCATGTCGAGGCCGCAGTCATACGGGGTGCCTTCAAAGGTCTTGACGATCGGCTCGGTGGCGGGCTGAGAAGTGCCCAGAGCCATCGGGGAGATGGCGCAGTCGACGACGTCGACGCCGGCCTCAATTGCCTTCATATAGGCCATCGAAGCGGTGCCGGCAGTGTAGTGCATGTGAAGCTGAATCGGGATCTTGACAGTCTCCTTGAGAGCCTTGACAAGTTCCTCTGCGGTGTAGGGCAGAAGCAGACCGGCCATATCCTTGATGCAGATGGAGTCGGCTCCCATCTCCTCAAGCTCCTTGGCAAGCTTCGTGAAAGCTTCGGTGGAGTGATAGGGGCTGATGGTATAGGAAATGCAGGCCTGGACGTGACCCTTTTCCTTGATGGCCGCTTTGATGGCGGTCTTGAGGTTGCGCGGGTCGTTGAGCGCGTCGAAAATACGGATTATGTCGATGCCGTTGGCAATTGACTTCTGAACGAAATATTCGACAACATCGTCGGCATAGTGTCTGTAACCGAGAATATTCTGGCCTCTGAAAAGCATCTGAAGCTTTGTCTTTTTGGCTCTCTCTCTGATCTTGCGAAGTCTCTCCCACGGATCCTCGTTCAAAAAGCGAAGGCAGGAGTCAAAGGTCGCGCCGCCCCAGCACTCCAGAGAATGATATCCGACGTCGTCCAGAAGCTCGACAGCGCCGAGTATCTGGGGAGTCGTCATTCTCGTGGCGATAAGAGACTGGTGAGCGTCTCTGAGGACGGTCTCTGTTATTTTAAATCCCATGTGAATTTAATCCTCCTTTAAAAGTGTCAGCCGCCGAATCTGGAAAGGAAAACGCCGGCCGCAACAGCGGAACCGATAACACCGGCAACGTTCGGACCCATGGCGTGCATGAGCAGGAAGTTGGTCGGGTCTTCCTTCTGTCCGACTGTCTGCGCAACGCGGGCTGCCATCGGAACGGCGGAAACGCCGGCCGAACCGATAAGCGGGTTGATCTTGCCCTTGGTGATCCAGCACATGAGCTTGCCCAGAAGCAGGCCGCCGACAGTGCCGCCGCAGAAAGCGATAAGGCCAATGGCGATGATCATCAGAGTCTTGAGGGAGAGGAAGCTCTCCGCAGTGGCGGTAGCGCCGACGGTAAGACCCAGCATGATGGTTATGATGTTGCACAGCTCGTTCTGAGCAGTCTTGGAAAGACGCTCGGTGACTCCGGACTCCTTGAACAGGTTGCCCAGCATAAGGGCGCCGACAAGTGTCGCGGCATCGGGAAGAACAAGGGCAACGATCAGAGTGACGTATATCGGGAAGATCACTCGCTCAAGCTTCGAAACCGGACGGAGGTTCGCCATGCGGATCCGGCGTTCCTTCTTGGTGGTCAGAAGCTTCATAAACGGCGGCTGGATGATCGGGATAAGCGCCATGTAGGAGTAAGCCGCAACGGCTATCGGGCCGAGAAGTTCGGGAGCCAGCGTCTTGGTGACGAAGATGGCCGTCGGGCCGTCGGCGCCGCCGATGATGCCGATTGCAGCGGCCTCGTTGAGATTAAAGCCGCAGAACAGGGCAATGAAGAAGGCGACGAAAACGCCGAGCTGCGCCGCAGCGCCCAAAAGCAGGCTCTTGGGGTTTGCGATAAGGGGCGAGAAGTCCGTCATCGCGCCGACGCCCATGAAGATGAGCGGCGGATAAATACCGAGTTTTACACCGAGATAAAGGATGTCGAGAAGTCCGCCTTCGTGGAGAACATCACCGTAGTTAATTTCCGTTCCCTGGAAAAGCTCCATGTGCATGATCTCCGCGCCCGGAAGATTGGTCAGCAGCATGCCGAAAGTGATCGGCAGCAGCAGCAGCGGCTCGAACTTCTTGACAATCGCCAGATAGAAGAGCACCGCGACGATGCCGTACATCACCAGGTACTTCCATCCGCCCTCAGTGACGACCATGCGGTAAAAACCGGTCGTCTGAAGAAAATCAAGAATATTTTCAAGCATCGGTCGTCACCTGTCTTAGGCAATAACGACCATTGCGTCGCCGGCGTTAACCGATGCGCCCGCTGCGGCAGGGATCGCGCTGACCGTGCCGTCACAGGGGGCAAAAATCTCGTTTTCCATCTTCATGGCCTCAAGAACGAGCAGGAGATCGCCCTTCTTGACGGCGGCGCCCACAGAAACGGCAACCTTCAGAACGGTTCCGGGCATCGGAGCTTCGACTTTGGTTCCGCCGGCAGGAACTGCGGCGGGGGCAGGCGCGGCTTTCGGGGCGGGAGCAGCCTTCGGAGCGGCGGGAGCCGGAGCTGCGGCAGGGGCGGAGGGAACGGCAGGCGCTGCGGCAGCGGCAGCACCGAGTTCTTCGACTTCAACGTCATAGGAGGTGCCGTTTACGGTGATCCTGTATGATTTCATTGTTATTATCCTCTCTTTTTAAGTGAATTCAGAGTTACTTGTTCCAATTTGTGGAACGACGAACCGAACGGATTCTCATTCTCGGAGCATTCTCTCCGCCAAAGGCGGCAATTGCGGCAGCCATTACGGCAACAAGCTCTTCATCGCTGATGCCGGACTCAACTTCCGGAGCCGGTTCTGAAACTGCGGCGGGAACCGGAGCCGAAACAGGCTCGGCGGCCTTCTTCGGAGCCTTGCTCTTTGTTGCGGCGCCGAGGATCTTGCCGACCATTGCGATGATGAACCACAGGAAGATGAGCACCGCAAAAACCGTGCCCATTCCGAGGACAAGGGTGATGAGACCTGCGTTGAGCTTTTCTCCGAGAGTCATTTCCGCTTCGGCAACGCCGGTCGAGGCCAATGCCGCCGCGGACAGTGTCAAAAGCTTCATAGGCGTTTTCCTCAGTTCTTTGTCGAGAGGAGACCCAGCGCATAGACAAGCGCCTGTCTGGTCTCAGCGGGATCGATTATCTCGTCAATAAAGCCGCGCTTCGCCGCTTCATAGGGCGCAGCCAGCTTGTCGTTGTACTCTTCGGTGAGCTTTGCGCGGGCGGCGACAGGATCGTCCGCCTTCCTGAGCTCCTCGGTGCAGAGCATATCCACCGCAGCGGGAGCGCTGAGCGCAGAAACCTCCGCCTGGGGCCATGCAAAGACCATGTCGCATCCGAGGCCCTTGGAGCCGATGGTGACATACGCCGAACCGGTGGCGTTTCCGGTAAGGAGAGTGACTGTCGGAACGGTCGCGGAAGCGTAGGCTCCGGCAAGGGAAGCCGCGGCGGTAAGGCCGGAGGCTTCAAACGCGGCGGAGCAATCGTATCCGTCAGAGTTCAAAACCGTCACGACGGAAAGGCCGAACATATCGGCAAAGCCGATGAAATCGGCGGCCTTTGCCGCTCCGGCTGCCGTAACAGTGCCGCATACGCCGACAACGGCGACCGCTTCGCCGTCGAATCTGGCAAAGCCGGTAAACACTTCTTCGGCATATTTGGAACCGACCTCAAGATACTGTCCGCAGTCGGCGACGTTGGCAAGAACGCTTGCCGCATCTCCGGCGCCCATAGCGTCGATGTCGGCCAGACGGTTGATGTCGTCGCTTGTGGAGTCGTAGTTCTTGTCGCCGGAGCTGTTGGCCGGAAGATATGAGATGAGGGAGCGGACAATGCCCGCGGCTTCGGCGTCGCTTGCACAGTCGAAGGCGGCAAGTCCGTTTGCAGCCGCCTCTGCGGCTCCGGCCTTGACCTCGGGCTTTCCTGATCTGGAAGCAAGCACCGTGGGAGAGTTATAGTAGTACTCACAGCCGTTGACCGCAACGACAAAGTCGAAGCAGGCGGCGGTAATGGCCGTTGCGCCGCCGCAGTTGCCCGCGATGACGGCGATCTGCGGAACGAGGGAGCCCGCCGCAGTGGCCTTTGCGATTATGGATGCATAACCGTTGAGAGCGTCGACGCCCTCAGCGATTCTTGCGCCCTTGGAGTCGAAAATTCCGATGACCGGAACGCCGGTCTTCAGAGCGTAATCATAGAGCGCGCAGATTTTCTTTGCGTGCATCTCGGAAACCGCTCCGCCAAGAGCGGAGACATCCTGGGAAAAAACACAGACGGGAGCGCCGTCGATGGTTCCCCATCCGGTCACGACACCCTCGGCCGCTGCATCAGCAATACCGCCAAGCTCCGTGGGACGCTGCTTTACAAAGGCGCCAACCTCCATAAAGCTGCCCTCGTCCAGTATCAGAGCAATCCTCGATCTTGCGCTGCTGTTCCCGGAGATCTCAGCCTTTTTCTCGAGAAAAAGATTTCTTTTCCCGACATTGTCCATGTTGAACTTACCTCCTTGAACACTGACAAAACAGTAATATATACAGGAATCCGGAACATAAATTGCCTTTTTCCTCAATTCCGTATCAAGGTTTATTATACCATAACGCAAATTGGATTACAAGGAAATATTTTTATGATATTATATAGTATTAGGGCTTGACAACCTGTTGGTAAATGTGTATAATAATGGAGTTCTCGGAATCATCCGGGACCTGGGGGTATAGCTCAGCTGGTAGAGCGGCGGTCTCCAAAACCGTAGGCCCAGAGTTCGATCCTTTGTGCCCCCGTTTTATAGTGCCAAAAGGCAATGAAAAAGAGAGAAGCTAACGCTTCTCTCTTTTTCATTGCCTTTTTTGTTTTTCAAAGATCAAAAAAACAGTGTCTGAAAGTTTGACTCTCAGACACTGTATAATTGATGAATTCCGATTGTTCAAAAGCAAATCCCGGTATTCACACGAACCTTGTAAAATCCGGCCTGCATTTTCCTTCGGCTTTCAAATCCGCATCGATACGGCTTTCTTTTCCGGGGAAATTGCCCGCAGAAACTTAAATTTTAACCGGTGATTTTTTCCTGAGCAGCAAAACCAGCATTGCGCCGTTTCCGATCAGGGAGACGCATCCGACGCACAGACCGACAACGGCAAGGATTCTTGTCGTGTCCAGCTCTTCCTGCTGGGCGTTATTTCTCTCGTCCTGCAGGGCGATCTGCTCTTCCAAAGCTTTCAGCTCGGCGCGCAGAGCGTCGATATCCTCCTGATGCTTGTCTTCCAGCCCGGCGCGCATATCTTCGGCAAGAGCTTTATGCTCTGCGTCCATTTCACCCAGCTGCTTGGACAGGGCGTCAATTTCCTTCTGGAGTATGCCGTCTGCCAGCTTGTAGGCGGAATCCAGAGCGGAGTTCAGCGTGGTGATTTTGGCGTTGAGCTGCTCGGAATCTTCAGCCATGGCGCTCTCCAGCTCTCGCCGGACCGTCACCAGATCTGCCTTCACCTTTTCGATGGTCGTATTCAGTTCCTTATCTGCATCGCTCACGGTCTTCTCCAGTGCGGCGATGGTCTCGGACTGGGTGTCAATGTCCGCCTTCAGAAGGGCGTCGGCGTTAAAGTATGCATCCGTCAGATCGGCGATGGCCTGTTCAAGCGATTCATCGTTGGCCTGACGCAGGTTCTCAATGGCCTCGGAAAGGTCCTTGTTGACCTTGTCAATGGCTTTCTGCAGCTGCTCGTCCGCCTGGGCCATAGCGCCGCGCAGAGCCTCCTGTTCAGCCTCAAGGTCTTCCTGTCCGGCCTCAAGCTCGTCAATCAGAGATTTAAGCTGCTCGTCGGCGGCCTGGTAAGCCGCGATCAGCTCCTCAAGGGCAGTCTCGAAGTCGCTGTTCAGCTCTTCAAGCGCAGTCTCAACATCGCTGTCCAGCGCCTCAAGTGCGGCGTCAAGAGCGTCGCTCTTATCCTGCAGCTCCTCTATCAGCGCGCTGACCTCATTGGCGCTCATGACAAACATGCAGTACGCTTCGTTGGAGGGCATACCTCTCATACCTTCAACACCGCCCACCAGCTTGTCTCTGCAATAAGAGATGACCGTAAACGTGGCGCCCGGCGCGCCATACCCGCTGACATCAATGACGATCGAATCGTGAGAAGCGGAACAAACCCCAATATATCTATCATGCAGGTCGTCATACGCATAGAAATCTGTAATTTTCATCCGTCCCGGATCCGCTGTGGGAGGCGTCCAGGTCAGGGTGACAGTCTTGTCTTCCGCGTTGTACACAGCCTTCAGGTCGTCAACCGCCTTGGGCAGGTCCTTCTGGTTCCTGACGGCATAACCCACAAACGGAACGCCCGCAAACAGGTCGTCGGTCTTCCAGCCGATCAGCTTCCAGTCAAAACCGTAGTAGGACAGATCGGCGCTGAGGTTCTGAACCGTACCGGACGTTTCGGTGCTGGTCATGGATGCCGTAGAGATGGATTCGCCCTCCAGGCGTTCATAGCCCGCGGTAACGCCCACATAGGCGCTGAAGCCGTAAGCACCTCCGCCTGCCATCAGCGTCGTATTGACAAAGCAGCCCTCGGCAACGGATTGGGTCTTTTCCTCCTCCAGCGAAACGGAATAGGCCTGGGTCTGGGTGCCGCCCGCATAAGAGAGCTTCATCCAGGTATCTGTTCCGCCCACACTCGCCTCGCTCAGATCCCAACCGGGGATCCCGTTGTATGTATAGTCGGAGGAGTCACTCGCGTAAGCGAA
>JAEDMJ010000003.1 GCA_016303065.1 Clostridiales bacterium
CTTGCGAAGCATACTCATTTTTCCCTTGCCGGCTACGGAAAAATGCATGATTATTTAAGCGTACCACGGAAAAACCGCTACTTTCCCCTTGACAAAAACATAGCCGGCTGCTTTCCACTCAAAAGAAACATCGTTCAGAACGAATTTATCATCATAACGAAACGATACATTTTCAAAACGTATCGTTACTTTTTCTTTGAAAATGTAATCGCTGCCGGTTCGCTCTCCCTCCTTTGTTTCAGCGGCAAACTTTTCAAAAACATCGTATTCTCGACTTATGTTCAATATGTTTCTGATTGTTTCCGATATATCGATAAATGATTTATACAGCAGAACGAGATTTGATGTATACAAATAAAAAGCCCCGATGCTTATTTCTTTTGCAACAACGCTCTGCGCACAGATAAAGTAGACTAAAGCGAAATAAAGAACTTCAACAGCTGTCAAAATCAGTGAAACACGCCACTGCCGAAACAGGAGCTTTTGCTTTCGGTTGTTAAATTCCTTTCTGTTGTCATACCACCGTGAAAGAGCATCATCCTGCATTCCAAAAATACGGAGTTCTTTTGCAGTTCTTGCACTTGTTAAGAGTTCCGAATAATAACTTAATACGCGTTCTTCTCTTCGCGAATTCACATTGCTTTCAGCATCAAGCTTTATAAGATAGTTGCTTATAAAAAAGTGCGGAAAAGAAAAAAGAATAGCTATTCCCATCAATTTTATACTAAAATTTTGTATTATAAGAATAGTTCCAATAATCGCAATGATTGTTGTAAGTAAATCAAACAGATTGGCATTCAGATTCCATAAGGACAACTCAGAGCCAACCGAATCTTTTAAGTTGCTGAATTTTTTTGACGAGTCGAAATTGATTTGTTTTAGTTCAGATGTTTTTTCCATCATGTATAACATCATATGCTCGTCAGCGGCCTGTCCGAGAATCCAAAATGTCCTGCTTTGTATTTTTTCAAATATGTTATGTCCAGCATACAATAAAATTAACAGCCCACAGTACGTCAATGGCTCAAGAAATTTCCCGCCGTTCCAAAGATTTACTACACCATCAATCATTTTTGAATTTGTGATCGATTTTAGCAGCTCAATCACGGGGGGCAAAATCAGGGCTATTACCCACAAAAAAACTTTCGCTTTTCCCGCTTTTATAATGACTCTCATGGAGATCCAGGTGTATTTCAATGCTCTCTGTAGACTTTTCATCCAAATGCCCTCATAAAATGTCCAACATACATTCAACGTACATTTCCTTTAAGCCATACATAAATTTTGAATTATTTTCGAAGTCCAACAGCTTTTTCAGGCAATTTACTAAATATCCTCAACCGAACTCAAATTCTAGATGTGTAACACACTAATTAATCCTGCTTGCCATTTTTATATGTCCATTACAGCGATTAAACCCACTCCACTGCTAATTAAGCCTAAGGTTTACTATGATTTTTTACTGCTGCCACTCTGCTTTTTGTATGAATAAAAGGAAAAATGCTTTTGACGCGTGAGCTGACGATCGATCAACGCACCATAGCCGACTGGCTGTCCGCAAAGCAAAAACAGCGCAAACTTCCCCTTTGCGGTTCAGTCTGCGCTGTCAGGCACAGCAAATATTTTCTTATTGCTTTCTAAAATTCCGGAAATCCAAAATCGGTCTGAACACAAATTCACTTTGCAGTCAGGCGCGTCAACCCATCGATCACGGATAAAGAGAGCATACATCGTCCTCTCCCCCCCCAAATCATTAACAAAACTTTACAAATTTTTATATGACGACATAATACCACACGCCCGATATGTTTGTCAATACAAATTACAATATTTCTTTTTTTGTTTTTGCAAAGTTCTCATCCAAACGGACGATACGGAGGTTTTTACCGCAGCACTGCCCACAGCGCCGCATTTTTTCAAAAACCCGCAGTTTCTTCCGTGTTCGGTTCTTTTTTTTCGCATTCTCTCTTCCCGGCATCAGCACCCAAACCGTCCGATGCCATCGCTATTTTTTATACTGCATTTTAAACCCGCTTTATTCACCCGCGGACCCCCGGGACTCCAGCCACGGCATATTTTCCGATTTTTACCGGAAGGCCGTCAAATTTGCACCGCTGACAACGCGCACAAAATCACTGCCTCAAGGCAGATCAAAAGCCGGTCTTCCGCGGTAAACCGCTTTTCCGCCGGAGCCGGACGTCCACTCAAAAAAAGCGCCGCCGCTCACGGCAGACGGATTTTTCTTTCAGGCACAAAAAAGCAAGTCCGTCAAAACCCTGCACAGGCGGACTTGCTTTTTTTACCGTGATATTCCGGCGGTTTATTTATTTTTTCCCGGGGCTTTTCTCACTCGACGACCCTCACCGAAGTGATGACCGGCTGATTTTCCTCCGCCACAAGACCGACAGAGTTGATGACCGGAACCTCGGCGCATATGCGGTCGACGATCTCCATTCCGTCCGTCACATAGCCAAAGCAGGCATATTTCCCGTCAAGAGAGGCCCGGGCGCTGTCATCCTGAACGATAAAGAACTGGGAGGTCGCGCTGTTGTAATCGCTTCCGAGGCGCGCCATGGATATGGCTCCGCGGACGTGGGCGAGATCGTTTGTGACGCCGTTTGCGGCAAACTCGCCCTTTATCGTCTCATCCGAACCTCCGGTCCCGTCCCGGTCAGGGTCGCCGCCCTGGATGACAAAACCGGGGACAACGCGGTGTATGGTCAGCCCGTCGTAAAATCCCCCGCGGACAAGCTTCACAAAATTTGTCACCGTGACGGGCGCCGCATCCGCATCAAGCCGGAGCCTTATGACGCCGTAGTTTTCAATTTCCATATCCACGGTCCAATATCCGGAAAGAAGATTTTCATTTCCGCCGTTTTCGCCGGCGCCGCAGGCGGAAAAGCTCAGAACCGCCATTGCACAGGCAAGAACAAAAGCCGCAATCTTAGCACATTTTTTCATTTAAGGTTTTCCTCCGAAAAAGTTGTGCTATTATGATATAACCTTTTCGCACCCGTGTCAAGGCGAAAAAGTTAATATTCCGTTTCTCAAACCGCAAGCGCGCCGGAAAGCGTCCCGTCGATAAGGCAGTGCCCCCTCTCCGTCGGATGTATCCCGTCGGCAGAAAGCAGCCCTCTGAAATCGTGGGACAAAAGGAACGGCTCTCTCAAATCGATGAGCGGAACGTTCATCTCTCCGGTAAGCCTGCGTATAATCCCGTCGTAGTGCTCGTGCCAGCGGTAAAGCATGCTTTCGTCCCCGAGCCAGCGGAGGATGTTCTCCCTGCTGAGCCCACGCGAAATGCGCGCCATAAAGCGCGCCGCGTCAATCGGAACAAGGCTCGACGCAAGCACCTTTGCCCCGCGGGACCGGGCAAGCTCTACGCATTTTACAAAACAGTCTGAAAACTCTGAGGCGGGGGTTTTCGGACTGTGCTCTTTTTCGGGCTCCATGGACACAAGGTTCCAGTCGTGGTCGGAGTCGTTCCCCCCGAAGGAAAAAATCACCGTGTCCCCCTCCGCGTCCAGGGGCAGTCTTTTTTCAAGCTCGGCGTACACCCTCGGCGCCGTCGCGCCGAAAACCGCACGGTTCACAAGCGCAGCGCCTTCCGGAAGCTCGAGTTTTCTGCGGTGGATCGAATATGCGTTCTTCTCCGCCGAAAAGGTGACTCCCTTCAGCACTGAATCTCCAAAAAGGTAAAAAGTGTTCATTTCCAGTTTCGCTCCGTTCAGGGATTTATTTTTCAAAACCCGCGCAGCACGTCATACTGCGGCATGCGCGGCTTCGTTGTTTCACAGCCACAGTATACTCCGCCCGCGCCAAAAAATAAACCTACCGTTTCCGACTCGCACTCCACCCGTTAAATCCCGCTTTATAGAGAAAAAACGGGGACTCCACTGTCGGTAGAGTCCCTGTTTTTGTCACTGTTTTTCCGTGTCTTCCGGGATTTTTTCATCTTTTGTTTCGTTTTCCGAACCGCTCCCGTTTTCGCCTCGTTTTTCGCCCGATCCGGAGGATTTTTCCTTTCCCGGCTTTCCAAAGTTCAGCACGCTGACCTTCAGGCGGATTTTGGGCGGGGGACTCTCCGCTTCCGCGGCGGGCTCCGGCGAACGCCAGAGCCGGATATACCCCCAGTCGTTAAGCTGGACAACAGTTATAGCAAGCAGGGGCAGCATCACCATGCCGACCACGCCGTAAAGCCGGTATCCCGCGTAAATACTGAGCAGCGTCACAAAAGGATTCATGTTTATCTGTGCGGCAAGGACGTGGGGCTCGAGCATATTTCTCACCACCAGCACCACCACATACACGATGGCGACGCCGAGCGCAACCCGGTAGTTTCCCATCAGCAGGGCGATTATCGCCCACGGAATCAACACAAGGCCCGAACCAAGCACAGGCATGAAGTCGACAATGAATATAAGACAGGAAGCTGTAAAGGCATTGTTCACTCCCGTTATCAGAAGACCGGCAAAGATGACGACAAAGTCAATGCCGCAGAGAATGCACTGGGCTTTGAGCCATTTCCAGAGCTTTGACAAAAGATTGTGATATACCCTCGAAACCGCCTCATAGATCTTCTCCGGAAGGGAGCTCTTCAATATTCCCGTAATCCCGGCGTTGTATTTTGTAAAGAAGAACGCCGAAAGAGGCGTCACAACGACGGAAAAAATCGTCATCGGCAGCGAACCCGCCGCGCTCAGTACCGGGGACACGACTTTTCCCATGAAGTCGAAATTCTTCGGTAAAGATGAGAGCGCATCCTGTATCGACTTTGACACGTCCGCCGGGAAAATCGCGTCCAGAGCGACGATGAGGCTTGCCCACGTGGACGTAAGCTGCTCCATTGTCCCGGAAAGCGTGGTAAACACCCGCTTCACATACGGAATTATCCAAAGCGCCAGAACATAACCCAAAGCGCCGACGGCGGCAATCACCGCGATCATCATTATGACCGACGCCGCAGCCGAGGCCAGGCCGTTTTTGAACTTCAGTTTTTTCTCCATCGCCCGGGAAAGCGGAAGGGCCATTCGCGAAACCGCAAACCCGATAACAAAGGGAAGGAACCACATAAACAGGTATTTTGTGAAGACGTGAAAGGCGGCCGCGCCCAAAAACACATATATCAGGACAAGCAGCGGGCGCACAAGCTTTTCAATCGGTTTTTTCTCCATACATTTCTTCCTCCTCCGGCCCTTTATAGCTATTATACCTTAAAGCACAGAAAAAATATAGACGCATTTTGAATTTTATTCGCATTGTTTGCTATTGTCATTTTACTGCCGATGTGGTAAAATGTTTATATATGCATACAAAATGAACGGAGGAACTGCAGCACATGGCTGGCGTGGCAGTACTTGGATACGGAACGGTCGGAAGCGGCGTTGTGGACGTTATCGAAACGCACCGCGAAATGCTCTCCGCAAAAGCCGGAAAACCGGTCTATATTAAATACATCGTGGACATCCGCGAATTCCCGGACAGTCCTTATTCCGACAAATTTGTCAGCGATTTTTCAACGGTGGAAAGCGATCCCGAGATCGAAACCGTCGTCGAAGCAATCGGCGGACGCCGCATTGCCTATGAATTCACCAAGCGCGCGCTGGCGGCCGGGAAAAACGTCGTCACGTCAAACAAGGAGCTCGTCGCCCACCACGCAGTCGAGCTCTTTGAGCTGGCGCGCAAAAACAATGTCCGCTATATGTACGAGGCCAGTGTCGGCGGCGGCATCCCGATCATCCGTCCGTTAAGCCAGTGCCTTGCCGCAAACGAGATCACCGAGATCTACGGAATTCTCAACGGTACCACAAACTATATCCTCACCCGGATGATAACCGCCTCGCTCTCTTTTGAAGAGGCGCTTAAGGAAGCTCAGGCGCTTGGGTACGCCGAAGCCGACCCCGGCGCAGACATCCACGGCGACGATGCGTGCAGAAAGATCTGCATCCTTGCCTCCCTCGCCTTCGGAAGCCACATCCATCCCGACCAGGTAAGGATCGAAGGCATCGACAGCATCGCCTCCGAAGACATCGCCTTCGCCGACGCCGAAGGCTGCCGCATCAAGCTTTTGGGACGGGCAAAAAAGCTTGAAAACGGAAAGCTGTACGTTTCCGTCGCCCCCTTCGTCATTCCCGACGATTCCCCCCTTGCCTCCATCGACGGAGTTTTCAACGGCATTCTGGTTCACGGAGACTCCGTGGACGACGTCATGTTTTACGGACGCGGCGCCGGAAAATATCCCACCGCAAGCGCAGTTGTGGCCGACGTGGTCGACACAATGCGTTCTTTCGGCGACGAGCGCCGGATCGAATGGGGAAAGGCCGACCCCGGCCTTGTCGCGGACTGCCGCAAGGTCAGCCATCGGTACATGGTCCGTGTCTACGGCAACCTCAAGGGCGCTTTCGACGCCGCCGAAAAGCTTTTCGGCGAAGTGGAAGCGATCCGCTGCAGCGCGGTCAGCATTTTCGACGGCGCGTTCATCACCCCCGAGCTCCCCGAAGAAAAGCTTCTGGCCGGTCTTGAAAACATGAAGGCCGCCGGAGTCGACGTAAGAAACAGGCTGATGCTTCTCTGAAAAAATAACCTGCGAAAGGTAAGTTTCCAGTATGAAACCAGTAAAGATAGTGATGGCCGGGCTTGCCCACGCCCACGGAACGGGGTTTCTGAAAAGCGCGCTCCGGCGCGAAAACGTCAGCATACTCGGATTTTTCGACGCGGACAACCCCGAAAACGCCCGCGCTGCGTCCCTTGAGTTCGGCGCGCCCGTATACGACAGCCTGGAAGAGCTTTTTTCTCTCGGCGCAAACACGCTTCTGACCGCGCGTATCAACAGCGAGAAGCCGGAATATATAATCCGCGCCCTTGAGCACGGCATCGGAGTAATCGCCGACAAGCCGATGGTCACAACCGAATCCGACCTTGACGCCATAGAGGCCGCTGCCGGGCGCACCGGCGCGCCGCTCTACCTGCTTTTGACTGAGAGGTTTTCCCCGGCGATGTACACCGCCAAAAAGCTTATCGACAGCGGAGCCGTCGGAAGCATTGTCCAGCAGTACCTCGTCCGCCCGCACAGACTTCGTCCGGAAAACCGTCCGGACTGGATGATGTACCATCCGGAGTGCTACGGCGGAATCATAAACGACATCGGAGTTCACGATTTTGACCTTGCCCGCTGGTTTTCCGGATGCGAAGCCGAAAGCGTTCTCGGCGCAAGCGTTTCCTGCGCCAAAAACACCTCCTACCCCGGCTTCGAGGACAACGGAATGGCGCTTGTCCGCATGGAAAACGGTGGGAGCGCCTGCGTCAGCGTCAACTGGCTCACGCCCGACGCCTATCCCGCCCACGGGGACACAAGGTTTTTCCTTATCGGAACTCATGGAGCCGTCGATATTCTGAGCGTTGAAAACAAGGTCAGATGGTATTCCGACTCCGTGCCGGAAACATGGGCAGATATTCTGACCCCGCCCTGCGACTGTGTCGACGACGCGCTTGAGACGATGGCCGACCCGGAGCACCATATACCTGTCATCTCGACCGAGGACTCGGTGCGTTCCACGCGCATTGCCCTCGCCGCCGAAGCCGCGGCCCACGGCAAAACGCTTCGCCTCAAATAAAAAAAATTACTCCCGGCAGACTTTGTTTGAAACCGAAAGCTGCCGGGAGTTTTTTTCGCATACTCAACTGTTTATTCAACTGTTTATTCAACCGTCTTTATCTTCCGTGCCGCGGCAAAGAAAAGCTGCTTCTCCGTTTCAGACGGCTTTCAGTATGAGCTCAAGTCCCACCAGCAGCCCCAGAAAACCGAAGTTCAGCGCGGAAAACATTCCGATGTATTTCGCCGTATGTCCCAAACCGTCTTTCTGATATTCCCGGAGAGTGATAAGGCTTGCAAGGGAGGCGACAAGAGTTCCGACGCCCCCGATGTTCACGCTCAAAAGCAGATCGCCGTAATTTGACGTGAAGCGGGAAAGAAGTATCGCCGTCGGCACATTGCTTATCACCTGGCACGACAGCACTCCGAACAAAAGCACGCTTTTTGAAAGCATAGCAGAGAGAAGCTCCTTCACCGCGCCGATCCTGGCCATGTTTCCGGAGAATATAAAGAAAAACACAAAAGTCAGCAAAAGCGGATAGTCCACCATGGCAAGCGCTTTCCGGTCGGCAAAAAGCAGAACGGCCGGAATAACGACGAGCCCCACCCAGTACGGAATCCCGCGGAACACAATCGCAATCGACAGCGCGAACAGCGCAAGGTACAGAACCGTGCGTTTGGGCGAAAGGCGTATCGGCTCGCCCTCCAGTTCAAGGGGTTCCGGCTTCACGAAAAAGCAGCAAAGCGTCATCAAAATGACCGCGGCGGCAAAAGGCGGCGCCATTATTCCCAAAAACTCGGCGGTAGGAATATCGAATTTTGAATAGAGATAGAGGTTCTGCGGATTTCCGAACGGCGTCAGCATCCCTCCCAGATTGGCGGCGATGTTCTGCATGATGAACGTAAACTCAATGTATTTCCGCTTGTTCGTTGACGTCAGAACAAAATATCCCAGCGGGAGAAAAGTCAAAAGAGCCATGTCGTTTGCAATGAGCATCGACCCGATGAACGTTATGTACAAGATCGCAAGAATGCAGAGGCGCACGTTTCGGAACCGGTTCACAACGCTCCGCGCAAGCATATAGAAAAAATTGATGTTTTTCAGCGCGCAAACCACCGCCAGCACGCAGAAAAGACAGGCAAGGGTCTTCCAGTCAAAATATCCGAGATACTCCCGGTCCACAGGAACCCAAAAGCTCGTCACCGCCGCCGCAGCCATGGCGATAAGCATGACCGCATTCTTTTTCGCAAACCCGATACACCGCTTCATTTTTTCAAAACCACCGTCAACAAAATCCAGAGTATTATATCACAAAACGGCGCGGATAAATCGACAAATCTCAGCCTTTTTATCCGTTCCGATTTGTGGATACAGGCATATCCGCGCATTTGTCCGCCGGCAGCATTTTTCTGTTTGTAAATCACTGCCATTGACAAACGGACTTCTTCGGCGTAAAATTATTTCCGCAAAAAAAGACATCTGATCGGGGGTTGTTTTTTACATATGACACTCAAAGAACTCACACCCGGAAAGTCCGCCGTTATAACGTCCGTCGGCGGCGAAGGCTCCCTGAGACAGCATTTTCTCGACATGGGAGTGATACCCGGCGTCGAGGTCACTCTTATGAAATACGCTCCCATGGGCGACCCCATGGAGCTTCGCCTTCACGGCTACGAGCTGACGCTGCGCCTTTCCGACGCGGAAAAGATCGGCATCGGCTCCGTTTTTGAAGCCGCACCGGGGCCGGGCGCGGCTTCCCCCCGCCCCTCCGCACGGCAGGGCCACCCGGGACTGGGCGAAGACGGAAAATACCACGTCAAAGCCGACGAAACTCCCCTTCCCGAGGGCGCCACTCTCACCTTTGCCCTTGCCGGAAACCAAAACTGCGGCAAAACGACGCTTTTCAACCAGCTCACCGGTTCAAACCAGCACGTCGGAAATTTTCCGGGCGTAACCGTTGACCGCAAGAGCGGCGCCATTAAGGGCCACCCCGAAACGCTCATCACCGACCTTCCGGGGATCTATTCCCTCTCCCCCTATTCAAGCGAAGAGATCGTCTCCCGTCAGTTCATCCTCAACGAAAAGCCCACCGGCATCATCAATATCGTCGACGCAACGAATATCGAACGAAATCTCTATCTCACGCTTCAGCTCATGGAGCTTGACATCCCGGTTGTTCTGGCGCTCAACATGATGGACGAGGTCCGCGGAAACGGCGGCTCCGTACGCATTAACGAGATGGAAAATCTTCTCGGAATTCCCGTTGTTCCGATTTCCGCAGCAAAAAACGAGGGCGTCGACGAGCTTGTCCGCCACGCCGTCCACGTGGCAAAGTACCAGGAACGCCCCGGCAGAACCGACTTCTGCGACAAGGACGCAAACGGCGGCGCAGTGCACCGCTGTCTCCACAGTCTCATGTGCCTTATCGACGACCACGCAAAGGCCGCCGGGATCCCGGTCCGATTTGCCGCAAGCAAGCTTCTCGAGGGCGACCCGATTGTCCTCGACGCGCTCGCCCTCTCCAGAAACGAAAAAGAGACGATCGAACACATAATCGTCCAAATGGAGGAGGAGCGGGGGCTTGACCGGGCGGCGGCAATAGCGGACATGAGGTTTTCCTTTATCAGACGGCTCTGCGAACAGACCGTTGTCAAGCCCCGCGAATCAAAAGAGCACAACCGCAGCCGCAAAATAGACAGAATACTGACCGGGAAATACACCGCCATCCCCGCGTTCATCGGTATTATGGCGCTTGTATTCTGGCTCACTTTCAACGTCATCGGAGCGTGGCTCCAGGGGCTTCTGGAGCTCGGGATCGACAAATTCACAGGGATCGTGGACTCCGCCCTTACCGGCTGGGAGGTCAACGAAGCGCTCCACTCCCTTGTGATCGACGGTATTTTCAACGGCGTCGGCAGCGTTCTGAGCTTTATTCCCATAATCGTCACGCTGTTTTTCTTCCTTTCGCTCCTTGAAGACAGCGGCTATATGGCCCGCGTCGCCTTCGTCATGGACAAACTGCTTCGGAAGATCGGGCTTTCCGGCCGGAGCATCGTCCCCATGCTGATCGGTTTCGGCTGCACCGTTCCGGGCGTTATGGCAAGCCGCACGCTGCCCTCCGAGCGCGACAGAAAAATGACGATCATGCTGACTCCTTTTATGAGCTGTACCGCGAAGCTCCCGATCTACGGCTTTTTCACCCAGCTCTTTTTCCCGGAGTACAGCGGGCTCATAATGGTCGGACTTTATTTTCTCGGCATCGTCGTGGCGATACTCGTGGCGCTGATCTCAAAAAGCACCATGTTCCGCGGCGAAGCGGTTCCCTTCGTCATGGAGCTGCCGAATTACCGGCTTCCCGGTGCAAAAAACGTCGCATTCCTCCTTTGGGACAAGGCGAAAGACTTTCTGCAGCGGGCCTTCACGGTAATTTTCATCGCGACCATCGTGATATGGTTTCTTCAGACCTTTGACTTCCACTTCAACATCGTCTCCGATTCCAGGGACAGCATGCTTGCCTGGGCGGCGGGACTTATTGCCCCGGTCTTTTCTCCGCTGGGCTTTGGCGACTGGCGCATATCCACCTCGCTTATCGCCGGCATAATGGCAAAGGAGAGCGTCGTTTCAACCATCTCCGTGCTCTTCGGCAGCACAGACGCTCTGACCTCGCTTCTCACGCCGGTAACCGCTGCGTCGCTTCTCACCTTCTGCCTCCTCTACCCGCCGTGCATCGCGGCGATATCCTCCATCCGCCGTGAGCTCGGAACAAAATGGGCGTGCCTCACCGTCGTCGGCCAGTGCATCATCGCCTGGGTCTGCGCCCTTTGCGTTCGGCTTGCGGGAATGCTCATAGGTACTCTCCTGTGAACGCGCAGAGCATCGCCGTTCTTGCGGCAGTCGCCGCATCTTCCGCCGCCGCCGTCGTTTCGCTCGTCCGAAACCGGAAAAAAGGCCGCGCTTCGTGCGCAGGCTGCTGCGCCGCCTGCGCGTCAAAAGGCAAATGCCGCTCAAAAAAATAAAGCTCTCTCCCCCCGCCGCCGGTGAACGCGCCCACGAGTCATAACCCCAAACAGCCTTTTCTTTACACCGGCCGGAGCCTTCGGCCGCCTTCCTTTCCGATACACCTCACACCCACATCTGCTTATACTCATAACCGTACCTCATGAAAATACCCCCAATACCGGGTGTCCGGTATTGGGGGTAAATAGCATTTTCGGATACTGTTTTCTCTTCACTCACCGCTGCGGCAAAAACCCTGCGGGCGCCCTGAGAGCCGATATTATTCCTGATCCCAGCTGTGCCAGACGTTCTGGACGTCGTCGTTGTCGTCCAGCATGTCGAGAAGGCGGTTCATGTTCTTTACCTGGTCTTCATTGGTAAGCGGCATGAGGGTCTGGGGGATCATCTTGACTTCCGCCTCAACGAACTCATATCCGTCTTTTTCCAACGCCTCGCGGACGGAACCCAGATCGTCGGGGTTGGTGAGTATCTCGAAGACCTCGTCGTCGACGTTTACGTCCTCTGCTCCGGCGTCAAGGGCGGCCATTGTGACTTCTTCTTCGTCCTGACCGGCGTTTTCGATAAGCAAAACGC
Organism: Clostridiales bacterium; assembly: GCA_016303065.1. GTDB lineage: Bacteria > Bacillota > Clostridia > Oscillospirales > QAMX01 > SIG499. The sequence goes on from JAEDMJ010000003.1 coordinate 12,183, forward strand.
CTCTGCGGTCAAACTGCCAGGAAACGCTGTTGGACTGGCCGAGGTTTCCGCCGTTCTTGTCAAAATAGTGTCTCATGTCCGCGGCGGTGCGGTTGCGGTTGTCGGTAAGGGTTTCGACGATGACCGCGATGCCTCCGGGACCGTAGCCTTCATAGGTGATGTTTTCGAAGTTGGCGCTGTCGCCCTGTCCCGCATACTTGGTGATCATGCGGTTGATATTGTCGTTGGGGACATTCATGGTCTTCGCCTTTGCGATTATATCGCGCAGACGGGAGTTGGACACGGGATCCGGTCCTCCGTCCTTGACGGCAATGGCTATCTCTCGGCCGATTTTGGTGAATATCTGGGCGCGCTTTGCGTCGCCCGCTTCTTTTTTATGCTTTATGTTGTTCCACTTGGAGTGACCGGACATTTTATGATGACCCCTTTTGATAAGTTTCGTAAACAGCGCGCAAATCTGCCCGCATACCTTGGGATATTATATCACAGTTTTGGCGGTTTTACAAGCCCCCGCAGCGTTCCGACAGCGCCCGCATCAGGCGTTTTTTCAATTTTCCTCCCGCTTTTTGCTTTCGGCAAGCGCCTCCGCCGCTTTAATAAGCGCACCGCGCTCGTTTTCAACGCTCTCCTCGATCACCATGGAAAGCAGTTTTTCGAGAACTTCCCCGACGGCTTTTCCCTTTGGCACGCCGGCTTCGATAAGCTCCCTCCCGCCGACCGCAAGACCGCCCAGGTCAACGCAGGCGTTTCCGGCCCGCAGAGCGTCCACGATCTTCCCGATTCGGTCAAGCCTTTCCGCCGCGCCCGGAATATGCGGCTTTGCCGCCAGATCCGCCCTTGCGGAAGCCAGAAGTCTCATGGCGTTTTCATATCCGTACCTCCGCACAAGCCTCTTTGCGGGAATCACTTCGGCCGGCATACGCACGGTCTCCTCGTGGGCGGCGACGACTGTTTTCACGGTCTTTGCCGTGGCGTTGTCCGATTTCAGGCGTGAAAGAACATCCCCGGCGATCCGCGCGCTCTCCGCAGGGTGTCCGCGGAAATGCGCTCTGCCGTTCTCCTCGGTGAAGCACGCCGGTTTGCCGAGGTCGTGGAAAAACATCGAAAGCCGCATTATCGGGTCCCGCTCCGCGGCGTTCACCGCCGCGACCGTGTGTTCCCAAACGTCCCGGTCGTGCCACGGCGTGTTCTGCGGAAATCCGACGCAGGGCATGACCTCCGGAACAAACACGGCGATCACCTCCGGAAAACTTCTCAGAATCCGCTCCGCCCCCGCTCCGCAAAGGAGCTTCACAAACTCAGAAAAGATCCTCTCCGCCGATATGTTCCGAAGAAGCTCCCGGTTTCGCCGCACGCTTTCGGCAGTCCCTTCTGCGATCTCAAAATCCAGCACCGAAGCGAACCTCAGCGCCCGGAGAATACGCAAACCGTCCTCGGCGAACCTCAGGTCAGGATCCCCGACGCACCTTATCACCCCGGCGTCAAGATCCTCCCGCCCGCCGAAGAGATCGCATATGCCCCTTTGCGGCGAAAACGCCATGGCGTTCACGGTGAAATCCCTTCTGGAAAGGTCCTCAGAAAGCTCAGACGTGAAAGATACGGAGACGGGGCGGCGGTTGTCGCGGTACTCCCCGTCGATGCGGAACGTCGTGATCTCGATCGGCTCTCCGTCGATGACGACCGTTACCGTCCCGTGCTTAAGCCCTGTCTCGATCAGCTTATAATCCGCAAAAAGCGAAAGCATCTCCCCGGGCAGAGCCGCCGTCGTGACGTCCCAGTCGTGAGGCTGCTTTCCCATAAGGCTGTCCCGGACGCAGCCGCCCACGAGCCACCCCTCGAAACCGCCGCGGGCCAGCACCCCGAGGGCTTTATTTATACTTTCCGGGATCCTCATTGAGTTTTTTACCGTCCTTTTTTATTTCCGCCCGAATTCAAAAACCGATCCCCGGCGGGGAAAGCCTGCTGTCGCCCGCCGGGTCCTGTTTTTATCAAAGATTAAAGCGAGAGATCAAAGCTCGATGACCCGGCCCGTAAACACGGATTCGTTGCAGGCCAGCGTGAGCGCCAGGGACTTGCAGGCGTCGGCGTACGGAGACTTGACCTTGCTCTGATCCCCGGTCAGCAGAGCGTCAATATAGGCGCGGTTGATGGCGCGCTCGTGGCTTTCGACCCGCAGGAAATTCTTCGTGTACTCCGAAGTTTTGAACGTAACATTGTTTCTGAGCTGGTAGTCCACTTCGGCGTCGGTGCAGTGGATGCGCAGGCCGTTCTTGTACCCCGGATGTCCCGCGGTCACATAGCAGCCCGTGAATATGTTGGCGATAACTCCGCTTTTGAAGGTGATTACCGCGGAGGAGCAGTCGTGCAGGTCATAGCCATCGCGTTTGACGATGCCCTTTCTCGCGGTGCAGTAAACCTTTTCCGGTTCGCCGAAGAGATAACGCGAAAGGTCGAAATGGTGGATGTTCTGTTCGACGATCTGGCCTCCGGACGTTGCGTAGGTCGGCCACCAGTAAACGCCGGGAATGCCGCCGATCCACGCGCCGTCAACAAGGGCGACCTCGCGGTTTGCAATGAACTCGCGCGTCATGCGAACGATGTCAAGGTATCTGTCCTGGAAGCCCACACAGGTGATAAGACCTTTTGCCGCCGCAGCGTCGCGGATCTTCTCCGCAGTCTCCATGTCGAGCGCAAGGGGTTTCTCCACGAAGAAATTTATCCCGCGCTCTGCAGCGGCAAGCTCAATTTTTCCGTGCTGATCCGGCGGCACGCAGATGTAGAGCGCGTCGGGGCGGCAGTCGTCAAGCATTTCTTCAACGCTTTCCCGATAGACCCTGCCGGTACCCATGAAAGCCTGCTTCTCTTCGGCGCGTTCCGGCCTTATGTCGTAGAAGCCGACGACTTCCGTTTCCCCGAAGTCCTTGAGATGGGGCAGATGCGCCATGCTTCTTCCTCCGCAGCCGCAGAGTGCGATTTTAAGCTTTGACATTCCGTTTTCCTTCTTTCTGTCTGTAAAAATATGTAATGCAAAAAAAATTTTATTTCCGCAAAGTTCAACAGGATTTACGCCAAACGCAAAAGACAACGGCGGTTTCTTTCGAATATAATATCACATTTTCCCTCTGAATGGAAGCCCCTTTTCCCGTTATTTTTCCGCCGCAGCCGTATTGACAACCCGAATGAATAATTGTATTATATATGGTAACAAGAAATATCGAGAAAGCGCTTGATATTCGACCGGAGGAAACAGTGTTATGGCTGAAAGCAAGACCAATTTCGGCGTTATCGGAATCAGCGGACGCGGTTCCGGAATGCTCAGAGAATTCCTGAGCGTTCCCGGCGTCGCCGTTACCGCTGTCTGCGACAAATACGAAGACCGCGCCCGCAGAGGCTCTGAGATCGTAAAAGAAGTCACCGGCAAGGACATCGAATGGTACACCGATTACCATGAGCTCCTGGCCCGCGACGATATAAAGGGCGTACTCATCTGCACCACATGGATCACCCACGCGCGCATCGCCATCGACGCAATGCGCGCCGGAAAACACGCCGCGTTTGAAGTCGGCGGAGCCGCCTCCGTTGAAGAGTGCTGGCAGATGGTCCGAACCTCTGAGGAGACCGGCAAAATCTGCATGATGATCGAAAACTGCTGCTATGACAGAAACGAGCTGGCCGTTTTCAACATGATCAAAAAGGGCTTGTTCGGAGAGCTCATTCACCTTGAGGGCGGCTATCGCCACGACCTTCGCGACGAGATCAACAACGGCGTTGAAAACCGCCACGGACGTCTTGCCAACTTCACCTGCCGCAACGGCGAGCTCTATCCCACCCATCAGCTTGGACCGATCTCCAAGTGCCTCGGCATCAACCGCGGCAACCGTTTCCTGACCCTTACCTCCATGGCGTCCAAATCCCGCGGGCTCCACGATTGGCTCGTCAAAAACCGCACTCCCGACTATCACAGCTATAACCGCGTTTTCAACCAGGGCGACGTGGTAACGACGCTTATAAAATGCGCCAACGGCGAAACCATAACTCTCACGCACGACTGCAGCCTCGTCCGCCCGTACAGCCGCAACTACGTGGTGCAGGGAACCGACGCGATCTACAACGAGGCTCCCCATCCCTATGACAATGTTATCGCTCTCGACAGCGAAGAACACGGCTGGAAGCCCTTCACGCCCTATCTTGAAAAGTACGAACATCCGCTCTGGCGCAAGTATATCACCGACGGCGTTCACGCCGGTCACGGCGGCATGGACTACCTCGTGCTCTGCGCCTACGCCGAAGCGGCCATAAACGACCTGACGCCGCCCATCGATGTCTACGACACCGCCGCATGGATGGCCGTCACCTGCCTTTCCGAGCAGTCCGTCGCCCTCGGCAGCATGCCCGTGGCCTTCCCGGACTTCACCAACGGCGCCTGGATCGACCGCGAACCCTTCAGACGCGGTATGTACTGTCTTGAAGACGTTTGCGAGGAATGCTTCCCGAACGCCGAAAACACTGCCGGAGACAGGAATAAATCTGAGGAGGAGTAAGAAACATGAAACTCGGCGCCCAGCTTTACACCATCCGGGAGTTCTGCAAAACCCCCGAAGACCTCGATGCATCCCTTGCGAAGATCGCCGGAATCGGCTACAAATATGTTCAGCTCTCCGGTTTCTCCTACGACGCGGCAAGCGTGAAACGCCGCTGCGACGAGCTCGGCCTTTCCATCATCCTGACCCACAACTCCGCCGACAGGCTAATCAACGATACCGACAGGCTCATTGAAGACCACCGGATCATGAATTGCCCCAACATCGGCATCGGCGGTTTTTTCGGCGACCGCACGCCCGAAGGAGTCCGCAAATTCCTTTCTGACTGCCGCCCCGCCATGGAGAAGATCGCCGCCGCCGGAATGAAGTTCCAGTATCACAACCACGGTTTTGAGTTTGAAAAATTTGACGGCGTCACGCTGTTCGACATTCTCAAAAACGAAAGCGATCCGGAGCTTATGGGCTTCACGCTTGACACCTACTGGGTGCAGTACGGCGGAGTCTGCATCGTCGACCTCGTCAATTCGCTCCGCGGACGCATTAACGTCTTCCACTTCAAGGACATGGCCATGACCCCCGAAGGCCAGCATTTCGCGCCCATCGGAGAGGGCAACCTCTCCTGGGAAACCATAATTCCGGCTTTTGCACAGGCCGGCGCGGAATACGGCTTTGTCGAACAGGACAACACCTACGGCGCGGACCCCTTCGACTGCCTCGGAAAGAGCTATAATTATCTGGCCGGGAAGCTCTGATATCGCCCGTTTTTCCCCCGAAAAAAGTTCAGAAACCCGCCGCAGCAGGATTTTTTTGCTCTCTGCGGCGGGTTTTATTTGTTCCCCTGCCCCGCCGAAAACCCTGTTGAAATATAAAAATTTTTTTGCTATAATAATTTCAAACATATGAAAGGAAATTCACAGCCATGTCAAAATACTTTGTCGGCGTTTCATACTATCCCGAATGGTGGCCCGAGGAGGAATGGGAAACCGATTTTTCAAAAATGGAGGAAATCGGCATAAACGCCGTCCGCATGGGCGAGTTTGCCTGGAGCTGGTACGAGCCGCGGGAGGGCGAATTCAATTTTGAGCCCATGCGCCGCGCCGTTGACGCCGCAGCCCGGCACGGCATCTCCGTCATCATGGCAACCACCTCCGCAGTCTGCCCTCCGTGGCTGTATAAAAAGCACCCCGAGGTCAAGGGCGGAAACATCTACGGAAAGTACACTTTCGGCGGGCGCAAGGGAAACTGCCTTTCTTCCGACATTCTGCGGGAGTATGTCCTCCGCGTGACCGAGGAACAGGCGCGCGCGCTCGGCGGCCACCCCAACATAGTCGGATGGCAGCTTGACAACGAGCCCGGTTTTCCCTTTGCCGAATACGACGAGCTCTGCGAAAAGAAATTCCGCGTCTGGCTCCGCGAAAGATACGGCACCATCGAAAACCTCAACCGCGAATGGTTCAACATGGTCTGGTCAAACTGGTACAACGACTTTGACGAGATATCTTTCCCCACCAACTCCGCCGAGGGCGCCTGGACTCCCGGGCTTTTCCTCGCCACCCGCCGGTTCTTCTCCGACAATTTCAACTCCATCTTAAACATGGAAGCAGACATTCTGCGCAAATATATCTCCAAAGACGTCTTCCTTTACACCAACTGGCCCGGGGCCAACTGGTCGGTGAGCTGTTTTGACGGCGAAAAATATCTCGACTACGCCGGATGGGACAACTACGTTCCGCTTCCCGTCGGCGAAGATTACCGAATCCAGCTCCGCAGCGCCATGGAACACGACTTTGACCGGCGGCTTTCCCACGGAAAGCACCGCTTCCTCGTCGCGGAACAGACCTGCTTCCCCCACGCAAACGCGCTTCCCGAGTCCCTTGCCGCTCAAACCTGGCTTGACGTTTCCCAGGGCGCCTTCGGCACCGTATTTTTCGAGTGGCGCTCTCCCCTCGGAAGCATCGAACAAAACTATTCGAGCATGCTGGCAGGCGACCTCTCCTACTGCGAGGGCGCTCCCGCCGTCAAGCGCTTCGCCGAAGAGATCAAGCACATCTGGCCCCTTATCGACGGCGCGGAGACAAAAAGCGACATTGCCACGCTTTACTCCTACGAGTCAAGCTGGTCCACCCCCGGCTGGGTCGTGGACGGCCCCTATGACCAGGACTTTTTCAATATCCACGGCGCATTCAGAAACGCCCTCCGGCGTGACCTGGATGTTGTCGGCATCCAGGACGACCTCTCTCCCTATAAGATGATATCTGCGCCGGGACTTCGCATCAGCACCCCCGAAAACGCGGAAAAACTCATTGACTACGTCCGCCGCGGCGGAATTCTGATTCTGAACCGCGACTGCGGAATGTACGACGAAGACAACCGCCTTTACACGCTCTGCCCTCCCGGACTTTTCAGAGAGATGTGCGGCGTATCCGTGATTTCGAGCATCTCCGCCGCCTCGATGGCAAAACAGCAGCCCGATGATTTCGTCGGCGTTGAGTTCCCCGACGGAAGCCGGTTTGCCGCCTGGAAGGACCTCTCCAAACTCCGCATTGAAGCTCCCGACGTCGAGGTTCTTGCCACGTTCACCTGCGGAAAGCTTCGCGGACTTCCCGCAATCACGATCCGTCCCTACGGCGACGGCCACATTGTCTATCTTGCCGCAGACTGCAACGATTACCGCTATTACGAAGCGCTTGCACACAGCCTCAACTCCCGCTTCGGGTTCAAGCCCTATTTCGAAGCAGAGGACGGAATCCTGGCTTCCCGCCGCATAAAGGACGGAAAAGAGATTTTCTTCGCGGTAAACATGACGGAATCCGCAAAAAAGATCGTCATCCCCCAAGGCATGGTCAACTGCCTCACCGGAGAAGCGCTCGGAACGGAATGCACCGTTCCCTTCTTTGACGCGCTGGTGTTCACAAAGAAGTAAACCCGCCGTATACCACAAAAACCAAATCCCGCCCTTTTTAAGAAAAAAGGGCGGGATTTTCTTTATGACACGGAGTTCTGTTTTCCCGGAATTTCCTTTCCGGACGGGAAACGCGGAATTTTTCAGATTTTTGCCACAGCGTCCAGCACGGCTTTGAGCGCGGTGTTCGCGGCAATGCCGCGGATGTCCGCCCTTTCTCTGCTGCGGCCGCCAAGACGAAGCTCCCTGACCTCCGTCTTTCCGCCGCAGCACAGCCCGAGGTACACCAGTCCCACCGGTTTTTCGGCCGTGCCGCCTCCGGGACCGGCAATGCCGGTGAGGCTGACGCCGATATCCGCGCCGGTAAGCAGGCAGACTCCCCTGGCCATCTCCTCCGCAGTCTCCGGACTGACGGCGCCGAACGAGGCAAGCGTTTCGGCTTTTACTCCCAGAACGCGCTCCTTAACGGAGTTTGCGTAAGTCACCGCTCCACCGAGGAAAACGGCAGAGCTTCCCGAAACGTCGGTTATTCTCTTTGAAACAAGCCCTCCGGTGCAGGATTCCGCCGCAGCAAGCGTGAGACGCTTATCGTACAAAGCCGCAACAACCGCATGCTCCAGACTGTCGACGTTAACGCCGTATACGACGTCTCCCAAAGCCTTCCGGATGTCTGCCACAACGGGCGCAGTGAGCGCTTTCGCTTCTTCTTCCGTTTTTGCTCTGGCGGTGACGCGAAGCTCGACCTCTCCGAGCTTGCAGTAGGGCGCAACGGTGGGATTAACCGCATTTTCCATCATGGGGCGGAGCAGCGCTTCAACGGCCGACTCGCCCATGCCGCAAATCCGAACGGAGTCGGAATAAATGACCCCGTCGGCCATGGCGGCAAGGTACGGCACAAGGCGGTGATCCGTCATCGGCCGGCACTCCCGCGGCGGACCGGGCAGCATTGCGACAATGCATCCCCCCGCGTCAAAGGCGCAGCCCGGGGCGGTTCCCCAGTCGTTTTCAAAAACGGTGCAGTCCCGGGGAAGATAGGCCTGTTTTATGTTGTTTTCCGTCATGGGTCTGTCCCGTTCGGCAAAAAAAGCTTTGATTCTGTCAAGGCTCGCCTCGTGAAGCACAAGCTCCCTGTCAAAAACACGGCAGATGATCTCTTTTGTAAGATCGTCGTATGTCGGCCCGAGCCCCCCCGTCGTTATAACGAGGTCCGAACGCTTTCCCGCCTCCCGAAGCACCTGCTCAAGCCTTGCCGGATTGTCTCCGACAACGGTGTGATAAAAGACATTTATACCCAAATTTGCAAGTTTTTGGGAAATATATTGGCCGTCTGTGTTGGAAATCTCTCCCAAAAGCAATTCTGTTCCGACGGCGACAAGCTCTGCGTTCAAGATATTACCTTCCTCTCCTTAGTCGGCGCGGTTCCCGCCGCCGACGACAATGCGCTCCGCCGCTTCGATGGCCGCATCCAGAAGAGGTTCAAAGTCGAGCTTGGCTTCCTCGGCCTCAAGCCGCTCGAGCCGGGGCTTGGTGTTGGGATGCTTCGGCGTGAAAACGGTACAGCAGTCCTCAAAGGGGCGGGTCGATATCTCAAAAGTGTCCGTCGCGCGTGCAATCTGTATTATCTCTTCCTTGTCCATGCCTATAAGCGGCCGGAAAAGCAGCCTGTCGCACACGGCAGATGTGACGGCCAGGGATTTCATCGTCTGGCTGGCGACCTGTCCCAGGCTTTCGCCTGTTATAATGCACTCACAGCCCTCTCTGGCGGCAATTTTGCAGGATATTCTCATCATCATGCGCCGCAGGAGCAGTGTGAACAGGTCTTCCTGACAGGCGTCCCGAAGCGCTTCCATGACAGGCGCGGCGTTGACCACAAAAAGCTGGATCCGGCCGCATCGGGCGCTCATCGCATCGGCAAGGTCCAGAACTTTCTGACGGGCGCGTTCGGAGGTGTACGGCGGGCTTTCAAAGTGAACCGCAGTCAGCCTCACCCCGCGCTTTGCAAGCATATGACCCGCAACCGGGCTGTCGATGCCGCCGGAGAGCATGAGAAGACCCTTTCCCCCGGTGCCGACCGGCATTCCTCCCGCTCCGGCAAGACGTCCGGCGTGGATATAGGCCGCATGGTCGCGGATCTCGACATAGACCGTCATGTCCGGCTTTTCCAGGTCCACGCGAAGGTGGGGGAAAGCGTCCAGAAGAACTCCCCCCGCCTCTCCGGCGATCTCCGGGGAAGTGAAGGGGAATTTCTTGTCCGAACGCCGGACAAGAACCTTGAAAGTCTCCGCGCCCAAAAGCGCATCTTTGCAGTACCCCGGAAGAAGCTTCAGTATGGTCGCCATGTCCTTTTCGCACTCTGCCGCGCGGCACACGACCACAACGCCGTACACAAGGCACATTGCCTCCGCCGCCTCGCCGATTCTCTCCTCCGCCTGTGCATCCGTCGGGCGGATATAAACGGTCGACTGCATGATGCTGACGTGAAAACTGCCTATTCTGGAAAGGCGGTATCGCACGTTCGTAAGGAGCTGCTGTTCAAAGCTGGAGCGGTTCAGCCCTTTAAGGACGATCTCGCCCAATTTCAAAAGTATAATCTCTTTATATTCCATCATTTTTTCTTATGCGTGGGCAAGTTCACCCGCCGCGCGTTCCAGCGCCGACGCAAGCCTCACGGCGTCCTCCTCTGTGTTGTATGCCGAAAAACTTATGCGAAGCGCTCCGTCAAGCGTCTTCGCTTCAAGTTCAAGCGCCTTGAGCACATGGCTCGGCTTTCCCCGTCCGCAGGCGGAGCCGGACGAAACGTATATCTGTTCCGCAGAAAGCCTGTGGAGCAGAGTCTCCGAACGGAAGCCCGGAAGGCTCACCATGCATACGCCCGTATCTCCTCTTGATATCACTTTCAGGCCGTCTATGCGCTCCAGAAGAGAAAGAGCGTACTCCTTGAGCTTCACGGCTCTGCCGCTTTTGTCCCGGGCCGCGACCGCCGCGCCGAAAGCCGCGATCAGCGGCACCGGCTCCGTTCCGGGAGCAAGGCCCTTTTCCTGCCCTCCGCCGAAGGTTATCGGCGAAAGCTTCACGCCCTTCCGGACCCAAAGCGCCCCCACGCCCTTCGGCGCATGGACCTTGTGCCCGCTGACAGCCACAAGGTCCGCTCCGAGAGTTTTGACCGAAAACGGAATTTTGCAGAACGCCTGCACTGCGTCGGTGTGCAAAAGCGCACGGCTCTTTCTTCTTTTCAGTTCTCCTGCGATCTCCGCAACAGGCTGAACCGTTCCGAGCTCGTTGTTTGCAAGCATCACCGAAACAAGCACGGTGTCGCTGCGCACGGCGGAAAGGACGTCTTCCGCGCGCACTCTTCCGTCCGGTCCCGGAGCGACACGGGTCACCTCAAAGCCCTCTTTTTCCAGCGCGGCAGCCGCGTTCAAAACGGCGTCGTGCTCGATCCGGGTTGTGACAATGTGCTTTCCGATGCGGCAGTTTCTCCTTGCGCCGCCGAGAACGGCCAGATTGTCGCTGAAAGTGCCTCCGGGAGTGAACACCAGCTCGTCGGGAGCTCCGCCCAAAACCGAGGCAAGAGTTTTTCTGGCTTCATCCACCGTCCGCTCCGCAGCAAAGCCCGCAGAGTGCAGCGAGGACGGATTTCCGAAAGTCTCCTCTGCCGCACGTTCAAAAGCTTCCAGCGCCGCGGAACACACCTGCGTCGTCGCCGCGTTGTCAAGATATGTCATGGAAGCTTGTGTCCCGCCGCGGAATAGAGCCCGTACCAGTCGGCGCGGCTCATTCTGTAATCGGAGGCGGCACAGATGTCTTTGATGTGCGAAACCGACGTTGTTCCCGAAATTGCCTGTATGTTGGCCGGATGGCGCAGAATCCACGCGAAAGCCAGCGCCGCGGGGGTAAAGCCCGTTTCCGCGGACAGGCGGTCAAGCACGGCGTTCAGCTCGGGAAATTTCTCATTTCCCAGGAAACAGCCTTCAAAGAACCCGTACTGCAGCGGGCTCCACGCCTGAACCGTGACCTTGTTGAGCCGGCAGTAGTCGAGAACGCCTCCGTCGCGTCCACAGGCCTGCGGCAGCGTCGTGTTGACATATATCCCCTGGTCCACCATCCCCGCATTCACAACGCTAAACTGCATCTGGTTCGCAACGATGTGATCCGAGAGAGAGCGGTTCAAAAGCTCCATCTGACCGGCCGTGTGGTTGCTGACTCCGAAACGGCGCACAAGCCCGCGGCTTCGGAGCTCTTCAAAGACTTCCGCAACTTCTTCCGGCTCGCCCAGAGCGTCGTTTCTGTGCAGAAGAAGCACGTCGATATAGTCAAGGCCGAGCCTCTTCAGGCTTGCCTCGACGGCAGACCTGAGGTATTCCGCCGAAAAATCGTACATTCCGCGGCGAATCCCGGCTTTTGTCTGTATCTTCACGGATTCGCGCACACCCAGCTCCCGCACGGCGCGTCCCAAAAGCTCCTCGCTCTTTCCGCCGCCGTAAATGTCCGCGGTGTCAAAAAAATCTATTCCGTTCTCTATTGCCGCGGACACAAGCGCGGTGACGTCGCGCTGTTCCATTCCGCCCACGCGCCAAAGTCCCAAAGCGACCGCGGACGCCTCAAAGGCTCCGCCAATGCTTATTCTCTTCATCGTTAAAAATCCCTTCCGTTCCGAAACCCGGAGTTCATTCCTTCGGGCTGAAAAATTCGATCGTTTCCCCGTTCAGACCCTTTACAAAGGCAATTCTGACCGGAAGATCCCCCTGGTGACAGGGAATGACCGTATCGTAGGGCGCTTTATCCGTAACCGCGCCTCCGGCAATCGCAGCGGCATAGGCTCCGTCCGCGTCGGAAGTTCCGATCGCAAGGTGGAAAAACTCGCCGTCCGCCTCCTCCGCCGCGCTTCCGCGGGCAAATATTTCAACACAGCCGCCGTCGCCGATACCGACCATGCACACGCGTCTGTCGCCTTCTCCCCAGCTTCGTACAAGCTCCATTCCCAGAGCCTTCGTGTAAAACTCAACCGTTTTGTCGTAATCCGCCGCTCTCAGAGCGATATGATGAAAGCATGCGTTTTTAATTGTGCTGTTTGCCATTTATATTGCCTCCCGTCAGGATGTGTATTTCAATTATACCACATAAGTTCCCGGAAATAAAGCCCGTCCGGCGCAAAACATTTGTCAGATGCGAACCGAAAAGCCCCGTTTCTCTTCAAAAAAGAAACGGGGCTTTTCATCTCCGGCCTTGTCCGGAACCTTTAACTTATCAAACTCTGATCTTTATGCCGTAAGCGCAGCGGCAGGGCAGCTCGTCGGGGTCGATCGGCGGGAAAGAAACGCGGATCTTTCCGTCTTCGTTTTCCACGGTGAGCTTCGCTCCGGGAAGTCCAAGCATGGACGCTTCCGCATTTTCGGAGTAGGGAATATCCAGAGTGACGGGTTTGAACGGCGAACGCAGAAGCCAGGCATAAACCGCATCGCCCTTTTTGGTATAGCGCACGTCGCCGGAGGCTCCCGGAAGATATTTTCGGCTTCCGTAGATGCCCTCTCCGTTGACGTCAAGCCACCGGCCGATCTGAAGGAGCCTCTCCTGCATGATAACGGGGATGCGTCCGTCAGGCGTCGGGCCGACGTTCAAAAGCAGATTGCTCCCCTTGCCCACAAGGTCAACAAACATATGTATGAGCGCCTTCTCGGTAAGATAGTGCTCGGGTCTTTCAAATTTGTTCCAGCCAAACGAGGCTCCGATTCCCCGGCACTCTTCGGAAACCCTGTCGAGCTCCGCCGCAGTGCGTCCCGCTTCGATCAGTCCGTATTCCGTGGTGAAGTTCCCGCCGAGACGGCCGCGGGTCTCTTTTCCCCAGCGGTCGTTGGGAACGATGAAATCCCTGACCGAACTCTCGTTGTAGAGCCACTGTAGAAACTCGGTGGAATGCCAGACGGAGCTCTCGTGGTCCCATTCCCCGTCGGTGAACAGCGTGGCGGGCTCATACTTTGTGACGATCTCCTTGAGCATCGGTATAAGGTGCTCAAGGGCGTAGCGCTCCGGATTTTCAAGGTAGAGCGGATGGAACCACTCGTAAACCGAATGGTAAACGCCGAAGCGCACATCCGTCCTGTCGCACGCCGCTTTAAGCTCGGCGCAGAAATCCCTGTGCGGGCCCACGTCCCAGCTGTTCCAGTTCCATGCGTAATCCGTTTTGTAAAGACAGAACCCGTCGTGGTGCTTGCTGACAAGGTTCATATACTTCGCACCGGACTTCCGGAAAAGCCCGACCCACTCGTCCGCGTCAAAGTTCTCGGCGGTAAATCCGGAAACGAAGTCCTCGTATCTGAAATTCTCGCCGTAGCGCTTTTTGTGGTAGTCAACGTACATTTTCTGGCGCTCGCTGGGATTTTCCAGTCTCAGCGGCCATCCGTACCACTCTGCGTAATCCCCGAAAGGGGCATACGCCGGAACGGAATAGAGGCCCCAATGTATGAAGATCCCGAATTTGGCGTCTTCAAACCAGGCCGGCACCCGGCGGGAATTCAGCGACTCCCAGTTGTTTTCATATTTCATAGTATCCTCCTGATATAACTTATCCTTATACTTATACGAAAGCTCCATCGTCAGACGCGCAGCTCGCCGGAATGGGTCATAAGCGTCACGCCGGTGACTCCGGGTATCGCCGCAACGGCTCTCACAAGCCCGAATTCATCCTTCACTCTGAGCTCCACGATCATTTCCACCCGTTCGGGAGTTACCGACCTTGAACGCACCCGCGCCCCCTTGGCATACCGCTTCAGAACCGGAACCATCGCGGAATTGATCTCCTGATTCTCCGCGGAAACGATCAGAAGCATCGGCGCGGCCAAAACCGGCACAAAATCCAGAAGAAGTATCCCCGCCGTCAGCAAAAGGGCCATGAACAGCGCGATGTGATAAAGCCCCGTTCCGCAGACAATGCCCGAAGCAAACGACCAGAAGAGAAAGAGCATATCCGTCGGGCTCTTCACTGCGTTTCTGAAGCGGATTATCGACAGCGCGCCGACCATTCCCAGCGAAATTATGAGGCTCGACTGCATTGCAAGGATCACGCCGCAAGTCACAACGGCCATAAGCGCACAGCTTTTGTTGAATTCCGGTGAATACGATCCGCTTCTGCGGCATACTATCCTGTATACCGCATATATGTAGAGCGAAGAAGCAACCGAAGCAAGCAGGCTCGCAATAATGCGCGCCGTTCCCACGTCAGCCGTGGAAAGCCCGTCGCGGAAGGATGCGATTATCTGGTCAAACATATTTTTTCCCCCTGTTCGGATTCAAAAAAAGGACTGAGACGGCTCATACGGTACTTTGAAAAAGCCGTTCGCCGCAGGTTTGCCGGTATCACCGCGTTTGATATCCACGCCGGCAGAAGAGCCGTATATTTCACTTCCAGCAGCCCCGTTCCCACGGGAAACACCGGGACGGCATTTTTCAGAGAAACGTCAAAAAACTGTTCCGCGCCGCGCAGAGTCCGAAGCGACCGGTCAAGCGTAATCCGCACATGTCCCGGTTCTCCGGTGTACGCCTCGCGGGTGTACTCGCAAAGAGCCGCGGGCCGAAACCCCTCCGCCCGGCACAAAAAAGCAAGCTCCCTGACCGCCGGCGGATAATCCCTGTTTCCCGGCTCCGCCCGGCAGGATATGAGCGCGTCGGCAGTCTCCCGCGAAACCGGCACGGATGTCTTTTCCGAAGTATCTCCCCGGCGGAACTTCACTTCAAGCCGGAGAAAGTCCGGATTCCCGTCGTAAAGCCGAAGACGGTATTTTTTCCGGAAATCCGTGCCGTCCTCGTTCTGTTCAAGGCACTTGTCATCCGCACTGTCAAAGTAGAGGCTTCTCACCGCATATCTTCCGTTTTGTCCGTGGACGTCCCGGCGCAAAAGCCCGCCCGCTCCGGCAGAGACGATCCTCAGTTCGCCCTCGGAGCATATGTATTTTTCTTCAAAACGAATCGCCATAATCAGTCTGCCGAAAACTCCGAATCCATGTATTCAAGCCTTGCTTCGATATACCGGCAAAGCTCGTCCATTCCCGCTCCGTAATCGCTTTCCGGCCAGCGCGCCCTGTCCCGCTCCGCCGCGCCGGAACGGACAAGTTCCGATCTCAGCGCCTGCGCCGCGCCGCAGATTTTTTCCGCGTCCAGAATTTTTTCAAGCTCCAGATATCTTCTGCAAAGCTGCTCTTCCGCTTTTTCCGGAAAAACCGACGCGTATGCCTCAAAAACCGGACAGGCGGTCGGCAGTGCGGCGCTTTCCCCGGAGTACACGGTATTGTTGCAGAACTTGAGTTCCGAAAAGCCGCACCCGAAGCTGAACTTGAAATCCGTCGGGATAACCGTGTAAGAAAGCTCTCCGTAATTGTCGTGAGCGGTAAGATAAAAACTCTGAAATCCGTACCGGGCAGACGACACAAGCGACGTAAAAATATAGTAGTCGCAGATGTTCGACGGCCGCTGGACCCGGGGCAGAGCTTCCGTTCCCGTTCCGCCAAACACCATTCCCGTCCAGAGCGCGCAGCTGTCCCAGAGCCCGGATTCAAAAAACGCGTGGGTAGAACGCAGCTCAACGTCCCGGCAGAAAAAGCTTTCGGTCAGCAGAAAATCTTCGGCTTCCGGAACGTCCGGCCCGTCAAAGAGGTACACCGTGTCGTCGGCGTCCCCTCCGGAAAGCTTCGCATCCACTCTCTGTGCCAGAAGGTAAAGCCCGGCATAGTTTCCGTCGATGAAAACCTCCACATATTCCGCGTTCGCTCCGCTCTCGAGAGCGTACGGGTTTGTCGCCGCGATCCCGTTCCAGAGGTCCATCGCAAGTTTTTCGCGCACCTTGGTTCTGTCGCCGTACATCGGCATCAGTATCCAGTCGTCGTCGGCACGCATTCCGAGAAGCTGCGCCCGGTAATAAGCGCCGTTCTCATCAAAAAGTGTCAGCTTCCAGGAGCTTTTGGGCCAGAGCTCCGATTCGTACCCCCGGACATGGAATTCACAGGCGGAAACAACCGTCCGCGCACCCTTTTCTCCGCTTCCGTCGGGACAGAAAAGCCGCATTTCACCCGAGCTTTCGAGGCAAAGCGCCGGAAGCCCCGTGAACATCACGTTCACAGCGTCCGTAACCGTTCCGTCCGACACGCACAGCCTGAACACATGGCAGTATTCCAGGGCGCTGGGCCGGTATTCAAAAAACTCGTCGGGAACAAAAGACAGTTCATACCCCTCCGCAGTCGAAAGAGCACCGCTCCATCCCGCCCGATCGAGTGTCTGAGGGATGTAATAGGTGTCGGTATAACTGTCGTACGGGGCGGCGGCGCCGTTTAAGAGAAGCGAAAAAGCAAGCTCCCCTTCGGCGTTCCCATCCGCATCATCCCGTATCTCAACTCCGAGAACGCTGTTTTTTTCAAGCCGGATCAAAGAGGCCCCGACAAGCCCCACTGCCGCAAGCAAAACCGCAAGAGCGGCGGCAAAGAGCAGTTTTTCGCGTTTTGACCTCATTTTTCTCCTATGTACTTAAAAAACGGACGGCAGGATTGGGCAATTTCAAACCGGCAGTCCCTAAACCGTTCCGAAAGCCGCTCTTTCACAACGGGAAGGACAAGTCGCTCCGTCTCGTAATGGCCGGCGTCGATAAGGGTAAAGCCCGCCCGGAACGCGTCGACCGCCTGGGAATACTTTATATCCCCCGTAATCAGCGCGTCCGCTCCGGCCGCCATGGCCGCCTCCACGAACGATGCGCCGCCTCCGCAGCAGACCGCGGCGGTCCCGACGGCTCTTCCCCCGTCGATAAGCCGCACAAAGGGCAGCCCGGCCGCAGTTCTGACTCTCCCGGCCAGGGCCGCGGGAGCGGATATCTCCTCAGGACAGGCGCAAAGAGCGCAGCAGCCGTCCGTGTCCGGCACAACTCCGACCTTTTTCAGTCCGATGGCACGAATAAACGTGTCGTTGACCCCTCCCGGCGCGGCGTCAAGGTTCGTATGGCACGCGATCACGGCGACGCCCCGCTTTGCGGCCTGCCAGGGAAGGGCGTCCGAAGTGAAGCTTTTCACAGCGCGGAAAATCAGCGGATGATGAGTCAGAACGGCTCCTGCCCCCGCTTCCGCGGCTTCATCCAGTATCTCCTCCGTGAGATCCAGCGCAAGCATCACCTTTTTCGTCTCTGCCTCCGGGTCTCCGACGAGAAGCCCGCAGTTGTCAAACTCCTTTGCGCTTGAGAAAGGCGCCCAACTGTCGAGATATTCCAAAAGCTCAGATATTTTCAAACTCATTCACCTCTGTTCTTCGGGAATATATTCAAAAAAATCATACATATCGTACCAGCTTCCGGTGTAAACCCCGTCCGGAAATTTCAAGCCGTCCAGAATCCGGGTGCATCCGGAGGTGTTGGCCGCCGCGGTATAGACCGACGCAACGACCGCAGTATATGTCCCCACGGCGTTTCCGTCCGCATCTGTTTCGGCAAGAAGCCTTTCGCCCCAGCCGACAAAAAACAGCGCCGAATCGTTTGCGGAAAAAAGCGGCGCGGCGTATTCCGTTCCGGCGCTGCTCTCCACAACGCAGATGGTGTTGTCATTGGCGTAAACATAGACGCCCCTGTCTCCGGCTCCGTTTCCCGCCGCGGTATATGCGACAACGCTTCCGTCGGAGGAAACGGCCGTCCCGCTGACTCCGGAAAATCCCGACGGGATGTACGAGAATCTGAGCTTTGTCAGATCCACGACGCATATCGTCTCGAGCTCATCCTCCTCGTATCTGTAAGTCAGAAAAGCGGCGTGCGAGCCGTCCGAAGAGACGGAATAGTCGCTTTCGGCTTTATATGCCACATTTTTCCCGCCGAGGAGGGACGAAGCCCCCTCGATCACGGGAAGACTGAAAAGCTGGGGTCTTTTCTCTCCCGCAGCTCCGCAGGCAAGCAGAAGAGCCCCGCCGTCCGAAGACCAGCACAGCGGCTCCACAAGCCAGTCGCTTCTTCCGCATATGCTCTCCGAAGAAAATTTTTCCGGCTCCGGAAGCCCCCTGTTTTTGACATAGAGCCCTTCCGGCCGGTCTACGCCCACATCCACATAGCGCACTCCGGCGGCAAGTCTTACCTTGTCCGGAGAAATAAGCGCCGAGTCCACAAAACAGCCGTCCGCCGCCGTAAAAAGCGTTTCAGTCACGCCGGTTTCCGGGTCGTAGGCGCGGACGCCGCCGGAATACGAGCACGAGATCATCCTTCCGGACGAAAAACACACAAACTTCGCATCCGGAGACGCCAGCGCGGCCGTTCCCCCGGACACGGGGACGACGAAGATGTCGCTGCTCCTGTTGAAATATACGTATTTCCCGTCGGGAGATATCTTCGGCGAAAAGATATGCTCTCCCGCGGCGATCAGCGCGCTCTCTTTGCTCTCCATATAATACATATACAGCCCGTCTTCTCCCACATAGGCCAGCATATCCTCCGGAGAGTCCCCGGAGCGCTCAAAAAAGCACCCGGAAAGCAGCGCCGAAACGCACAGCGCAGCGCATATTGCAAACAGGTATTTTCTTATTCCAAGGTTCTTCACTCCCAAATGAACGCCTCCAGGGTCTGCGGTTCAAGCGGCACGCGGAACACGGTCTCAGTCATGTCCTCACTCAGCTCCGGGGTTTCCTCTGCCGCGGCACCGGCGTTACGGCCGCGGACAACGGTATAGGGGGCATGGACCGCGCCGGTGACAAGGCTTCTGAGCTTTTCCGGGGTTCCCTTAACGTGAATGAGCGCCGCAGAGCCGTGTTCAAGGAAGGATTTCACCGCAAAGGTGTTGTTGTCCTTCGGGAAAACTGCAATACGGTTCTGGCCTTCAATCCAGACGGGCATATTCCTCGAAAGATATTTGCGGACGTATCCCATGACGGGAGCCGGAATATCGTACCAGTCAGACATGCTGTCCGGCACGTTCAGTATCCAGAGCTTTCCCTTTCCGTACCAGCTTCTGGAAAGCAGTATATTGGGCGAACAGTCATTGGTCTGAACCGCAAAGAACTCGTTTTCGTTGGTCATCCATTCAATGACCGGAAGGGAAATGTCGTGGCTGGCGCGGTAATAGGCGCAGTCCGTTCCCCAGCCCGAGTCAAACCCGCCGAATTCGTTCCCGCTCTGTCTGGCGGAGGTGACGCGCATGGCGGTGAACTCCGCCGCTCCGGCGTCCTGAAGCCTTTCAAGGCAGCCCGAGGTCATGACCACGTGTCCGCCCTTCAAAAGGTGGTCTCCGATTTTTCTTATGATGTCCGGGTCGCAGGCCGAAGCCGCCGTCAGCATCACAAGGCAGGGCTGCGAGGGAAACTCGACGGTGGGGTCCGCCGGAACGCCGCACATACCGAGGAAGTCGTAAACATGGTCCTCCCCCCTGGAATGATACGGCAAATAGACCGGAATGCCGACGGGCTTTCCGAGCTTTCCGAGGAAGCGGTCGGTTCTGTCGCAGAAATAGCCCAGCACCGGAGTGTACATCGTGTCGTAGTTAAGCTCCCAGCAGAAAAGCGTCATCTCTTCCGGAGAAGCCATAAGAGTGAGCTCGGCCTGCTCGCTGAAAACATTCATGTCGTTTCCGCACTGGATGGAATCGAACCAGCCCCCCCGGTTGTTGTGGGGCGGAAGGCTCTGGAGATAGCGTATCAGCGAATAGGAGGTGTAGCGCGGATTGCGGAACAGCGAATAGCGCGTGTGGCGCGTCTCGGTTCCCGAATAGATATTGTCGAACATGGCCGGCTGGGTCTCCGTGTTATAGCCCAGAACCTGGAAGCTTTCGTGCCATGTGGGATACTTCAAAGTTATCTTCACACTGGGGTTCACGGCCTTCGCCGGGGCGACGATACAGTCCCGGCAGAAATCCGTCATAAGCGAAAGGCGGAACTCCTGCCAGGTGCGGTCTCCCTTTGCCTTCCGGCATCGCTCACAGGTGCAGTCCGTGGAGAGGGAGTCGTCGATCATGATCTCGTCGAAATACTGAGCCATCGAAGCGATGTATTCCGAAAAAAGCTTTCTGACGTCCGGGTTTGTAAAACACAGCATCCTCGCCGAACAGTCGAAATGAGGGGAATACGACGGCATGATGGCCGTTGCGGTGCGCACGCCGCGGGACTCGAAAAACTCCTTTGCCTTCAAAAGCCGGTCAAGTGGCGCCGCTTCCCCGCGGAAGCATTCAAGGTACACTTTTTCAAACCTGGTATATTTTGAATAATAGGCAAACTGCGCCTCGGGGTCTCCGTTATCTCCGAACATTTTGTTAACACAGCCAACTGTCATGAAGACGGAAAAACAAAAGTTATCATAACCCTTCATAACCAAAACTCTCCCTTACAAGCTGTTGTCATTCAAATCCTTTACGTCTGATTTTAGCACAGCGAGCCCCTGCTGTCAAGGAATATGTTGTATTCTTCGGGCTTCACTCACAAATTGGACTTGACAAAATGAGGTTTTTGTTGTTAAATATATGGTATATAATAGCTGTATTGCACAGTTGAAAATCCAAAACGGAGGTGTTCATATAATGACGGGTAAATCAATACTCGGAAAACGACTTCTCTGCACGGTGCTTGCCCTTTTCACGCTTCTCGCCGCAGCGCTCCCGGCCTTTGCCGAACCGACGGCCATGTCCGAATACGCGGTGCTCATTGACTCGACGACGGGCCAGGTTCTTTACAGCAAGGGCATGGACGAATCGATCTCTCCTTCCGGGCTTGTAAAGCTTATGACCGCCCTTGTCGCGGTTGAAAGCGGCACACCTCTGAGCACCAAGCTCACGGTCACGTCCGACGCGCTGGCTCCCCTCGGAACCGGATACCGCAGCATGGACCTTGTCGCCGGAGAGCAGATCACCCTTGAGGACTGCCTCTGCGGCATGATACTCAACTCCGCAAACGACGCTTCCAACGTCATCGCCGAGAAGCTCGGCGGAGACATCGACACATTTGTCAAAAAGATGAACAGCAAGACCGAAGAGCTCGGACTCAAAAACACTTCCTTCGTCAACCCGAGCGGCCTTCCCGAAAACGGCCAGAAATCCACCGTTTACGACATGGCCATGATTCTTCGCAACGCGCTTTCCAACTCCGATTTCTCCAAAATATTCGGAATGCAGGAGTGCACGATCCTCCCCACGAACTACAACAACAACACCAGAAACTACAAGACCCGCTGCCTGATGAACCACAATGCCTCCGAATACGCTTTTGACGGCACCCTCGGCGGCACGATCGGATATTCGACGGACGACGGCTATATAATCGCCACCGCAGCCGTCCGCGACAACCGCACGCTTATTGCCGTCGTTGCCGAAGCGGACAGCGAAGCAAATCTCTATGCCGACGCGGCGGCGCTTCTTGAGTACGGGTTCGACGGTTTCACCGAAGTTTCCATTGCCGGAAGCGATTTCGCCAGCGGTTCGATTCCCCTTACCGAAAACGGCGTCAAAGTCGGCTCCGTCGTCTTCTCCGTCGCAAACGAAACGGTAAACGTTCTCCTCGCCGCCGACCGCAGCTCCGACAATGTCGAAGCCGTCGCCGAGGCGCTTCCCTCTTCAATCGAAAAAAACTCCCCGATGGAGTACACGGCGAATATCTGTTACAGGCTGTCCGACGGAACCTATGAAGTTCTCCTCAGAGACGTCCTTCTGACGGCTGACATCCGGCTCGACGCTACCGGCACCGCTACTGCCGATCCCGCAGCCACCGGCTCCATCGCCACCGACGGCGACGGAAATCCCATTACCGACGAGGCCGGAAACGTCGTCACCAACTATACGGGCGAAAGCACCGGCGGTTCCTCCGGCTCCGGAGGAGGCTTCAAGAAGTTCATCCTGACTCTGCTGAAGGTTCTCCTTATAATTATTGCCTGCGTCGCAGGATTGATACTCATATTCCTCCTGACGCTGGTGATCATCAAGCAGGTCAAGAGAAACCGCAAGAGAAAGGCCCGCGCCCGTGCCGCCGCCGAACGCGCCGCCAGAGCCCAGCGCCAGAGAAACGACAGAAATTATTACTGATCCTTCCCCGCGCTCCAAACTGCGGCCGGCCAAAAAAAATAACGCGTCTTCCCCCGATGCCAAACGTCCGGTATCGGGGGATTTTCATATAGATCGGCCTGAAAACTCTGACGCGCGGCGGACTTTACCGGCAAAAAGAAAACGCCCTTTCTTCCATGACAATACCCCCAATACCGGGTGTCCGGTATTGGGGGTACGTATCAAAAAGAAAACACTTTTTTGTTAAAAGGTCAATCCGGCTCAGAGAGCTGCCTTTGCGGTCTCGACAAGCTTTGCAAAGCCCTGGGGATCGGTGTGGGCAATGTCGGCGAGCATTTTTCTGTTCAGAACGACGTTGGCCTTCTTGAGACCGTTCATGAAACGGGAATAGTTGATGCCGTTGACCTTGCAGGCAGCGGAAATACGGCTGATCCAGAGCTTGCGGAAGTCGCGCTTTTTCAGTCTGCGGCTGGTATAAGCGTACTTCAGGGACTTCATGACCTGCTGGTTAGCAACCTTGTAGTGGGTGGATTTGGTTCCCCAATAGCCTCTTGCGAGACCGATGATCTTCTTTCTTCTCTTGCGGGTCATCAACGCGCCCTTAATTCTTGCCATTTTATCTCAATCCTTTCAATCAGTCAGTATTTGTGCGCGCTCAGGCGTAGGGCAGGAGCTGCTTAAGAGTGGGTGCGTTCGCCGCGGCGGCGTAGCCGGTCTTGCGGAGGTTGCGCTTTCTCTTTGTGGTCTTCTTTGAAAGAATATGATTCCTGAGCATGTGGTTGCGCTTGACCTTACCGGTCTTTGTAAGCGAAAATCTCTTCGCGGTACCCTTATGGGTCTTCAGCTTTGGCATAGTCTTACGACTCCTTTCATATATCAAGCGGAGCAAGGCCCGCGCTTTCTACGTTTTTCGGAAAATGATTTATTTGTTGGCGCGGGAAGCAATGATGAGGCTCATATTGCGTCCTTCAAGCTTTGCCGGCTTTTCGATGACGCCCTTCTCGGAACAGGCGTCCGCAAACTTTGCCAGCAGGGCGGTTCCAAGGTCGGTGTGCGTCATTTCGCGGCCGCGGAACTGGACCGTGACCTTGACCTTGTTCCCGTCTTCAAGATATCTCAAAGCGGCGCGGAGGCGGAAATCGTAATCGTGGTCGCCGACGCCGGCAGTACGGAACTTGATCTCCTTGGTTTCCACTGTGTTCTGATTTTTTCTCGCTTCGCGCTGTCTCTTTGTCTGTTCAAATTTGAATTTGCCGTAATCCATGATCTTGCAGACGGGCGGAACCGCACCCGGAGCGATCTTGACAAGGTCAAGCCCTGCGTCCCGTGCGGCAAGCTGGGCTTCGCGGGCGGACATGACGCCCAATTGCTCGCCTGTTTCGGAGATAAGACGGACTTTTTCGTCGCGGATCTCCTCGTTGATCATATGCTCGTTTTTCGGAATGGCAAACACCCCCAAATTTTTTTATTATATACCGCTTATCAAAAAACAAGCGGCGAAAGACAAATTCCTTCCGCCGTCAAACGCTCCGTCCGCCGCGCACCGCACGGGAAACGGAAAATATTGAACCGCAGCCGCATTTATCCGCGGACAGGGTGAGGAAGGTTCCTTCTTTATTAGCCCGTTTATTTTACCACCGTTTTGCGTATTTGTCAAGGCTTTATTTGAATTTTTCACCGTTACACATATTGACTTTCGGACAAATGTTAATTTTTATCTCATTTATACAATTGCCTTGAAAACTCCGCCCTTTGATGATATAATGATTCGCTGAAAGGTGATGGTAAATTGAAAGACTGGACATTTGAAAAAAGCTTTTTCCGCCGCGAAATCCGAAGAGTCAACATATCCCGGATCGTTCTTGCCGCAGCTGTGCTGGTCGCAATAGTTCTTCTTGACACCCGCCACACCGTCACTCTGGCCGCCGCAAAATTCCGCGGCGCCGCCGAAGTTACCGTTGATGAGATCGCCTCCATAACGAATCCCGAAACAGAGCTTACGGAGCTTTCTTTCAGCGCAAACCACGAAAACTCCTCCGCCTTTGAAGCGGACATCCGGCTCAAACGGCTCATGTACGTCAAGGACGGCTCGTGCCTTTTGAGTCTTAAACCCGACGCAATAACCGAGACAAATTATTCCGCCATGGAAAAAAGCGGAAACGTCTCGGCTTCCATCGAATACGTCTATGCCAGACTGAACGGAAAGCTTATGATCGTCAAGCGCAGCAAGCTTGAACCCGTCGACGTTCTTACGGGCACAATCGGATATCTTCCCGCCGACATAAAAATTGCCGTCACCGAAAATTCGGATGTGGAGCTGGAAGATGTTCTCCCCGTGATAATGGATACAACGGGGGACGCGTTTTCCTCGCTCACAACCGACATCGCTTTTTCCTCCGTTATTCTTGTCATATGGTCGCTGTGGTTTTTCAGCATAATTCACCGCACGCTGCGCTATGACCGCAGTCCCGCATACAAACGCCTCTTTACCTGCGCCGGAACCGTCGAAGAAAACGCCCGCGCCATTGACGAAGAGCTTTCCGGCCGCGCGGATTTCGGTTTGTTCGGAAATATCGTCACCGAAAACTGGCATATCCGCCGCCGCCCCTTCTCCTTCCTTGTGGAGCCCCGTTCAAGCTATACCGACAACTGAGATTTTCCGGCTTTCAGCTTTTTTACGGATTAAAAATCACTTTTGTCCTGCTCCGACGCTTTTCTCAAAAAAACACACAAATACGGATCCCCGGATACCGAGCAAAGCTCAATGTATCCGGGGATCCGCTTTATTCCGGGCTGCGCTGAGTTTTATGCCCAGCGCGCTTTTCGGAAATTTACGCTTCGTTTTTTTCCTGTTCCTTTGCAAGAACGATGCGGCCCTCTTCGATGTCCGCCCGGACTCTTCCCGGCGTCGAAAGCCGGAGTTCGGAGATGTACTCCGCCGGAAGCTGAAGCCGGCCTGCGCGGTCCAGCACGATAAGCTCCGTATGGGTGTGCTCGTTCCGCTCCGCGTTTGCCTGGGACTGCATTGCGGCAAGCTCGGCGGCGTAGCTTATGTTGCGTATAAACTCGGAGCTGGTCTTTCCGTCGCGGATGTTGACGACTCTGTCGACCTTTCCGGAAAGTCTCCGGTCGTGGGTCACGGTCACAATGGTCAGCTTCGCGTTTCGGTTCAGATCCCTGAAAAGGTCAAAGATCATGTCCGAGGTCTGGGTATCCACCGCGCCCGTCGGTTCATCCGCAAGCAGAATCTTCGGTGAATTGGCAAGGGCGATCGCAATCGCAACGCGCTGCTGTTCGCCGCCGGAAAGCTCGGTCAGTTTATTGCCCCGGCGCTTTGCAAGTCCGACCATCTCCAGAAGCTCAAGGGCCCGCTCCCGGCGCTTTTTCGTTCCCGAAAAGCACATCGGAAGCATGACGTTCTCTTCCGCAGTAAGATATGGGAGCATATTTCTTGCATTGTTCTGCCACACAAAGCCTACCGTTTCGCGCTTGTAGCGCACAAGCCCCTTTTTCGTGATCCTGGTCATGTCGATCCCGTCGACCCGGAGCTTTCCCGCCGTGGGCGAATCGAGCCCGCCCAGTAGGTTCATCAGCGTCGATTTTCCGGAACCGGACTTTCCGATCATCGCCATGAGCTCGCCTTCCTCGACGTTGAGGTCGAGCCCCTGAAGCGCCATGACTTCAATGTCGCGCGTCTTGTATATCTTAACAAGGTTCTCGCATTCAATCATTGCCATCTGTGATCACCCCATCCGACAGCGTATAGACTTTGTCCGCAAGCTCCAGCATATGCGGATCGTGGGTCGTCATGAGAACAGTCATCTCTTTTTCGGAAATCAGCCTTCTGAAGAGATCCACGACCTGTATTCCCATGGCGGTATCCAGCTCCGCCGTAGGCTCGTCGGCAAACAGCAGCGGAGGGTTGTGGGCAATACCGCGCGCAATCGCGACGCGCTGCTGCTCGCCTCCGGAAAGCTGGACGGGATAGTGGCCCATCCGCTTGGCAAGTCCGACAAGCTCAAGGCATTTCTTTGCCCTTCGGGTCGCTTCCGCCCCCTTAACGCCTGAAATCCGCAGACCGTATTCCACGTTTTCCAGCGCCGTCATGTCCGGAATAAGCGCAACCGCCTGGAACACAAAGCCCATGTTTTTGCGCCGGACGGTGTCTCTTTCGTTCCGGCTCATGGCGGTCATGTTTTTTTCTTCAAAGAAGACTTTTCCCTCCGAAGGCTCGTCAAGCCCGCTCAAAATGTTCAAAAGCGTCGTCTTGCCGGAGCCGGAACGTCCGCGCAGCACCGTAAGCTTTCCCTTCGGAACTTCTATCGTGATGTCCCGGAGCGCCGTGAAGACGGTTTTACCCGTTTCAAATCTGCGGGCAATGTTTTCCGTTCTGATTATCGATTCCGTCATAACTTAATCCTCTCCGAGCTTCAGCGCTCTGTCGACTTTCTGCCTGACAACGATGGTAAAGAGCACGGCAAGGCACACGGCAAGCACTGCGCCAAGCACACCGAGGATTCTCAAAAGGTCGCTTGAACTGGTGAGCACGCGGAAAGCGATCGACTCGTATTCCGAGGTATAGTTCATTGACAGGAAGGGAACAAACATGATGCTCTGCACCCTGCCGATGAATATTCCCGCTGCAACCGCCGCACCGGAAACGAGAAGCTGTTCAAGCGCGAGCATTTTCATCACGCCCGCCCGCGTCACGCCGAGAGCCCGGGATATTCCGAACTGAAGCGTTCTTTCCTTGATGGATATCACCCAGTACACCATGAAGCCCGCGGCGCAGAGCGCAACCGCCGCCATAAACGACACGGTGAGCATTCCGTTGGTTCCCTGGAGCACCGGTGAATTTTTCTCGTCGGTCAGACGCTCGCCGGAGCTCTCAAGGTTGATCATTCCGAACTCGCTGTCGTAAAGAGCATTGTAAAGCTCCATGTCGCTGACTCCGTCGGCCTTTTTGATGAAGAAATCGTAAGGTCTGACTTCGTTCTCCTCCATGTAGTCGGAAAGACGCGCTATAACAAACTTGTTTCTCACGATCTCGTCGGTGTTTCCGTACCTCGTGTACTTTTCAAGTCCGGGCCAGGATTCCACCGCCGCAACCACGGTGCACTCAATATACCCCGAACCGACAAGAATGTTTATCCTGTCGCCAAGCTCAAGCTTCAGCGTTTCCATCAGCTCAACGGAAACGACGCAGCTGTTTTCAAAGCGGTTCAACGCGTTTGCGTAATCGTTTATGTGATAGCTTCCCAGATCTGAGGGCCAGTTGGCCGTAAGTGCAAATTCATACGGATCCGTCAGCATAACGTCGACATTCTGCGTCTGGCTTCCATCGCGCTTTACCGTGACGTCCTCTTCGCGGTAGACCCGCGCGATGCTTTCGATCTCCCCGAACTCCTTAAAGGAGTCGGTCAGAAGCTCAAGATATTTTACGGTGATGGACTGCACGAGAACTCCGTCGTCGTAAATTTCAATCTTGTTTCCGTTCTGGACCGCGCCGCTGACATAGTTCCCGTTTTCATCGTATTTCCGCCACACGGGGGTATAGACGGCGTCCGCGCCCACCTGAACCTCGATATTTTTTTCTATGTATCTGTTTATCGATCTTGCCGTGTCGGCGCTTGTCACGCCGATGGAAATCGTCAGAATCATGAACAGCATGATTCCCGCGCATTCCCGGTTGCGGCTTACACGGTTCAGGGTGAAATAGCTCCAGGCCGGCCACGCGCGCTTTCCTATCCTGAAAATAAACCTCAGAATATACGGATATATGCGAAGGAACAGCATGCCCGCGCCGAGGGCAAAAAGCGTTCCCGAGACATACATCATAATATCCGTGTTCTCGATAGTAAGCACTCCCGACGAATCCAGCAGCAGCATTCTGACCTGCATGGAATACCATCCGTAAATTCCCGCCGCCAGCAGCAGCACGTCAAGGAAATACTTGTGGTAAAACGGCGTTTTCGAGATGTTTTTAAGCCGTTTGCTCTCCACAATGTTGACTCCGGCGCTGAGCACTGCCGGAATCATCGTTATGACAATGAACAAAAGCGCCGCAATGAAAAGGGAGAGGAATGCCTCGGGCTCAAGCTTCAGAGGCAGAGCCGAACGGTTTACAAAAGACAGGAAGCCGTTCGATGCGCCGATCATCCGGCACATCAGCAGCCCGAGTATCGGACCGAGCACGGCCGCCGCACCGACAAGCAAAACGCTCTCGATCAGATAGAGCCTGAGTATGTGCCCTCTTCCGGCTCCGCGGCTCTGCATAACGGAAATCTCGTTCTGTTCGCTTTTCAGCTTCAGCCTTGCGATCATCACCACATAGAACGAGATGACCACCAAAAGAGGCACAAGCAGCGAATAGAGCGTGACGTACAGCTTCGACGAGAGCTCTTCAAGGGTCCCGAGGGTCTGATTTGCGCTGAAGGTCAGCGCGTCCTTGCCGGAGACATTGATAACCTCTTCTTTGCCAGCCTCGTAAGCGGCGATAAGCTCGGATACGTCGTCTATATCTATGGAGGTATAGTCCAAAGCCGAATACCAGACAAGCTGCGTCATGTGACGCGTTGCGGAAGGGTTCGTCTCCATGATACTGTTTATGTAAGAGCAGTCGACAAAGACGTTTCCGCCGAAACGGTCGGACTTCGTAAACCAGAAGTATTCGGAGTTGTCCGAAGCTTCAAAAATGCCGACGATCTCAATTTTGAAAACAGTACTGCTGTTTGCGGAGCTTTTCACCTCGTATACTTCGCCCAGGGTCATGTCCGAATTCACAAGAAAAGTCCGCCTCACGACCGCTTCAACTACTCCGTCGTTTCTCGTTGGATCGTACATTCGCCCCGTCGTAATGTTGATGTGGTCTTCAAGATCCTGCACATAGAACATCACAAGGTTCTCGCGTCCGGACAGGGTGTCGGCATCTCTGAAAAGCATCGAATACCTGATGTACTTTCCCGAAACGACCGACGGAAGCCCGATTTTTTCGGCAATACCGGAATACGTGTTCTCCAGGGTCTCCATCGTGCCGACTGCATCCTTTTCAACTGCAGCCATTTCATATTTAAGCGAGAGATATGCGGGATAGCGTTCCGTCTCCAAAAGCCGGTCTTCAAAGGTCTTGTTCAAAAGCCTTTGAAGTATCGCGTCGGAATAGACGGGAACGCTGAACGCCATTGCCAGCGCAAGCGTCAGTCCGGCAAGCATCGACAGGGCCTTCCACCGGTTGCCTGCGAGCCGCCTCAGTACCGTCAGCAACATGTTTCAAACCTCTCAAGCTTTCTTTTACTGGATCACAAGATCGCTCTCGCTCAATCCGCTCAGAACTTCCGTGTTGTAGTCCGTTGAAAGTCCGATGACAATGTCCTGCTCCTGGCGGTATCCGTCCCTTAAAACATAGACGTATTTTCTGTCGCCGACGCTCTTGATGGAAGACGTACGGATGCAGAGCGTATTTTCACTCTTTTCGATCACATAGTAGAGGTTCAGCTTCACTCCGATCGTCACGCCGTCCGGAAGGGATTCCGGACGCAGGATGACCGCGTACTTGTCGCTGCTTCCCTCCGGCACGGTGTCCGGAGTCTGGATCGCCGTGGCTTCAAATTCGACAATGCTCCCGTCCTTTGCCTCAAAAGACAGAGTTACGTCCGCATTTATCGGAATTTTGCCATAGCCGGCGCCGGTATATCTGATAAGCATTTCACTGGTGTCGGAAACGGTGAAAACCGTCACCCCCTCGGTAATCTGAGCGCCCTTCGCCATATTGAGCTCATAGGTTATCTGTCCGGAAATCGGAGCAACGAGCTGCGTTGTGCTGAATTCCATTCTAAGCTGTGCAATGTCGCGGCGGGAAATATAAATTGCAAGCTCGGCCTCTTTCCAGGATATCTCGTCAAGAGCGCCGGCTTCCCATCTTCTCTTTGCAGCTTCATATCTCAGCTCGTCTATCTCATACTGCATCTCCGCCACGCGGAGTTTTTCTTCCAGGGCGCTGTTGTCCGTCTCACAGAGGACGTCGCCCGCCTCGACCGTGTCGCCCAGGCGGTAATAGGATTCCATAAAAACGCCGTTCGAAGTCGGGAAGCTCACGTTCACGCTGGAAACAGCCTCAACGGAAGCATATCCGGAGACGGCGTTCTCAATGGTTCCCCGTTCGGGATTATAGGTAAAATAGTTTGCATCGACCGCCTCCACAAGGGGCGGCGGAAGCGCCTCTTCTTCTTCGGGGAAAAGCGCGCATCCGGAAAGCGCCGTCAGCATGGCCGCAGCAGCCATAAACGGCAAAAATGTTTTCACCAGCTTTTTTTTCATTTTCCATCCTCCTGTTTTCCATCCAAAACCTTCAAAAATTTGTTTTTCTTTTTTTAACAAAAAACAACTTTTGTCCTAGTATACTACACCCCCCAACAAAACGCAAGCTTTTTTTGCGCAAATATTTTCATATAACTCTCAGCCTGCACGCAAAATCCCCCCGGAACATCTTTCGTGTTCCGGGGGGATCAGTTCAATCTTCTTTAAATCTAATCGTCACTGAATCGCCGTCTGCGCCGAGTCTTGCGGACGGAAAAAATCTGCGCGCTTCGTCGGCAAAAAGCATCGGCACGGGCATGGACGGGCTGTAATGCGTGAGCCAGAAGCGCTCGGGCTTTGCCTGAGCCGCAAGCTTTGCCGCTTCGGCAAAAGTCATGTGTCCGGACTCCCTGGCTCTTCCCAGCTTTTCCGGTTCTCCGAACATTCCCTCGCACACAAAAAGATCCGCATCCGCCGCCTCTTCCGCGATTATCTTCACCGGCCGCGTGTCCGTGGCATATACAAATCTTATGCCTCGGCGCGGAGGGCCCAGCACCATGTCGCTTGTATATCTGACTCCGTCGAGTATGACCTCCGCCTGTTTTTGAAGCGGGCTCCAGGCCTTCATCGGAACACCGTTCTTCCTGGCCTTTTCTATGTCAAACTTTCCCGCCCGGCTGATATCAATGCGGTATCCCCGGCAAGGCACTGCATGGCGCAGCGGGAACGAGGTCAGGGACCAGTCGCCGCAGGACATACTCTCCTCTCTTCCGCTGTGCTCTGCAAATCTGATCTCAAAGGGAAGCTCCGGAGCAATGACACGGAGACTGTTCACGACGCGTTCCAGACCGGCCGGTCCGACCATCGTCAGCGGTTCCGTCCGCCCCTCGTTTCCCATGGAAAGGAGAAGTCCCGGGATTCCGCTTATGTGATCTGCATGGAAATGAGTTATGCATATTCTGTCGATGGGCTTGAAGGTAAAACCGCATTCCTTGACGGAAAGCTGAGTTCCCTCTCCGCAGTCGATCAGAGTGCACGAACCGTTGTGTCGCAGCATTACTGAGGCGAGCCTTCGGTTTTTGAGAGGCATCGTTCCTCCCGTTCCGAGAAGGGCCACATCAAGCATACGGGATCAGTTCCTGTCTTCCGTGACGTTAAGGGTCACGCCGGCCGTAACGTCAAAGCCAAGCTTCACCTTGAGCTTGTAGCTTCCGAGGGCCTTTATGGGCTCGTCGATGGAGAGTTTGCGCTTATCCACCTCGACGCCCGTCGCCTTCGATATCGCCTCCGCCGCTTCGGCCGCAGTTACCGCGCCAAAAAGCCTGCCCGCCGCGCCGCATTTCACCGCCAGCGAAACGGTCTTGCCCTCCAGGACCTTTTTCGTCGCCTCTGCATTCGCGCGTTCGCGCTCAAGCTTCTGCTTTTTCGCCTCGTCCTGAAGCTTCATTGTGTTGAGATTAGAGGCGTTGGCCTCTATGGCAAGCTTCCTGGGCAGCAGATAGTTTCTCGCATATCCGTCGGAAGCCTCGACAAGATCGCCCTTTTTGCCGTGTCCCTTGACATCGGCCTGCAAAATAACCTTCATATCAGTTGTCTTCCTTTCAAAATACACAGACGCCAAAGATGTCTCTCAGCGCTGCTCGTATTGGTAAATTGTGATGGCGTCTTTCAGCATGTTCACAACTTCGTCCATGGTTTTCCCTTTGACCTGCGCTCCCGCAGTCGTGAAATGTCCCCCGCCGCCAAGCTTCTCCATTATCAGCTGGACGTTTATTCGGCCCAGAGATCTGGCGGAAATGCTTACCGTGTCCTCAAACGGGAAGAGCACGAAGGACCCCGCGACGCCCGTGATGTTCATAAGATCGTCCGCCGCAGCCGCCGCAAGCGCCCTGTCAACGGGTTTGTCGGAAACGCTGACAGCGTACATATTGTCCACAAAGACCGCCTTTTTGACGATCTCCGCCCGCTCGATATAGCTTTTCATGTCGCTTTGGAACATTTTCTTGATTTCAACGGATTCCGCGCCGTTCCTGCGCAGGTACGCCGCCGCCTCAAAGGTGCGAACTCCGGTCTTCACGGCAAAGCTCTTTGTGTCGAGGATTATGCCCGCAAGCATGGCGCTCGCCTCAACCCGCAGCATATCTCCCGAGTCCAGCATATACCCAAGTATTTCCGCGATCAGCTCGCACACCGAAGAAGCCGTGGGCTCGTGGATATTCAGAACGGCGTTGTCGATATAGTCCGCGACGCGCCGGTGATGGTCGACGACCGCAATCTTCGAGAAAGCGGACAGAAGGTTCTTGTCCTCCACATAGTTCGAGCGGTTTGTGTCCACAACGACAAGGAGACTGCCCGGTTTTATTTCGATAAGCGCGTCTTCCGGGGAAATGAACACGTCGCGGTACTCGGGAGCCTGCTCCAAAAGCCCGATCAAAAGTCCCGCGTTGTTCAGTTTTTTGTCGACGATTATCCTCGCCCGCTTCCCGCACTTTCTCGCGGCGCACACAATGCCCGCGGTGCCGCCGACGCTGTCCAAATCAGCGATGCGGTGGCCCATGGCGTAAACGTCCGTGCTGTCATTTATGAGACCCCGCAGGACATTGGACATGATCCTGCTCTTGACCTTCGTGTGCTTTTCCTTTTCGTGGGTCATTCCGCCGAAGAACTCAAAATCCTTTTTCGTCTTTATGACCGCCTGATCCCCTCCGCGGGAAATCGCCATATCCAGCGCCAGCGCCGAAAAACGCTCCGCCTCCGCAAGGTCGGAAGAATCCCGGCCGATGCCGATGCTCACGGTAAGAGGAACTCCGCTGGGCGCCTTGATCGATTTCACCCGCTCAAGGATGTCAAAACGGTCGGCAGCCATTTTTCTGACAGAACGCTCATCCGCACAGAACATATATCTGTCCCGGTCGGTCTTTCTGAAGATACAGTCCGCGCCGATCTCCTCGACCCAGGCGCGCATCGCCGTGTCCAAATCCGCCATCATTGAGGTTCTGACCGATTCGCTGCTCCCGCGGCCAATGTCCTCGTAGTTGTCACAGACAAGCTCTCCGAACACAAGGCGGCTTCCGTCAAGCTCTTCCCGAAGAGCGATCTCCTCCGTGCGCTCAATCCAGTAAAGCGCGGCGAAAAGGTTGCTGTAATCCCCTTTTCCGGGGCGGACAATGCTCGAATATATCTCAAAGCTCCGCCCGTCGATCACTTCCGTCTCCGGCTTCTGAACCTTTCCCTCGATTATCCACTTCAGGTCAAATCCCGGAACAACGTCCTTGAGCTGCATCTGAAAATAGTTGTTCGGACAGCCGGTAAGGCGCAGGAACTCGTTGTTGCACCAGACAAGCTCGCCCGTGTCGACTTTGACAAGAATGATCGGAGCAGGCATATTGAGAAGAGAGTCGTTTACCGCCATGTCCGTGTTCACCGGCACCTTCTCATAATACGGCGTCAGCACCACCGAACGCTTTTTTGCCGCCGCAAGAGAAGCCGCCACCGCTCCGATGTAAACAACGAATTCCGCCGCGCTCAGATACCATCTTCCGGCATATTTAAGCTCTATCCACAGCGTCGCCCCCACAAAGACCGGCACAACGGCATAAAGGACGACCGCAATTGCAGAAACGCTTTTTTTGACACGCTTTTCCGTTTTCAACCCGAATCCCGCGCCTTTCCGCAGCCCGGAGCACAAATCTCCGGCAAATATAAAACCTCTAAGATAATTATATCAGAAACATGAAAAAAATTCAACACGTCCCCCCTCTTTTTTCCCGTTTTGCTTTTTTGGTCTTTTCTTCTCTCCTTTCAAAATATCCCTTCCCGGCCTTCGCTTCCGGAAAAGCCTGAAATTTTTTCCCCCCCAAAAAAAGAAAAAACATGGTTTTTCCGCGCCTTGCACGGAGAAACCATGTTTTCGGTTCACATATCGAACAGTGTCGTCTGGCGGCTTTCGGGCATTCCTTCAAGCGCGCCGAGACGGCGAAGATCCTTCACGATAGTGTCGCTGAGCTTTTTGCACCGGTCGGAAAGATCCTCCACCGACGCAAAAGCGCCTTTTTCCCTCTCCTCGGCAAGCTCGTTTGCCGCAATTCCGCCAAGGCCCGGAACCGCCTGGAAAGGCAGGCGCAGCGCCTTTTCTTCCCGGCAGATGCCGAAGAACTGGGGCTCCGACCTGTAAAGGTCGATCGGCAGGAACCTGAATCCGCGGGCAAGGAACTCGTGGGCGATCTCAAGGGTGCGCACAAGCTCCTTTTCCGTCTGGGTCGCCTTGTTCCCGAGGGCTTCCATCTCACGGATGCGCCGCTTCACGGCCTCATCTCCGGCAAGCATGGCGTCGGCGTCAAACGCCTTTGCCTTTATTCCGAAGAACGACCCGTAATACTCAAGCGGATGGTAAACCTTGAACCAGGCGATTCTGAGAGCCATCACGACGTAGGCCGAAGCGTGGGCTTTCGGGAAAAGATAACTGATCTTGTTGCAGGACTCGATATACCACTCCGGAACGCCGTGGGCAAGCATGAGCTCCCGCCACTCCGGGGTTATCTTCGGCTCGCCCTCCACCTTGGATTTTTTTCTGACTTTTTCCATGATTTTGAACGCCGTCAGTGGCTCGATGCCCAGCTTCATCAGGTAGACCATGATGTCGTCGCGGCAGCAGATGCATCCGCGCAGGGGAATTCCGCTGGCGACAAGCTGATCCGCGTTGTCAAGCCACACTCCCGTTCCGTGGGAGAGTCCGGAAATTCTGACAAGGTCGGCGATCGTTGCCGGTTGGGTCGCGTCAAGCATCCCGCGGACGAATCCCGTTCCGAATTCGGGGATTCCGAGAGCGCCGTTCGTTCCGGTTATCTCGTCGTCGGGAATGCCAAGAGGCTCGTTGGAGGTGAATATCCGGAGCACGGTCGGGTCGTTTATCGGCACGTCGTCCATCTTGATGCCCGTGTTGTCTTCAAGATACCGGAGGATGGTCGGGTCGTCCTTTCCGAGAAGGTCAAACTTCAGGACGTTTGAGTCGATGGAGTGGTAGTCGACGTGGGTCGTTATCATGTCGATGTCTTTTCCCGCAGGGGTCTGTACCGGGGTGAACTCGTAGATCTCCTTGTCCTTCGGAATGACGATAAGACCTCCGGGGTGCTGGCCCGTGGTTTTTTTGACGCCCGTACAGCCGATCGTCAGGCGGTTTTCCTCCGCCTTGCTGAGGTGGAGCCCCCGCTCCTCGCAGTACTTTTTGACATAGCCGTAGGCGATCTTGTCCTTGACGGCAGAGACCGTTCCGACCTTGAAGACCTTGTCCGCGCCGAAAAGCTCTTTCGTGTGTTCGTGGGCTTTGGCCTGGTATTCTCCGGAAAAGTTCAGGTCGATGTCCGGCTCCTTGTCGGCGTTGAAGCCAAGGAACGTGGCAAAGGGAATGTCAAAACCGTCGCGGATCATGAGCGTTCCGCAGTTGGGGCAGTTCTTGTCCGGCATGTCCGGCCCAAGGTCGGCTTCGGGATGAAATTCCGAATATTTGCAATTCGGGCACCGATAGTGGGGCGGAAGGGCGTTTATTTCGGTTATCCCCGAAAAAAACGCCACGATCGACGAGCCCACCGAGCCTCTGGAGCCGACGAGATATCCGTTTTCCATGGAACGCTTGATGAGTTTCTGGGAAAACATGTACATAACGTCGTAGCCGTGGCCGATTATCGGCTCCAGCTCTTTGTTTATTGCCGTCTCAACGATCTCCGGCAGCGGATCCCCGTAGAGCTCCTTTGCCTTCGACCAGGTAAGCCGCCTCAGCTCCTCGTCCGAACCGGGAAGCTTCGGCGGAAAAAGTCCGTCGGGGAAGGGTTTCGTCCCGTCCTCGCACCAGTCGGCAACGATGTTTGTATTTGTGACGACAACCTCCCACGCCTTTTTCTCACCGAGATACGCAAACTCTTCAAGCATCTCGTCCGTGGTCCGAAGATAGAGGGGCGCCTGGTTGTCGCAGTCCTTGAAGCCCTCGCTGGCCTGGAGAATGGCGCGGAAGCGCGCGTCCTCCTTGTCGAGAAAGTGCACGTCCCCCGTGGCCACGACGGGTTTTCCGAGCTTTTCGCCCAGCCGCACGATCCGTCTGTTGAAATCCCTGAGATCGTCCTCGGTGTAATACTGGATCTCGTCCTTGCCGCGCTTTATGCCGTCGCGGATCATGAATTCGTTGTTTCCCAGGGGCTGGATCTCAAGAAAATCGTAGTACGACGCGATGCGCTCGATCTCTTCGGCGCTCTTTCCGTCGGCAATTGCGGAGTAGAGCTCGCCCGCTTCGCAGGCAGAACCGACGATGAGCCCTTCGCGGTATTTGTCCAGTTCAAAGCGCGGTATGACCGGGTTCTTTCTGCGGTTCAAATATTTAAGATGTCCGATGCTGACCAGGCGGTACAGATTGACAATGCCCGTCCGGTTCTTTGCAAGCAGAATTATGTGATACGTCTTTGCCGGCAGGCCGAGCGCGCCGCTGGAGGCGTTTTTATACTTTCTTTCCGTCAAAAGCCCGTTAAGCTCCGAAAGCTTCGCCGCACCAAGCTCGCTTTCGGCCCTCCGCATGAGCTCCGCGAAAATGAACGCCAGCGCCGCCGTGTCCTCCGCGGCTGTGTGGTGGCGAAACTGCGGGGCTTTAAGGTGTTCGGCGACGACGTCAAGCTTGTGCCTTGAAAGCTCGGGAAGCAAAACCCGCGAAATCTCCAGAGTGTCCACGGACACCGGAGTCCAGTCCAGCCCGATGCGCCCGCAGGCCTCGGCAATAAATCCCGTGTCAAAGGAAGCGTTGTGGGCAACGACCGGCCTGTCCCTGCAGAATTCGCGGAAAGCCCGCACCGCCTCGTCTTCCTTCGGCGCGCCGGAAACCGTCGCATCGGTTATTCCGGTGAGCTTTGTAATAAACGCGCTGATGGGTTTTTCCGGGTTCACATATGTGTGGAATGTCTCCCCGGTCACGCCGTTTTTGACAATGCAGGCTCCGATCTCGGTTATGCGCTCCCGGCGGGCATCGGTCCCCGTGGTTTCAAGGTCAAAACAGACAAATTCACCGTTCAGCGGCTCGTCCGAGTCCCCGACGACGGCGTTGGATTCCGTTGTGGCCGTTGAAAAATACCCCTCGCAGCCGTAAATGATCTTTATGCCTTTTCCGGCCTTCAGGGCTTCCGGGAATGCCTGGGTCACGCCGTGGTCGGTGATGGCGATCGCCTTGTGCCCCCAGGATTTCGCCCGAGAAATAAGGCTTGTGGCG
Organism: Clostridiales bacterium; assembly: GCA_016303065.1. Taxonomy (GTDB): domain Bacteria; phylum Bacillota; class Clostridia; order Oscillospirales; family QAMX01; genus SIG499. The sequence goes on from JAEDMJ010000003.1 coordinate 50,148, forward strand.
GTGGAAACCGCATCCATCTGGCTCATGGTGGTGTGCATATGCAGCTCGACGCGCTTTTCCGAACAGGTGTCCTTCTTTTCCGGTTTGTCCGCGCGGACTATGTCGAAAAATTTCAAAACGCGGTCCCCGTAGAAATTGTCCTGTTCCATCTCTCCGCGAACCTTTATGTAGGCACCGACCGTCAGGTTTTTCAAAAGACTGTCGCTGTTTTCGACGGCAATTATGCGCTTTATGCGGACCGAACCGGTCTTGTCGGTGATGTCGGCGGAGATGATCCTCTGGCGTCCGGAACGAGTGTCCTTTACGTCCATGGCGAAGACCTCGCCGCACACGGCGACCTCTCCCACGTCCGAGTCGATCTCGCTCATCTTTATCGGGGCTTCACCGAAGTTCTTTCCGAAATAGATGTCCTCATCCGGAACGGGCGGCGCTTTCGGTCTTGGCGGACGCTTTGAAAATCCGTTCTTTTGGAAACGCGCCTGCTCCCGGGGCTCTTCCGTCCGCTCCGGCGGCGCTTTGGGCTCCGGTTCAGGGATGCTGTACGCCTCTTCCTCCGGAGCGAAGCGGACCGGAGCGCTCCAGCTGTATCCGCAGTCCGGCCCCTCGTCCGTACAGCACGGAAGCTCCTCCGGGTCTTCCTCGAAAACGACCTGCAGCTTTTCCGAAAAGGACTCCCGAAGTATCCGTTCGATCTCTCTTGCAATTCCCGCGTCGGCCAAAAGCTCCGCTCCCGGAGTTTTCAGCGAAACGATGAACTTTCCGTTTTCCCGTCTCACCGAGCACCCGGAAAGCACCGCCCCCGATATGGGATCGCCCTTCACCGCGCAGTCGATCACCGCCGGGATCATCGCGTCTTCAAGCGCTCCGTAGACCGGCGTCAGTTCGACTTTTCTCAGTGTGTACGCACGCTGAATCCGGCGCTCAATACCGGAGAGCTCCGGATATGTAAGCGGACGCTCAAATTTCACGCAGACGTGAAGATATCTCTCTTCGCGGTCAAGGTTAAGCTTTGTGCACACTGCGTTCTGCACCGCTTCCCCCAAACCCGCTTTATCAAAATCCGCAAGCCTGAAGGCTTCACGGATGCTTGCCTGTGACATTGGTACATCCTTTCATTGCCGCTTCAAAGGAGCGCTCTGAGCTCGTCCAGCAGAGCTTCAACGGCGGCGTCTGCCGGAACCTTTCTGAGCGGAGTCCCCTTTACAAAAAGAAGAAATTCGTCAATTCCTCCGGCAAGGCCGACATCGGCCTCTCTGGCCTCCCCCGGCCCGTTCACGATGCAGCCCATGACCGCCACCGTCAGCTTTTTGCCGGTCTTCATCCCGGCGACGGCTTCGCTGACCTCCGCCGCGACCTTTTCGAGGCAGACCCGCGTTCTCCCGCAGGTCGGGCATGAGACAACGTTTATTCCCGACGAATTAAGCCCGGCGGCGCTGAGAATATCTTTCGCCGCCCTGACCTCCTGAACCGGGTCCCCCGTCAGAGACACACGGATCGTGTCTCCGACGCCCATGGCCAGAAGCGCGCCGATGCCGATTGCCGAACGAAGTCTTCCGGCTTCGTTCGCTCCGGCTTCCGTCACGCCGATGTGAAGGGGATATCTGAACTTCTCCGACGCGGCAAGGTTTGCCTCGATCGTCCTGGCAACGTCGCTTGCCTTTATGGAAAGACAGATGTCGGTAAAGCCGAATTTTTCAAGGGCGGAAATATTCTCCTCCGCACTCATTATGAGCGCCTCCGCGGTCGGCCCTCCGCACTTTTCCAAAATGTCCCTGCGGACCGAACCGCTGTTGACTCCCACGCGGATCGGAACTTTTCCCGCGGCGCAGGCCTTCGCAACGCGCCTGATGCGGTCTTCGGAGCCGATATTTCCCGGATTTATCCTTATCTTGTCCGCGCCGCTTTCCAGTGCGGCAAGGGCAAGGCGATAGTCAAAATGTATGTCCGCAGAAAGCGGCAGGGGCGAACGCGCCCGTATTTTTCCAAAGGCTCTCGCCGACTCCATATCCGGCACGGCAAGCCGCACAAGATCGCAGCCCGCCTCCGCCAAAGCGGCGATCTGTTCACAGGCCGCTTCCACGTCCGTCGTCGGCACGTTCGTCATGGATTGGATCGAGATCGGCGCGCCGGCGCCGATGACCAGTCCGCCCGCATTTATCGCCGTGGTAATCTTTCGTTTCATTTTACGCTGTTTACCCTTTCAAGTTCAGCCTTTAATCAGCCGCACGATGTCGTTGAAGGTGACAAAAACCATAAGCGCCATGAAAAGCACCAGCCCGGCAAGATGAACGTAGTTCTCATATTTCGGATTCAGCTTTCTGACTCCGAACAGGCCGAGAACAAGCTCAACGGCCAGGAAAAACACTCTTCCTCCGTCAAGGGCCGGAAGCGGAAGCATATTCATAACCGCAAGGTTAATGGCAATAAACGCCGCAAGCTCAAAAAACACCTCGAGGCTGTAATTTTTTGCGGCGGAGGACATGACCGCCGTTATTCCGACCGGCCCCGACATATCCGTGACCTTCGCCGCGCCGCTGAACAGGTCCATGATGCTCATCCGTATCATCCGGACGTATTCCATCGAGATCCTTCCGGCATACCCGAGTTTTGAAAAAAAGGTCGCTTCCTTCGTTTCAAGATTTATGCCGTACCGAAGGCCCCCGCCCTCTTCAAACTCCCGCGGCACGATCTCGGCGTTCTCAAGCCTGACCTTTTCTCCGCCGCGGCGAACGACGATCGTGTGGCTGCTGTTTCCGCTTCGCGAAAGAAGATAGGCGATCTTTCCCGGATCAAGCACACGCTCCCCGTCGATGGAGATGATTTCGTCCCCGGCAAGAAGTCCGGCGTTCGTCCCTCCCAGGGCTTCGGGAAAGCCCGATATCACGTTCGTGGTAAGAGTTTTTACCGGCATTACAAGTATGGCCAGAATGACAAGCCCCATCAGAAAGTTCATCGCCGATCCGGCGACAAGCACCAGAAACCTCGCCCAGACCGGTTTGTTGACAAAGGCGCGCTCGTCGGCGGAACTTTCGTCCTCGCCTTCCATGACGCACGCTCCGCCGATCGGGAAAGCACAGACGCAAAAATCCGTTTCACCGATTTTTTTGCCGAAAAGACGCGGTCCGAGCCCGATGGAAAATGCATTCACACGGACGCCGACCGCTTTTGCAACAAGAAAATGACCGAGCTCGTGAACAACGATCAGGAGCCCGAAAATCAAAATTGCCAGAACAATATACATAAAAATCTCCTAAAGCGCACCGAGCGCTTTAAACGCCGCTTCGCGGGCAGCGGCGTCGGTTTCGAGAACGGAGTCAAGACTGTCGGGTTCGCTCCGGGGCACAGCGTCCATGGCCTCCCCGATAATATCCGTTATCTGCGTGAAACGAATCTTTCCCTCCGCAAACATCTGTCCCGCCGCTTCCGCCGCGGCATTGAACACCGTGGGCAGACTCCCTCCGAGCCTTCCCGCGCGCCGTGCAAGGCCAAGGGCGGGGTAAGTGCCGCAGTCGGGTTCAAAAAACGTCAGTCCGGCGTAGTCCGAAAGCCGCAGTCTCTCAACTCCGCAGTCCTCCGAACCGTTCCCGGTCAGCGCATAGGCGATCGGAGTCCGCATATCCGGAACGCCGAGCTGGGCAAGCATCGCCCCGTCCGAAAACTCGATCAGCGAGTGTACGACGCTCTGCGGATGGATGAGTATGTCTATGCGGTCTTCGCTCAAACCGAAGAGCTGCATTGCCTCCATAAGCTCAAGTCCCTTGTTGACAAGGGACGCCGAATCCACCGTCACCTTTGCGCCCATGCTCCAGTTCGGATGCTTAAGAGCCTCGGCAAGGGTAACGTTTTCCATTTCCCCGCGGGTACGGCCGAAAAAAGCCCCGCCGGAAGCCGTAAGCGTTATGCGCGACGGCATATCCCCGGGATTTCTCGCAATACAGCGGTAGATCGCGCTGTGCTCCGAATCCACCGGAATGATCGAAACGCCCTTTTCCGCCGCCCTCTTCCGCACAATCGGACCGGCGCAGACGAGCGCCTCTTTGTTGGCAAGCGCAATATCGTGCCCCGCATCCACCGCGGAAAGCACGGGCTTTAACCCCGCGGTTCCGACAATGGCAGCGACGACAAGCTCCGCCAGGGGGTTCGCCGCCGCCTCGCAGACTCCGTCCTCACCGGAGAGGACTTTTATTCCCGTGTCCGAAAGCCTCAGGCGGAGCTCACGCGCAGCGCGCTCGTCCGCCATCGCCGCAACAGCCGGACGAAACCTTCGTGCCTGTTCTTCCGCAAGAGAAACATTTCTTCCGGCGGCCAAAGCCGTCACCGGAATTCCAAGCCTTGCGGCCACGTCAAGCGTCTGGGTCCCGATCGAGCCGGTGGAGCCCAAAACAGATATTGCCCGCTTCATACGGTCACCAGGGGGATTATCTTCGTCGCGATCCAGACCAGCGCCGCCGCAAGCATGATGCTGTCGCAGCGGTCAAGCAGACCTCCGTGGCCCGGAATTATCTTTCCGTAGTCCTTAATGCCCCTCTCGCGCTTGATAAACGAAAACATAAGATCTCCGAACTGCGCGGCTCCGCTGCAAACGACTCCGAGCACGCATATCACCGCCCAGCGCGGCTCCGCTCCGAATCCAAACCGAAGCACGGCGCAGTAGACCGCGGACGCCGCGGCGGAAAACACCAGCCCTCCGACGCTTCCTTCGACGGTCTTTTTGGGACTTATCTTCGGACACAGCTTTCGCTTTCCGAACCAGCGGCCGAAAAAGTACCCGCCCGTGTCGGACATCCACGCCGCCGCCATCGGATAAAGCACGAGATAGATCCCGTTCTCAGCCTTGAGTATCGCCACAAACGACGAAAGCATTATCGGCACCACAAGCGCAGAAAAATAGACCGGAGCAATCCCGTCGAAGCGGAGATTTCCGCTCATTGCCATTCCAAACAGTATCACGGTCAGCACAAGTATCCCCGCAACGATTATCCAGGCATCCGCGCCGAACCAGCACAGGAGGGGTATCCCCGCAGCCAGAATACACGCCGCCGCCACCGCGGTTTTTTTCCTCAGAATCCGGGTGTTCCACAGGAGTTCTATCTGAATCAGGGCACAGACTATCGCAATAAGCGACGAAAACCCCCATCCCGGCACCAGAAAGACCACACAAAGTATGATCGGAATACCGATCACCCCGGTCATTATTCGGGTAAACATTAATATCTCTTCCCCCAGTATCCGGCAGCACCGGCAAATTTATACCCCCGCACGGAAAAGGCGTCTCAAACCCCTCCGAATCTTCTCTTTCTTCCGGCAAACCAGCTTATTGCCTCATCAAGTTTTTCCGGAGTAAAGTCCGGAAAAAGGGTGTCCGTGAAATAGAGCTCTGAATACGCGCTCTGCCAAAGCAGAAAGTTTGAAATTCTCGATTCCGCACCCGTGCGTATCAAAAGCTCCGGATCGGGAAGCCCCCTTGTCCACAAGCTTTCAGAAAACAACTCTTCATCTATTTCTTCCGGCTGTATCTCGCCGTTTTTAACTTTTTGAGCCAGCTTCTGCGCCGCCCGGACAATATCGAGCCGTCCGCCGTAATTGACGCACACATTAACTATTATGCCGGTGCAGGCATCCGATATAACGCGGTTTTTCCCGATGAGCTCCTGTATATCGCGGGGGAGACGGTCGGTGTCTCCCAAAAATCTGAGGCGCACGTTTTCTTCGGCAAGCTGGGCGCAGCTGTCCCGGAGGTATTTTCTGAGAAGGTCCATAATTCCTTCGACCTCATCCTGCGGGCGCTTCCAGTTTTCCGTCGAAAACGCGAAAACCGTCAGCTGTTCAACGCCGATGCTGTCGCAGTATCTTGAGATCGTGCGAAATGTCTCCGCGCCGGCAGAGTGCCCAAAACTTCTCGGAAGTCCGCGCTTTTTGGCCCAGCGGCCGTTTCCATCCATAATAATCGCGATATGCCGCGGCATTACTGCCGCGGCTGTACCGTTTTTCTTATTTCTTCTGAAAAGAGCCATTATACTTCAAGAATTTCCTTTTCCTTGGCTGCAACGACTTTGTCAATCTCTTTGACGTACTTGTCGACAAGCTCCTGGATGTCTTTTTCGACGATCTTGAGGTCGTCCTCAGTGATCTCGCTCTTCTTCTTCATTGCCTTGTACTTATCCATGGCGTCGCGGCGGACGTTTCTGACCGTCACTTTGGCTTCCTCGCCGTACTTTTTGACGCCCTTTGCAAGGTCGCGGCGGCGCTCCTCTGTAAGGGGCGGGAAAGAAAGGCGGATTGCTTTTCCGTCGCTTACGGGAGTTATGCCCACATCGGACTGGAGAATCGCCTTTTCAACGGCTTTCAGAACCGACGGATCCCAGGGAGACACCATGAGCACTCTCGGCTCCGGAACGGATATGGAGGCAAGCTGGTTGATCGGCGTGGGAGTTCCGTAATATTCGACGTTAACTTTGTCAAGAACGGATGCGTTCGCGCGGCCGGCGCGGATCGTCGACAGCTCATAGGAGAGCGCGTCGATGGTTTTCTTCATTTTGCTTTCGATTTCCGGATAAGTGTCTTTCATGTCGTCCTCCTAAAAATCATTCAAATTCAGTCTATTGTCACAAGTGTTCCGACGTCTTCACCGAGGACAGCCCGGCAAATGTTCTCCGGATCCTCCAGAGCAAACAGCAGAAGCGGTATCCCGCTGTCAAGGGCAAGGCTCGTCGCCGTCAGGTCGAGAGCTCTTAAACCCCTGTCAAGAATTTCCTTGTGCGTGATGTGCTCAAAGCGCTTTGCGTTTGGCACAACGCGCGGATCCGCGTCATAGATACCGTCGATGTTCTTTGCAAGCAGCACCACATCGGCTCCGATCTCAATTCCTCTGAGCACCGCGCCGGTGTCCGTGGAAAAATACGGGCTTCCGGTGCCGCATCCGAAAATGACGACCTTTCCGCTTTCCAAAGCGGCAACGGCGCCGCGCCTTGTAAACGGCTCGGCGATACGCTGCATATCCACGGCCGTCTGCACTTCGCATTTGACGCCTTCCTGCTCAAGGATGTCGGCAAGCGCCAGACTGTTCATGACCGTTGCGAGCATTCCCATGTGATCCGCCCGGGAACGCTCCATTCCCACGGCCTTTGCTCCGCGCCAGAAGTTTCCGCCTCCGACGACAATCCCGACCTGGACGCCCATTGCGCTGCACTTTGCGATTGCCCGGCAGACGTTCCTGACCACATCCCAGTCGTAGCCGAACCCGCCCGCGGCGAGAGCCTCTCCGCTTATCTTGACAAGAACCCTGCGATATTTTGCGGCCCCGTTTTTACAGCTCATGCCGACCATCTCCTTTTTGCGCGCGGGACACATACCCGCACTTTTATACTGAAATATTATACCACAGCGGTCGGTCAATTGCAACAACCCAAACCGCCCGCGGCTTCTCTCAGCTTATAAACTTTATCGCCGCAACGCCCATGGACGGAAGCTCAACAGACGCGCCGTTTCCGTCGATTTCAAGTTCGCGCAGCGGATTTTCGCAGCAGTCCACAAGCACCGCCCTTACGGGACGTCTGAAAAGCTCCACGCGCGCGTCGGTCTTTTCTCCCGAGACATTGTATACGCGCACGACTATGCCGTTTCCGTCCTCCGCCGGCTTCAGCGCCGACAGCGCCGCTCCGCTCACCCTCACCGCGGAGGCGTCCGCCGGAAGGCTGCCCACATGGGGCGTCACGCTTGCATAAACCGTGGGATGGGAAAATTTCACGGCGGTTTCCAAAAGCGCCTCTGCCCTCTGCTCCGACACGGCGACGCCAAGACGCACATCGTGCACGCCGTATTCCGGATACGGATCCGGATCCGTGGACGCGCGAATCAGAGAGACCGAAACCTCTTTTCCGGAACTTCTGAACCCGTATTTTGTGTCCGCCGTCAGCATGATAAGCGGAAGTCCCGGGTCCATGGCGTTTTCCGGCGCGCAGAAGCTCAGACAGGGAATGTCGTGACGGGCGGGCTCGCGCTTTATAACGCCCATCGGAATGTCGCAGAAGGATTTTCCGGAAACATATCCGAAGGGGACGGAGAACACAAGCGACGGAATCCGCTCTTTCGAGCCGATCTCGTGCCAGTCGGCTTTCACCGCAAACTCCAGAAGCCTGGATTTTGCGCCGAGACTGACCGTCACGGTCAGTTTCGAGGCGCCGAAGGAAAGGCTGTACCTCACGCTTGAGCGCACGGGCCCTCTTTCCACCTTTTCGACTCTGACGGCTCTCGTCTCGTTCAGATCTTCGACGCGGCTGCGGTTCCCGACGCGCCATGCGCTCATGCCGTTCACCGTGTCCTCTTCGATGTATTCAAACCGGCAGGAGGGCTCGTCGATAAGCTCCACGCCTCCCCGCGGGCGCAGGGAGACAAGCTTCATGGAACGCCTGTCAAACCTTGCGCATATGAGGCCGTTGTCGAGAACGACGTCCTCGTCGGAGATGTCTTCAACGCGGTCGTTGCGCTCAAACCAGCCTTTTTCAAAGCTTTCAAGCTTCTTTTCACCTTCGGTTATCCAGCAGACGGTCCACCCCAGCGGCGGCACGGCAAGCTCTGCGGTCAAACGGACAAACCTGTGGTCCCAGTACCAGTTCCCGATCTCGAGGATCTGATGCGCGCACTCCGCTCCGTCAAAGCGAAGCACCTTCAGACAGTTCACGTCTCCCTGCCAGTCCCAAACGGTGATCTCCACGGGTTCCGTTCTCAGATACTCCGTCGTATTGTAGACGATGAACGCCCGGTTCCTGCCCCGTCCCCTTTCGGTTTTCGGGAGAGAAAATCCGGAATCCTGTCCCAAAGAGTAGCCCACTCCCGCTCCCTCGGAAACGGTCAGCTCTCCGCTTTCCGCGTCGAGCAGCGACACGTCGATGTGATCCCCGGCGCAGGCCATCGCCCTTGTGGACGCGGCATTCACAGCCGCAAGGGCTTTTTGAAACTCTCCCAGGGCATACTCCCTTGTCTCGACCTTTCCGCTTCCGGGAAGAATGTCGTGGAAGTGGTTGAACAGCACCTTTTCCCAGGCGCCGCCCAGAGCTTTTCCGCACTTTTCACCGGAGACCATGTCCGCGACGGCCGCCAGCGCCTCCCCGTCCCCAAGTCTTGCCTCGGCAATGCGGTTCGCCATTTTTATGCGCGACTGGGAGGTGTAGCATCCGGTGAATATGAAATTCTTTTCCCCCGAATAAACCGGGAGCTTTTCGCGGATTTTTTCGAGGGCGGCAAAGTATTCCCCAAAGGTTCCGCAGCGCATCTCAGCCACAAGGGGCCAGGAGGCAATATCCCGTATGCGCTCGATATCGCGGCGCGTGGGTCCGCCGCCGTGGTCTCCGACGCCGTAAACCTTGAGCATTGTGTCCGTACCGTAGCGGCTGCAAAACTCCGGCGCCATGAGCACGGCCTCCGGCGATATGGAGCCGTTGTACCATTTCGCTTCCTTGCAGCACAAAAGCTCCGCTCCCGATTCCGAGCGCCAGCGGTAAAGACAGTCCTCGTAAAAGCCCCGGCAGTGGTAATAATATCTGACTCCGCCGGAGGCGCAGATCTCCGGCACATTGGCCGAATGGCCGAAGGTGTCCGGTTCAAAATCGATGTTCAGCGCTTCGGGATCCAGACCCCAAACTTCGGACATATAGCTCTTCGTGTTCAGAATATGCCGCGTCAGGGATTCGCCCGAAGGCATATTCTTGTCGGTTTCCACCCAGGTCGACGCCGTCACTTCCCAGCGGCCTTCTTTTATCCTGAGTTTTATCTCCTCCATAAGCCACGGCGCGTATTTCTCAACGATTCGGTACACCGACGCCTGGGACTGGGCAAAGGTGAACTCCGGATATTCCCGCATCAGACCGAGGACAGTCCGGAAAGTGTCCACGGTCAGCCCGGCGGTTTCCTGGAACCCCCACATCCAGTTCATGTCGATGTGAGCGTGACCCACGCACAGAACCTTGTATTTTTTGCACTCCGCAGAATATGGCAGCAGCACTTTTTCGGCAAACTGCGCCGCAGCGTCGGTTATGACTCCGTCGGATTTGACGGACTCAAGAAGCGCGTCCGCGGAGAGCTCGATATCCCTGTCAAAACGCCCGCCCTGAACTCCTGAAAGCCTTGTTAAGTATTCGAGTTCGGATGTGATCCTTTCCGCCCAGTAGGACTTGCCGTTTTCAAGCTTCAGCTTTAAGATCTTTTCTGCAAGAGTCATCTCTTTTCCTCCTCGTGTTTTAAGATTCCCATATATGTTTCAAGTATCAGCGACGCCGCCACTGCGTCCACCGTATTCTTTCTCTTTTTTCCGTACACACCGTTGTCCCCGAGGATCCTGTGAGCGTCCACGGTCGTGCGTCTCTCGTCCACAAGGTCGACGCGCAGCCCCGTGCGCCCGGCAAGCTCCCGGGCAATGCGTTCCGCCCGCTCCGCCCGTTCGCCTTTTGAACCGTCCATGTTCACCGGACATCCGACCGCCACGGCGCCCGGACGCTTTTCTTCAAACAGCGCGCACAGCCTGTCCAAAAGCCGTGCAGTATTTTTTTCCCGGAGCACTTCCGTCTCTCCCACAAGCGTCATCATTATGTCTGAAAAAGCGACGCCCGTCCTGCTGTCTCCGAGATCCACCGCGCAGACCTTCATTTCTCCGCCTCCCCTGCTCGATTCACCTGCTTATTATATCGCATTTTCGGCCGTTCTGGCAACAGTTATTTTCCTTTTTCGATTTTTTCCGCGCGCTTCTCCCCCCAAAAGCAAAAAGCGCGCGCCCCTTTTTCCCAAAGAAGTGCGCGCCGAAAAAAAGCTATTTTCGGAAAACGACGTACAGAAGCTCCGTGCCTATGACCTCTTTTCCCGCAATTTCAAAACATTTCGGAAGTCCCGCTTCAAAGCGTTCGCCGTAAAACGCTTCCATTCCCCTGTCCCTGCCGCCAAGGGAACGAATCGGAAAGCTCACGGCAAGCTTTTTCACGGAAAGCTCTTCCATAAGCCGGAACCCGCGCCCCTTCTCCTGGGCGTCAAGAACCGGCAGAAGCTTGAACAGGAACGCCGCGTCTGCCGTTTTTTCCGGAGCCTCCGCCGCCGCATCCATGGGCTCCGCCGTTCCGCGGATTCCCGCAAGCGCAAAAAAGCGCTCTATGAGAGCAAGACTTCTCATGTCTATATCCGAGACCCAGTACTCCCTGACCGACGGCATCAGTCCCGCGCAGAACGGCGCAAAGCCGCACCCCGGTTCCAGGACGGACACGGGATTTTCAAGTTTTTCCGCCAAAAAGCCGTAAAACTCCGAAATAAAAGGAAGTCTCTCCCTTGTGGACGCGTGAAGCGAACAGATTTCCCTGAGCTCTTCTTCGGAGAGCATCCTTTTCCCGCGTTCCGCTTCTTCGAGTATTCCTGCGGCCCGCCTGTGGCAGTCCCCGTTTTCAAACGCACCGCAGAGTATATGCAGCCTGCGCTTCACGGCTTTTACGCAGTCCCTGTCCTTTTTATACTTCGCGCACTCTTCCCGGGAAATCTTTTCCACAAGCCCGGGGAAGACGAACGAATACTTTCCCTCTGCGGCTGCGGCCGCCGCGTCCTCAGCTCTCACGGGCCGAAAGAAGCTCCATAAGCTTCGTATAAAAGCGGAGGTTGTGCGCCGTCGCCAAACGCAGAGCCAAAGGCTCGCCGATGGAAAACAGATGCCGCAGATAGGCGCGGCTGTATCTGCGGCAGCAGATGCAGTCGCAGTGCTCCGACACCGGACGCGTGTCCCGCCAGTGGCGGTCGTCTTCGGGGTAATAGTGGGAATAGAACTTCGGGTCGGAAAGATCCAGCTCTTCCAGGGAGCGGCACTCCGGATTGAAAACAAAGAGGCGGTTGTGCCGCGCCTCACGGGTCGGTATCACGCAGTCAAAAAGCGTATATCCCATCTTCCGGCAGGCGACGATCTCTTCCGGACGTCCGACTCCCATGGCGTATTTTACTCCGTCGTCCGGCATGAGCTCCGCCGTATACGCCAGAAGATCGTAAAGAAGCTTTCCGTCCGGTCCCAGCGGCCACCCGCCGAAGCCGTACCCCTCAAATCCGATCTCTTTAAGACCTGCGGCGCACTCTGCGCGGAGGGCGAGGTCTCCGGCCCCCTGAATTATGGCAAAAAGCTTCGGCTTCGCGCCCTTTGTCTTTCTGGCAGAGAGCTGGGTCTCAAACTCTTTTTTGCATCTTTTGGCCCAGCGCACCGTCGTGTCCACGGAAATGCGGTTCACTTCCGGCGCGGCGTCCGGCGCGGTGCAGTAGTCGAGGCACATCATAATGTCCGAACCGCAGGCGAACTGGGTCGATATGCATTTTTCCGGCGTCAGGACCGTCTTTTCTCCCCCGTCGGGTTTGAAAACAATTCCGTCGGGCCTGATCTCTCCGTATTTCGGATTCTCGCCGATAAGCGAAAACACCTGAAATCCACCCGAATCCGTCAGAATCGGCCTGTTCCAGCCGATAAAGCGGTTCAGACCTCCCGCAGCTTTCAGGGTTCCCGGGCCCGGCTTTGAATTGAGGTGGTATGTGTTCATGACAAGTCCCGGCACGCGGCAGTCCTCAAGATCCTCCGCGCCGACGCAGCGGACAACTCCGCGCGTTCCGTCCGGGAAAAAAGCCGGAAACCTGAGCGATCCGTGTGGAAGCTCCATCTCTCTGAGTTTTTCAGTCAAGTTCAAATCTCTCCTTAACGCGAATCGCCGCGCGTTTTATGTCGTTTTTGGGATATTTCCCCCGGGCAATGAGCCTGTCCGACGCTTCACGCACCGACGCGCCGTTCAGCACAAGCTCCAGTATTTCCGCTTCCGGAGAAACCCCGCCCCCGTCCGTTTCTCCGCCGGGCTTATCCGGTCCGAGGTTTATGACGATTGCGTATTCGCCCTTTCCGGAATCCGGATTTGCCCGCACCTCCGAAAGCACGTCCCCAGCCGGGCCGCGGTATATGCGTTCAAATTTCTTGGTCAGATCGTTGCAGAGACATATCTCCGCTTCGGGAAGCTCACGGCATATCAGCTCCAGGGAGGCCTCGATCCTCTTCGGGGATTCATAGAAAACCGCCACGCGGGCATATTCCGAATTTATCCGGCGCAGAACCTCCGAAGTTTCCCTGTCCTTCCGGGGAAGAAATCCGTAGAAAGCGAATGCGACGGCGTTGAAGCCCGAAACGGATATCGCCGCCGCAACGGCGGAGGCGCCCGGAACCGCCGTTGCACATATCCCGGCGGACACGGCTTTGCGCACCAGTATGCTCCCCGGGTCGGAAACGCAGGGGGTCCCGGCGTCGGTTATAAGCGCGACGTCCTTTCCCGACGCAAGCTCGGCCACAAGTCCGTCCGAGCCGGTCTCCTCGTTGAACTTGTGATACGCCCTGAGCTTCTGCCGTCCGATTCCGAGACGGTCCAGAAGCACTCCGCTCGTTCTCGTATCCTCCGCGGCGATGATATCCGCGTTCCGAAGAGTCTCCGCCGCACGGGAAGATATGTCGCCAAGATTTCCTATCGGCGTTGCCACAACAAAAAGGGTTCCGCTCATTTTTTCTTCCAACCCTCCGAAATCAATATTCACCGGCGCATTTTACCGCCGCGTGACTATATTATATCCCATGATCGCCTTTCCCGCAAGAGCCGCGTTTTTTCTTTTTGAAGGCGGACAAAAAAAACAAAAAAATCTCTTGACAATCCGGCGGCAATCTGTTAAAATAACTGCTGTCGCAAATAACGATTTGGCCCGGTAGTTCAGTCGGTTTAGAACGCCAGCCTGTCACGCTGGAGGTCGTGGGTTCGAGCCCCATCCGGGTCGTACGCTGATATAGCTCAGTAGGTAGAGCGCATCCTTGGTAAGGATGAGGTCCCCGGTCCGAATCCGGGTATCAGCTTTTCAAATAAAGACGGCTTCTGTCAAAAACGGAAGCCGTCTTTATTTGAAAAAAGCAGACCCGCATACAAAAAGAGCAGGTCCCGTGAAAAAACCGGGGCGTGCTCTTTTTTTGCGGGTCAAATCGAATAATTGAGGGAAATTTCCGTTTGCATCAGGTCGGCAATGGTTATCCCGTCAAAATAGCTGTTCACAAGCTTGTGGAACTCCGACAGAGTTTCCCGGTTCAAAGCGGTCTTTTCCGCAGTCACGCGGACTGCTTTTTGATCAGAACGGAGAACTTATCGGAAATCTGCGCGCAGCCGTACATACACATATGTCCACGCCGCATGCGCCCAACCGTCATAACGCCCATTTTATAAGACTTCCGCATTTTGCGTTCTCCTTTCGCCACGTATTACCAACCGTTCAGGTTGGCTGTATTATATCACTACCTACTATGTCATAGGTAAAATAAAAAATTTATATTCTTTTTTCGCAGGCGAAGTTTTCCCGTAGCACGCGCATACGCCAACCGCCCTGCCGGAGTCTTTACATCCCCCGGCAGGGCGGTTGACCGGCTTAAATCCGGCTAATTCTGCGCTTTTTTTACACTCTCCCCACATATCCCCGCGAAAAATTTGCGATTCTGATTTGACCGTATTCGGCTCTCCGGTCAAAAAGTTCTTCCAGCGCGCCGGCGAAGGCGGAAAAATTTTCTTCTCCGGGCAGAGGGGCATATGACGATGAGAGCATTCTTTTCACGAAGGCTTCCCGGCTGAAAAAAAGGTCGTATCTGAAATCTGCGCACTCGCAGCCCTTTTCAAAAAAGCCTGTGACGCGACCTTCATCCCGGTGTATATTCCCGCTGAAACCTTTGAATCTCGGGCAAAGCCTGCGGCAGAGTTCCTCGCATTCCCAGACCGTTTGGTCGGAAGCGTCCCTTATGTTCCATACAAGCGCCGCGCTTCCTCCCGGGCGGACTATCCTTTGACACTCGCGGGCAAAAGCCGCCGCGTCAAACCAGTGAAACGCAGAGGCGGCGGTCACATGGTCGACGCATGCGGAATCAAGCGCTGTGTCCGAGGCGGAACCGTTCACGGAAAAAAACCTTTTTTCGTTTCCGAGAAATTTTTCCGCAAAAGCCCGCATATCCGCGTTCGGCTCAACGCCGAACACGGTACAGCCCGTTTCCAAAAGCTGTTTTGAAAATTTTCCCGTTCCCGAACCGACGTCGGCCACGGCGACGCCTTCTCCGAGACCCAGCTTCCCGGTCAGCCATTCCATTAGTTCCACGGCGTATCCCGGTCTTGCGGCGGAGTACGCCTCCGCTTTGCCGCTGAAAACAGATGTGTTTTCCATTTTTCCTCCGTCCCGTAAAAAACAACGCAAAGCCGAAGGAGATACTGTTCTCCTTCGGCTTTATCGCTGTGTATCAGTTTTGTTGGGCTGCGCCGATGAAAAGCTTTGTTTTCGGATCCAGAAAAACGATCCTGACGTCCCCGGAGGGGAAGGTCACATGGGCTTCCACGGCGTATTCGCTCTTCGACTTCGGAGCCGGCTCGGCACAATCCGCCTTGTCCCGCAGATAGTAAGTCACCGACTCGAAGCCGCCGAGATTTTTTTCGATCTGGGAATCGTACTGCGAAGAAAAAGTCACTCCGCATATGTATTCCAGAACATACGTCCAGCCGTTCCCAATATTCCTTGAATACACCTTTACGTTGTAAGCCGTGACTGCCGGAGTTTCCGGTTCGGATTTCGTGACGTAAAGGCGCGTTCCGGGGCCTTCGTCCAGGACAAAGAAATCTCCGTCCCGATAAGCGTCATCGGTTTCGAGCATCGTCAAAACCTCCGCTTCAGTGTAAGCCGCGATTTCTTTGGGATCAACGGCGCTGACCATGTTCTCCGGAACGATATCCCTGGCGTTGAGCATGGCGATGGCCACTGCGGTCACGATTATCATCGCGACCGGTATAGCCCAGAGCCATTTTTTCATTTAAGGTTGCGAAGCTCGGCGCGGAGCGACTCGGTAAGGCGCTCGCACTGGTGCATACGGTAGGTGTTCTGCTCCTTGAGCTCCTCAAGTCCGGAACGGCGGGTATAATGGGTCATCTCGGCGCCGGTCTGGCTGATGTGGTACTTGGCGATTGCCGGATACTGGCTGAGGATCTCGCCGGAGGTTCCGAGAAAATCGGAAACACGGAGAGCCATTTCCGGATACTTTTCCCAGTTGTCACAGAGCCACTGGTAGAGGTCGGGGTGGACATTGCCCATGATTCCGCAGAAGCCGGCGGCGCCGTCCTTCAGGGACTGATAGAGAAGCGTGGAGTTGGCGTTGTAGATGCCGAAATTGGTTCCGCGGACTGCGTCGATCTTGACCTTGATGGCGTCGGAACGGCAGGAAGTCTCCTTGAGGAAAACATATCTGCCGGTGTCGGTGCAGTGGCGCAGGATCTTGGGCGTCATGTTGAGGTTATACTGGTCGGGCTTCTCGTAGAAGCCAAGGGGAATATCCTTGTCCTCGATACCGTCGACCAGCTGATCCAGGATCTCGATAAAGCGGTCTTCGTCATTTCCGGCAAGCTTGTTGATTCTTGCGGTTATGAAGCAGAGAGCGTCCGCGCCGGTCTTTGCCATGGCGTTCATCTCTTCGATCTGCTCCTCGAGGCTGTCAGAAACGTGGCCCGAGACGACGACGGTCATCTTGCCCTTGTGCTCGACGATGCACTTTGCAAGCTCGATGCGCTCTTCAAGGGTGAGCTTTTCGCTCTCGCTGGACGCACAAAGCGCAAGAACACCGGCGCAGTTGTGATCCTCGTACCACTTCATAAGTCTGCCCACGGCAGGATAGTCGATGGCGCCGTCAAGAGTGAAGGGGGTTATCATCGCCGGATAGGCGCCGCCAGGAATTGTCTTCATTGTTGTTATCTCCCATTTTATTTTATATATTTGCCCCGCTTTTCCGCCAGTGAAAAGTTCGGACACTATATGCTGTTTTTTTCAAAAAACTCAAGAGATATGCGGTTGAATTCTCTCCGCTGTTCGATATTGCAGATGTGCCCCGCGTTTTCGAGGAAAACCGTTCCCGCTCCTTTTATGCGCGACACAAGGCGCGGAGTAAATCTTTTGAACAGAAAATCTTCCTCGCCCAGTATATAAAGCTGGGGGATCGGCGTCGGAAGCAGATTCAGCTTGTCGGTGTAATCGCCGAGACTGCTGGTTCCGAACATGAACCTCACCCATGCACAGAACTCGTCCCCGCCCATCTTCGCCGCGCCCTTCACGAAAACCCTTCTGGCAAAGGCGTGTTTTTTCCCGGGAATGATGACCCTCGCAAAAAGCTTGTAAACGGTGTAATAGGACACGAACTTGCAAAGCCAGATTACCGGATACGCAAAAATTCTCATTCCGAGTTCAAAGCGCAGAATTCCCGAGCCCTGAACCATGCTTATCACGCGCCCGGGATACGTTGCCGCAAGACCTACGGCGATAATCGACGAGAGCGACACCGCCATAAAATGCGCCCGTTCCACGCCGCACTCGTCCATGACGGCTATGATCTCGGCCACGATGTCTTCCATGACGTACTCTTTCGGCGCGGCGGGCTGTCTTGAATTTCCGTGGCCCGGAAGTTCAATCGCAATCGTGTTGTAGTATTTTGAATATTCCCTTATCTGATATTTCAGCGACAGGATATTCCCGCCCAGACCGTGCAGCAAAACAATCCATTCCGAAGGTTCATCACGGAGTGTTTTTTCGTAATATAATATTTTTTCCACCCCCGTGATATTTTTTGCAAAGGCTCAGATCATTCGTTGGCTTTTGTCAAATATTCCGGATCACAGCTCAGATTTATTCCGAGCTTTCTGTACGCCGCCGTATCCGAGGCGGTGAGCATGACGGTTGAGTGGGCTTCGCATCCGGCAAGCTCTCCCAGCTTGTCCATCGCCAGTTCAACGGACGGATTCATGTCGGCGCAAACGCTCATTGCAATGAGAACCTCTTCCACATTGAGCCGCGGAGTCGAATTCTTGAGAACGGATTTCTTCATTTTGAGTATCGGCTCGAGCACTCTCGGCGAAAGCAGATGCACCGCATCCGCCATTCCCGCGCAGAGCTTCACCGCGTTGAGCATGGCGCTTGCCGGAGACGTCATAAGGTCCGAAATTCTCCCGGTGACAAAACGCCCGTCCGAAAGCTGAATCGCCGTGACCGGCACGCCCGTCTCTTCCGCCCGGGCGCGCGCCGAGTTGGCAACCTCCCGGTTTTCCGGACGGATGCCCGCCTGCTGCATTATCACCTGAATGCGCGACGAAACGTCCGCTTCGGCAAGTCCGAGCTTTTTGTCGCATACCGCCTTGTAATAGCGGCGGATTATCTCCTGGAACGAGGCGTCCCGGCAGGCCGAATCGTCGCAGATCGCATATCCCGCCATGTTGACTCCCATGTCCGTGGGAGATTTGTAGATATCCTTCCCGGTTATGCGCTCGAGTATCGTCCGAACGACGGGAAAAACTTCAATATCCCTGTTGTAGTTCACCGTGGTCTGCCCGTAGGCCTCCAGGTGATAGGGATCGATCATATTCACATCCTGGAGGTCGGCCGTCGCCGCCTCATAGGCCAGGTTGACCGGGTGCTTGAGGGGAATATTCCAAATCGGGAAAGTCTCAAACTTTGCATATCCCGCAGTAACCCCGCGTTTGTTCTCATGATAGAGCTGGGAAAGCGCAGTGGCAAGCTTCCCGCACCCCGGTCCCGGTGCGGTTATCACGACAAGCGGACGCGTCGTCTCGATATAGGGGTTTGCGCCGTACCCCTCGTCGGAAATGATCGTCTCAACATCCGTCGGATATCCCTTTGTCGGGCGGTGGATATAGGCCCTTATGCCCATGTTTTCAAGCCGTTTTCTGAACTTCGCCGCTGCGGGCTGGTCGTCGTAAAGGGTGATGACCACGGAATTGATCTTTATTCCAAGGTCCGACAGCAGTCCGACAAGACGTATCGCGTCCTCGTCGTAGGTAATGCCCATATCGGCGCGGATCTTGTTCTTTTCGATGGCCTCCGCGCTGACGCACATGATGAGCTCGGCGTCGTTCTTCATATGCAGAAGGAGCTTCACCTTTCCGTTCAGGTCAAATCCCGGAAGAACTCTCGCCGCATGATAGTCGTCGAAGAGCTTTCCGCCGAACTCAAGGTAAAGTTTGTTGTTGAACTGGCTTATACGCTTTCTGATCTGTTCCGTCTGAAGCTTTATATATAGGTCATTGTCAAAGCCGATTCTCATAAGCCGCCGTTACCCGCCCTTTTTTATTTTCTTATGTGTCCGTTTCCGCGGACCGTATACTTCATGCTCGTAAGCGCCTCAAGACCCATGGGTCCGCGGGCATGAAGCTTCTGCGTCGATATTCCGATCTCTGCTCCGAGCCCGAATTCGTTTCCGTCGGTAAACCTTGTGGACGCGTTGACATAGACCGCCGCCGCATCGACGCCGTTCAAAAATTTCTCCGCCGCAAAATAGTCCGATGTGACGATTGCCTCGCTGTGGCCCGTTCCGAAACGCGATATGTGCGCGATCGCCTCGTCCACGCCGCCGACAGCCTTCACGGAGATGACCGGCCCAAGAAACTCCGCCGCAAAATCTTCCTCCGTCGCCTTTGATGCCCGTCCGTCCAAAACGGCAAGGCATTCGGGACAGCACCTGAGCTCAACGCCCTTTTCTCTCAGAGCGTCCGCAATCCCCGGAAGCATTCCAAGGGCTTCCCTGTCGATCAGAAGGCTTTCCGCCGCGTTGCAGACCGACATTCTCGACGTTTTGGCATTTACGACTATCGACTCCGCCATTTTGGCGTCGGCAGTCTTTTCAACGTATATGTGGCAGTTTCCGACGCCCGTCTCGATGACGGGGACGGTGGAATTCTCCGCGACGGCGCGGATGAGTCCCGCTCCGCCCCGCGGGATAAGGACGTCGATAAAACCGCGGGCGTGCATCATCGCATTGGCGCCCTCCCGCGTCGTGTCCGCGAGAAAATTGATGCAGTCGGCGGGAAGTCCGGCGCTTTCGACGGCGTCCCGCATGATACCCGCAAGCGCCCCATTGGAATTCAGGGCTTCCCTTCCCCCGCGCAGAACGCAGGCGTTCCCCGATTTTAAGCACAGCGCCGCCGCATCCACGGTGACGTTCGGGCGCGCTTCAAAGATTATTCCGACGACGCCGAGGGGAACTCTTCTCCGCTCAATACGCAGTCCGTCGGGTCTTACATACCCTCGGTCGACAACGCCCACCGGATCCGGCAGCGCCGCGACCTCGCGCACTCCGCAGGCAATCGCCCCGATCCTCTCAGCGGTAAGCACAAGACGGTCGAGCATGACCTCTCTCATGCCTTTTTCCCGCGCCGCGCAAACGTCCGCGTCATTGGCTTCAATGATTTCGTTTTTCCGGCTTTCGATCAGATCCGCGATTTTCAAAAGCGCCGCATCCTTCTCGGCTCTTCCGGCGGCGGCAAGTCTCGGTGCGGCAAGTTTCGCCGCAGAAAAAATTTCCGTGCTCACTGTTTCCGCACACCCTCCTTTGCTCTGAAAAGCGTTCCGCGCGCTCTGCCGGAGCAGATGTCGATAAGGATATTCGGGTCGCTCCCGTCGGCAAGAACGACATTGACCCCCGCCGCCATGGCAAGCTCCGCCGCGGCAAGCTTTGCCGCCATGCCTCCGGTCCCGAGAGCCCCCGCTCCTCCGGCAAGCCCCCTGAGCCCGTCGTCGATTTCGGTGACGACGGGAATAAGCTTTGCTTCGTCGTTTTCACGGGGATCGGAATCGTAAAATCCGTTTATGTCCGAAAGTATGATCAAAAGATCCGCCTCGCAAAGCACGGCGACATTCGCGCCCAAACGGTCGTTGTCCCCAAAGCTCACAAGGTTTTCAAGCTCATAGGTGGATACGCTGTCGTTTTCATTGACGACGGGAATGACTCCGTGATCCAAAAGACAGCGGAAAGTGTTCGCCGCATTCTGCCGGCTCGTCGCGTTGTCGACAATATCCCTGGTCAGAAGCACCTGAGCCGTAACTGCGCCGTATTCGCTCAGCGCTTTGTCGTAAAGGTGCATCAGCGTGCACTGACCCACGGCCGCGGCAGCCTGCTTTTCGACGGTTTCCCGCGGTCTCTCCCTGAGACAGAGCTTTGCCGCTCCCGCAGCGACCGCTCCCGACGTCACAAGGACGACCTCATGCCCGGAGTTTTTCAGGTCCGAAAGCGCCTCGGCCAATTTGTTTATACGGCGGAGGTTGAGCTTGCCCGTTTCGTGCGTGAGGGTCGACGATCCGACCTTCACCACAATTCTGTTTATTTTGTTTGGATCGATATAAGGCACAGGCAAAACCTCCCTTTGCTGTAAAAATACGGTCTCCTCCGAAAAAATCAGGCGCGGCCGCCGTCCGAAGGAATAAAATAGTTGAAACGGTCAAATGCCGGGGGAGTGTACTCGCCGATGCCGGACGTTCCGTCGTAAAGCGAAACATAGGTCTTTTCAAGCCTTCCGGTATCTTCGTTCAGAACGATGACTCTTCCTCCGCGGACGAAATAGTCCCTGTACGGCGATTCGCCCTCCGGCGGATGCCGTCTTGCCTCGCTCTGCAGCGCGTGCGGCCTCGGCCAGAGCGCCCACCGGCAGTTTCCCGAACAGCGGCCGTAGGCAAGGGTTATGCCCATGAGCTGCCCCTGGAAGCTGTTCGTGTGGTCATGGCCGGCAAACACTCCGCGGAAGTCTCCGAGACGGAGCAGTATTCCGAAAAGCCCCTCTCCGACCGGCGCGCGGCAGACCATCTCTCCGTGATCGCCCCATATTCCGTCGAACATCCAAAGGTCGTCGAACTCCGCAAGGGGCACATGGTCAAAAAGGATCGCCGGAACGGACCCAAGCTCGGACTGAAGCTTCCTGTGCGTCTTTTCAAGCCACTCTGTCTGACCGGGAAGAATATATGAATCCCGCCGGGTGAGCTGTCCCGGGGTAAATTCATATTTTATGCCCGAGTGGCAGTCCAGATGGTAGAGAGCCCAGGCCATCCGGCTTTTGTCCCGGCTCATGACGGGAACCATGTAGTTCCCAACGCCGAGAGCTTCGTCCCCCCGTTCGAAAAGGCTCAGTTCATGCTTTTCAAGCGTTTCGGCGATCGCGAACTGCCGCCCGGACTTTCCGTCGGGAGCGACGTCGCTTTCATGGTTTCCGAGGGTGTACGTATACGGAACTCCGAAAGCGTCGATTTTTTCAAGAAGCGCATCAAGCCTTCCGGTACACACGCTTCGCTCTCCGTCGCAGGAGATATCCCCCGTAAACGCGATCAGATCCGGCTTTTCCCTTTCGATCAGCCCGCACGCGGAATCCACGGCGGCTCTGTCCCGGCCTTCAACGTCAAAAAGATGCATATCCGTCAGCTGAAGGATGCGGAACGTGCCGTCTTCACGGAATTTGAGAACAGGTTTTTTCAAAAAACTCACACCTTTTTGCCCTTGTACATCCGGGCAAGGTCACGGTAGTTGATCAGCTTGATCCCCTGAGCTTCAATGTGCGCTCTTGTCGCAGGGTCGGCAAAGAGGCGGTACTCCCAGACGCGTCTGAACCAGACGCTTGAAGTGTTTTTAAGCTCGTCGCACTCGGCGGACGGGTGGATATATGTTTCCACGATCCCGTCGGGACAGTTCTCAAACCGGGTCAGCATATAGTCCCGGAAGTTCTCGTAGCTGTCCGACTGGGGGCCCTGCCAGCTGTGCTCCCAAAGATGGTCGAGAATCGGAACGCCGAACGAATCCGCAGCGGCGGCAAGCCTCGTCACCGTCTCCTGCGGGATACCCTGTTTTTCCGGCGCAAATCTCATCATTCTGAATGGCAGATCGTTCTCGGCGCAGATCTTGTAGACCGTGTCGAGAAAATCCCGTCCGCTTTCCAGACCGTAAAGGGAGCCCATGTGGTTGTCAAGATGGGACGGCTCGAGCCCGTAGAATCTGGCAAGGGCGAGCTGGGCGCGGATCTCCGCTTCGACCTCGGAAACAACCGCGTCGCGCTCAAAGGTATCGCAGTGCAAATGCATAAAGCCGCTTTCGTCCCGAAGAGAGGAATTCGCTCCCTCGGAGACCGGGCGCCATTTATATTTTCCCCATTCGCTTGTGAAAGTAAGGTGTATACCTATGGCGAACTCCGGATGCTTCGCGGCGTACATAAGGGCTTCCGGCGCCCAGCCGCAGGGAGTCATCACCGTTGCGGATGTGACCCCGCCGTTTTCCAGCAGATCGAACACCGCAGTATTTGCCGCGTGGCACATTCCGAAGTCATCGCAGTTTATGATGAGATATTTATCCATAGTCTTTTTTACTTTATGACCGTGCCGACGGTGGCGCCGCAGCAGGCGTTGGCTTCGTCGACGTCAATGTGCATGGTGTCCGCAAAAGTCGGGCTGACACGAACAACGACCTCGTCAAAAGTGAGGGCGCGGTCGCCTTCGACGCGAACCTTGACGATCTGCTTGTCGGAGAGGCCGTACTTCTCAGCGGTCTCGGGAACAAGGTGTATATGTCTCTTTGCGGAGATAACGCCCTGGGCGATTTCAACGGCGCCGCAGGGACCTTCGATGCGGATCGCGCCGCTTCCGGCAACGTCTCCGCTCTCGCGGACGGGCGCGTCAACGCCGAGGCTGCGGGCGTCGGTAAGGGAGATCTCGACCTGAGTCGCTTTTCTCTCCGGCCCGATGATGCCGACATTGTCCATTCTCTTTTTTCCGCCGACGATTGAAACTCTCTCGTTGGCAAGGAACTGTCCCGGCTGGGAGAGAGCGCGCTTCTCGGTGAGCTTCGCTCCCTCTCCGAAGAGAATTGCCATATCGCTTTCCGTCAGATGAACATG
The DNA here is from genome assembly GCA_016303065.1 of Clostridiales bacterium. GTDB lineage: Bacteria > Bacillota > Clostridia > Oscillospirales > QAMX01 > SIG499. Next base: position 73,901 of record JAEDMJ010000003.1, read on the forward strand.
TCTTGCCGAGGTTTCGACCGTCACTTTGAGTTCGTCCATTTTTTTATATCCTGCCTTTCAAAAGTCTTTATTCTATATCCGTAACAGTATACACCAAAACCACTGTTTTGGCAAGCCTTTTTTCCTTCCTTCCGCCCCTCAAA
>JAEDMJ010000004.1 GCA_016303065.1 Clostridiales bacterium
ATTGGAGATCGTCACAGGATATTCCATTGAATCCGGCATCAGAAGCTGCGGAAAATACCGGGACACCATTGCCTCCCGGTCATAATAACCGCCCGGCAATTCGTGGGTATAAATCTTGCTGCCTGCCCCGGATTCTTTCAGGCAATCGCAGATCACAAGATCACAGTTCCGCTCTTCCGCGGCACCGACCATTGTTTTGTACATATCCCGGTCGATCCAGTCGTCGCTGTCCACGAAGGCAATGTATTTTCCGGCTGCTGCTTTCAACCCGCGGTTTCTGGCTGCCGCAGCGCCGGCGTTTTCCTGATGGATGCAGATAACACGCTTATCCTGAGCCGCGTACCTGTCACAGATTTCCGGACTTTTGTCTGTGGAGCCGTCATTCACAAGGATCACTTCAATATCGCGCAGCGTCTGTGCAAGAAGGCTGTCTACACATTCGGGAAGATATTTTTCCGAATTATAGACAGGAACGATCACACTGATTTGAGGCATATCAGCCCTCCATGAGTTTATACAACTTCTCAACTTCTTGCTGATTTGAATAATCCCGTGCCTTGCAGTTTTCTGACAGATTTTTCATTTCTGCCGGTTCCCGGAGCAGTTTTGCGATACCGTCTGCGCAGCCTTCGTTGTCCATCGGTACGATTATGCCGTCCACGCCGTCCTCGAGCTGACTTGACGATGTGGCGTAGCGGGTTATGACGACGGGTTTTCCGAGCATTTGCGCTTCGCGAACGGTAACGCATTTTCCCTCGTACCTGCTGGGCTGAATATAGAGGTCGCAGGCTTTGATGTATGGGTATGGGTTTGCTTTTTTGCCAAGCATGACAACACGGTCTTCCATTCCGAAAAGACCTATATTTCTGCGGATGAGCTGCTCGTCTCCGCCGTACCCGATGATGTACCATTTTACATTAAGTCCCGCTCCGACAAGCCGGGAGCAAATGTCCGGAATATTGTCAAAGTTTTTTGCCGTACAGAAACGGCCTATGGAGAGAAGCCGGATATGATCGCTGTCCGGCATCTCCGGGGGAATAAATGCATTTGCCTGTTTGGCGATAAGCTTTCCGGGAAGGATGTTTTCAATCCGGATGAGTTTATCTTTCAGAGAGGGAAACACAGAAAGAAAATTCTCTGTGACGGCGGTGGAAATTGAGGCAATATGGTCGTATGCATCCCACATCTTCAGTTCGGAATCGACGTTTACATGAACTTTTGAATAGTCCGTGTGTATCCAGGCGATTTTTTTATTTGCATTGACTTTGTTGGCTGCAAAATAGTGCGGCGTCAGAAAACTGACGGCAAGATCGTATACGGTATTCGGCTGAATTCTGGGCATAAAAGGACAGGTGAACTTGTGACTGTATTCGAGTGAGACGATGCTGTCGGAATAACCGTGGCGTTTGTCGTAAAAATATGCGGAAATTTTGCCGAAAAGTCTTGCCGCGGTCAGAAGAAAATGTCCTTCCAACAAAGTCGTTTTCATAGGACGCGCCAAAACCGTGTATGAAGGAACGGCGGGAAGAAGGTTAACATGGGGCGAAATCTCTTTCATAAGCTCGCCTTCATGACGGAGCAGAAAAAGATCGACCGAAAATTGTGCGGGATCAAGTGCGTCCAGAAGACCGATAAGGCTGCGTTCCGCGCCGCCGAGTTCCAGCGAATGAGAAACGATAAGAATCCTTTTTTTCATTTTTGAAACCTCTTGAATGCGTCGGCTCCGAAAACGCGGTGAAGAGGACGCATAACCGCACAGCGGAGTCTCGTCCACCTGCTCATCCAAGCGGCGGAATACCAGTGTATTGATATGGTGTTTTCGGTTTTGCGGAGCCTTCCGGTGGAGCTTTCATAGGGATTCAGATAATCAGCGGGAAGAATCTGCGCTCCTGCAATGTTTTGCATACTGCCGTCGGGCCTGAGACCGAGCTTTACAAGTGCGGAAGTGTTGAGTTTGGGACACCCGACTGTTCCGTGCTTTCCGTCGAGAAGATCAGCATACTCATCAAGCATTGCGGAGATTGCTTTGCCGTGGGCAACGGAACCAAAACCGAGACCTGTTGCCACATATTCAGAAGTTTCAAAACAGAAAAACGCCTCGTAAGAGCGCAGCGCATCGGGGGATTTCAGCAATTCCACGTCGGTGTCAAAATAGAAGCCGCCGTATTTTTCAACGACCCACAGCCGTGCATAGTCGCTTAAAAAAGCGTACTTTTTTTCGCTGCTGCACATTCTGGTATAGTCGTTAAGGGAAACATCAAAATTGTCTTCGTTCCATTCGATTATTTCATAGTCCGGGCAATATTTGTGCCAGCTTTCGATGCATTTTTTTGCAAGCTTTGGCTTTTCTCCGCGGCCGAACCAGCAATAGTGGATTGTTTTGGGAATCATAATGTTCTCCGTATCTGAATCAATCAGCCAACTAATATCTTTTTAACCAAATCTTTGCAGTAATCTTTTCTGGCCTTATTCCTGATCAAACAGCATATTTGGCTGACGTTACGATCAAGCAATGGCTGGTTAATTCCGGGAAGGCCGGAATTGTCTCCGCTGAGCATTGTCAGGGCTTCTGCGATCTCGTTCCGTGCCAGAACGGCTCTTACCTCGCTGTCAAGACTGCCGGCAGGATAGCAGTGGAATTTTTCACACATAATCAGATAAGAAACCACGATGTTTTTCATTTCAATGCCTACTAAGCGTCTTACGTTTTGTTTGGAGGTGCATTTATCCGCCATACGCATTTTGATATTATACATCAAAATGTTGTCTTCCAGAAAGGTAGGCATAAATTTGGAGGTGCCCCCTCCTACACGGTAGATATAAACCGGATCTTTGATCACGGACACACGACAGGTTTCCGGCAGAAGTCTCAGCATTACGTTTAAATCTTCTGCAAAATACTTCGGATAGCAGTCCATGCTGAGCATAACGGAACGGATCAAGCCAGTTCGGTACAGCTTTCCACACATACTTACCGGAAATCCGCCGCCTCCAAAACAGGATAGATAGAGTTTGCTCAGAATCTCGTCTTTTTCATATACTCTCGGATCAGCAAAGCAGGCTAAATTACTGCCTTTTGAAACGGTAAATTTCCTCACAACTCTTTGAGAGTCCCCGCACACAATATCTGCATCCGAACGCTTTGCTTCCTCGTACAGCAATTGCAGTGCGTTCGAAGGCATCTCATCGTCGCTGTCGCAGAAAAAGCAATAGCCCGTGTCATCGATTTGCTTAATCCCGGTAATCCGTGCCATCGGCAATCCACCGTTGGGAATATGTACCACTGTAATGCGGGAATCCTTCTCTGCATATGCATCGCAAATATGACCGCTTTGATCGGCAGAACCGTCGTCAACCAGAACTGCTCTCCAGTTTGTATATGTTTGCCGTTGTATGGAGTGAATACACTTATCCAGTACCTTTTCGACATTATATACTGGAACGAGTATCCAAATGAGATCTGCGTTGTCCATAGTTCCTCCCAAAAATGTTTGTCATATTGTCGACATCAACAATTCCTGAAATAGCGAAACCCACCGCTCGGCAATACTTGCAACAGAGTATCTCTTGGATAACTCATATGCCGTGTCTCCCATGTGTTGACGGAGACTTGCAGAAGAAACCACCGCATCCAGCTTTTTGGAAAACCCATGAACATCCCCTTGATCTACAATCATAATTGCCTTTTCTGAGCAAATCTCATGCACAGAGGGGAGATCAAAACTGACAACAGGAAGCCCGTGTGACATGGATTCAATTAAAACTAATGGGAAACCTTCAAAACGGGAAGACAGAGCAAATACAGAAGCATTGTGCATATAGTCGTTTATATTCTTTACCATGCCTGGAAGGAGTACTCTGTCCGTGATGTGAAGGTCCTCAATTTGTCTTCTGATCGATGCCTCCTGAGATCCGGAACCGCAAATGCACAATTTCCATTCTGGGTGTTTGTCAGCTATTTCTGAAAAAGCTCGGATCAACATATCAAATCCTTTTGCATCTTCCATTCTTCCAACGGCCAGAATAATTTTGCTGTTCAAGGCCGCACGTTCATGACACGGCTTAAAGTTCGCGTTTTGAATAACTTCAGACGGACAGTTAAATTTTGTGTAGGATTGACGATCGCTTTCTGTCAGAACAACAAATCGATCCGCCAGACGAAACAGGACAGAATTGCAGAGTAATCTTTTTTTTGTGAAGAAATTGTTTGTGATATGCTGTGTGACAACGATTTTTCCATTAAACTTTCCTCTATTTAATAATACAGCATAACTAATTGTTGAATGGCATGTGAGAAGTATATCGGAATCCAGTGATTTCATTGTATTCCCAATGAGTTTTAACAACTTAGGAAAGGTTTCCGTTCTCCAGTCACTGCCCAAATGCTGTATACTCACAGATTCATCCACAGGGAAGAAGGTATGGGTTTCCACTGAATTGATGGAGATAATTTTCAGCGCAAACCCACGCTCTTTAGAAAAGTAACTGGAAAGGCCACATACAACCTGTTCAACGCCTCCGCTTTGGTTTATGTTATTTACAATCCAGGTTATTTTCATTTTTTAATTCTCGCACCTTTTTCTGATATACCATGTTAATGCTTGTCCTGCCGGAATACATAAGAACGTTAGAAATTTATGGGGAGCTTCCCGCACAAAATGCCGTTCTCCCGCCAGAATACTGCTTGAACAGTAGTGTATACAATCAATCACAAGACGCTTTTTTGATTCCGGATACTTCATACAGATCATGCGCCAGAATGCAAAACCGCGGGGATTCAGAAGATACTGCTTCCACATTGTCCCGCTTGACCCGTCGGGCTGGTAGTCCACAATGCACAAAACTTCCGGAAGAACGGCAAGACTGTAATCCTGGTCGATAAGGCGGTATTTATAGGCCAGAGCGACGTACTTTTCTCCGGGAAAGACCGGATATGGCGGGTATTTTTTTATCACGTCAGTTCGGTAGACAAGCTTTTTATCTCCGCTGCCTCCCCGTGCGTAATAGCCGGAGAGTGTGGTGTGCTCAAGCTCCGGCGGAAATCCTGAGCCGATCAGATTTCCGTCCATGTCGGCGTCAAGACCGATAATTCCGGCGTATCCGAGATGCTTTACAGCGGCCCATTTGTCGAGTATTTTCTGTACGGCGTCCGGCGCAAGCGCGTCGTCGGAATCGACGCAGACATTGAGCTCGGTGTCGATGTTTTCATATGCGGTGTTGTGCGCGGTGTGCATTCCGCCGTTTTCCTTGCGGATGCAGCGGATCTCGAAGGCGCTGTGTTCTTCCTGCCAGCTCTTTATAAGGGCGGGAGTGCTGTCCGTGGAACCGTCGTCGACAATGAGCCAGACAAAGTCCGTGCAGCTCTGTTTTTTCAGCGATTCGTATGTTCGGGGAAGCGTGTGCGCCCGGTTGTATGCCGGAGTGAAAACTGTAAGCGTTGCCAAGTCAGACACGTTCTTTCAATTTTGAAAAATAGAATTTCTGAAGCCGCAGGGCGTTTTCGGAAATGTCAAATCCTGCGGCGGATATTTCTTCGCTGCGGCTGCGTCGTTCGATTTTTGCGGCTTTCAGAACGTCGTCCGCCCACTTGTCCGGGGAGGAGGAAAGCGATTCCGGCTTTACAAGCGGTGTTACGGAGCATTCGTCGGATATCCGGTCGGAAACGATACAGGGAAGCCCCGCGGCCTGCGCCTCTAAAAGCGTGACGGGAAAACCTTCATAAAGCGACGGAAAGACGAAGACGTTCATCGCCGCCATAAGGTCGGAAACGTCGCTGCGGACGCCGGTGAAAACGACATTATTATCAATGCGGAGCTGTCCCGCCCTTTCCTCCGTTTCTGCGCGCAGCTCGCCGTCGCCGACGAGCAGAAGAACGGAATCGCTGTGCTTTTGGTTTATGCGGCGGAAGACGTCGAGAAGAAACGCGTGGTTTTTTGCGGGGGAAAATCTTCCCACATGGCCGACGACAAGCGCCGTGGCGGAAAGGCCGAGTTCGGCTCTGACAGCGGCGGCCTTTTCGGGCGAGAAGCAATAGCTTTTCGCGTCGATTGCGTTGTTTACAACGGTGTAAGCCGCGCCGCGGAACATCCAGTCTCCTGCCTGTTTTCCGCAGGCAAACAGATCGGTGGCATACCGGGGGATCCGGCTGCGGTAAAAAAGCTTGACCGGGTATTTGAGGTTTTTGTCCTGGCTACTGTTGTGGCTGTGGGCGATGCGGACGGGTACGCCATGCTTTTCTGCGGATTTCAGTATAACGGAGCTGAGGCAGTCCTGGTGTACGTGGACAATTTCGTACTCCGGGTGTTCGGAGAAAAAGCGGTCGAGCGCGTTTATGTAATTTTTGCTCCACGGAACAAGCCGGGGAAGGTGAAAGATCTTTCCGCCGAGGGACTCGATCTCATCGTCGTAATCGGCGCGGAAGTCGCGGTGGGTCAAAAAATCAAACTGAAATTCGGTCCGGTCGATGTGCCGGTAATAGTTCATCAGCATGGTTTCAAGCCCGCCGCGGCCCATGTAGGTGACAACGTGAAGTATACGTATCATTTTTTGCCCCTCTTCCAACCGTCAAAACAGGGTGCTGAAAAATTCAAACAGACTTATGGATGAATACCCGTCGGAAAAATTCCGCACATCGTACATGAAAAAGCCGATGTAGCAGACAGACGCGACGCAAATCATGAAATTTGCTGTTTTTCTCTCGAAAAGCTCACGGAGGATCCACGGAAGTATCACAACCGTGCCGATTTCAAAATAGTGGGCGCAGCGTCCGAACAGGTTCGCCGCGCTGACGATTCCGAGGCTCATGACGAGAAAGCTCAGTATGCTCATGTTCATCATCAGGCAGTGGCGCTTTTCCATTTGGGGATTCAGCCGCTTTTTGAAAATAAACGACAGCAGAACCGGTACGGAAAACACCGCCAGCCGAAAGGGATTTATGCTGTTTTGGTCAAAAACCTCTTCTTCGGAGATGTTTTTGCCGAGATTTTCCGCCTGTTCGAGAAAGGTTGTTATGCTTTCCTCAAAAGTGAGAAGAACAAATACCACGGCGAAAACCGAAATATATGTTATGGCCGTCCAGGGGTGTTTTGTGAACAGCGGGAGCACCGCAAACATGACGGCGTATGTGTGAAACAGGGTTGCGATGAGTACAATAAGATAGAATTTCCAGTATTTTCCCTTCAAAAGCGGGGGAATGGCAAACAAAAGGACGGCCATTGCGATGCATTGTTTCGTGGCGGCGAGATTGAAAACATAAAGTCCCAGAGAAAAAAACAGCAGGATGCTGAACGTAAAATCCTCAGTATAGCGGCGTATAAAGCGCAAAAAGCTTGTAATTGTGAAAAAAGCGATAAGAACGAAAAAAAGATGGTAATTCGGACTGATGTGGTGGCGGAAGAAGCTCTGGAAAAAATAGAAAAGCGGGTTCCCGAGAAGCCTGGGAGGATCGCTCCACAGCTCGGCAAGCGTCGGTGCGTTTTGAAAACCGCGGATATAGGTGCCTGTGTCGTTGTAGGACGTGCGCAGTCCGCAGAAAAAGCTGAGAATGATTACGAGCAGTACAAGGGGCAGATTGACGCGCTTTTTGACCAATGGATTCGAAGCGGGCACGCGGTCGGCAATGAACGCCAACGCAACGGAAACGGCGAGAAGAATCAGAAGCTGTTTCATTTCGCTGACCTCAGAAGGGTGTCCGTGACCCGTTTGACGACGTTTTTCCGGTCGAACTCGCGGACCATCTTTTCGTGGGCGGCACGGCCCATTTCGGCGCGTGAGGCGGAAGATGCGGAGAACATTCGCTCCATCGCTTCAAAAAGCGCGTCCGCGTCCTTTGGGGGACAGAGAAAACCGGTCTCTCCGTCGGAGACAGATTCGCGGCAGCCGGGAATGTCGCTTGTGATGACGGGGCGGCCGAGCGCCGCGGCTTCGAGCAGGACATTGCTCATGCCTTCGTGATAGCTCGGAAGCACAACGCAGTCGGCGGAGATATAGAGCGGACGCGGGTCCTCCTGAAAACCGTGGAATACCGCCGCACCGGAGCGGCAGAGGCTTTCAACGGGCTCCCGGTATTCGTCTTCAAAAAAACCGGCAAGATCCAGAACGAAAGCGTTTCCGTGCCTTTCGTGCATTCTCTCCGCGGCGGAAAAAAGCTCGCCGACGCCTTTTTCCCGCATGATCCGTCCCAGATAAAGAAAATGAAATTTTTCGTTGTCCGGATACGGCGCGGCGGGATACTCGTCAAGGTTTATTCCCGCTCCGGGGAGGACGCACTGTTTTTCCCGGGGGCAGACGGCTTTTTCCCGGAAGAGGGCGGCGTTGGATTCGTTTTCAAAGAAAACGGCCGAAACCCGGCGGAACGCCGCGCGGTAGAGCAGGGTTACAAAAGCGGCAAGGGTCTTTTTCTGAAACGCGGTGCCGAGCCCCTGGACATTGGCGCAATAGGGGACGCCCTCCATTCGGCAGGCAAGTCCGCCGTAGATATTGGGCTTGATTGAATAGGTAACAACAAGCTCCGGCCTTTCGGCGCGGATCAGCTTTCGGTAAGTGCGGAAAAGGCGCAGATCCTCGGCGGGGTTAAGGCCGCGGCGGTCGACTTCGGTTTCGATGCAGCGAACGCCCATGCGCGAAAAGTCGTCTTCGTGGCCGACAAAGGGCGTGCTAAGAACAACTTCGCAGCCGGCGTCGAGAAGCTGCCGGATGACTTCGCGGCGGAACCGGTAGAGCATATAGCTGTGATTGGTGATGACAAGTATTTTCATTTCCGCACCGGTTCCTTTTCCTTTTCGAGGGCGCCTGTGCCGCCTTCGACGACTCCGTCGCTGCGGAGCACCGCGGCGACGGTGCCGAAAAAGCACCTGCAGTCAAAGGCGAAGCTGAGATTTGCGGCGTATTCCCCGTCAAGCCGGGCTTTTTGGGCGATCTCAAGCTCGTCCCTGCCGTTTATCTGCGCCCAGCCGGTAAGGCCGGGCCGAACGTCGTTCGCGCCGTATTTGTCGCGCTCGGCGATGAGGTCGTCCTGGTTCCAAAGGGCCGGGCGGGGGCCGATTATGCTCATCTTTCCGGTGAGGATGCTGAAAATCTGCGGGAGCTCGTCTATGGAAAGCCTGCGGAACCACCGGCCTGAGCGGGTTATCCATTTTTGCGGGTCGGAAAGGAGATGCGTTGGCATATCCGAGGGAGTTTCGGTGTACATTGTGCGGAATTTCGGCATCATGAAGGTGGTCTTGTGCAGCCCGACGCGCTTTTGAAGGAAAAATACCGGTCCGGGTGAGTCAAGCTTTACGATAAGCATAAAAACGAGCATGGGTATGGAGAGAATGGCGAGCCCTGAAACAGAAAGGACAATGTCGAGAAATCTTTTTATAAAGCGCCTGTACATACTCTATTGCTTCCTCCGGAAAGTGCTGGAGGGGGCGGTGCAGAGCTGTGCCGCCCCAAACTGTATCAGGCTCATTATACTATTTTTCAATATAAAAATCAATATATCGCCCCGGCGAAAAAAACTGCCCGGTCTTTTTGCCGATAAAGTATTGCGGAGAAAATTTTTATGTGCTATACTTGCGGCAAGGAGCTGCCGGAATACCGGCGATCCGGCAAAGAAAGGGGATGCAGTATGAACAAGCGAATGAACAGAAAGCGTTTCAACATCGGAACCTATATTCTCCAGCCATATGCGAGAAGCGAGGCGCACATCCGCGACCTTGCCGAATGCGGCATTGACTTTGTCGTCTGCATGGGGGATGACCGTTCCGCGCTCGACCTTTTTGAAAAATACGGCGTCGGAGCGATAGTTTCCGGCATCGTGCCGGGCTGGTGGGGCGGGGACGGTGAAAACGCCGGAAAACTGGAAGAGACCAACCCGCCGGAAAAGTACGAATCGGCTGCAAGGACTTTTGCCGACCATCCTGCAATCTGGGGGATCGACATGGGAGACGAGCCGTCGGCCCTTGACTTCCCCTATTACGGACGGATTATCGCCGATGCAGACCGGAATTTTGAAAACCAGTTTGCCTATCTGAACCTTTATCCCAACTACGCTTCGGTTTCACAGAATTCATCGGCTCAGACGGTGAACCAGCTCGGAACGCCGACTTACGGCGAGCACATCGCGCAGTATTGCAGGTATGTTCCGACGGACTATATATGCTACGATTTCTATATGTACAGCATCAATGTGGCGAAGGCATACGAAAATCTGCGTGTCGTGTCGAATGCCTGCCGGGCCACGGGGCGGGATATGTGGATCGTTCTGCAGGTGAACTCCAGCCGGCCGGAAGAGTGGATGAGCGAGGATCAGCTTCGCTTTCAGGCGTATTCGGCCATGGCCTTTGGCGCGAAGAACATTATCTGGGCCTGCTATACTGCCGGATGGTGGCACAATCAGGTGCTTGATGAGAACGGGGAGAAAACGGAGCAGTACGGAAAGCTCAGAAAAGTCAACGGCGAGATAAGGCGCATTGCCGATGAATATATGCGCTTCGAACGCGTTTCCACGCACTTTGTCGGGTTTGAGGGTCATCCCGACATGGAGGGCGTCGGACAGGAAACTGTCGGGGCTTTGGACACGGGAGTGTTTTTAGGCGTAAAATCGGACGCCGGAGCTCCGATCGTCGTTGGACAGATGGTTTCCAGGGAGAGAAACGGTGAATACGCGCTCATGGTCTGCGCGGCCGACGACGCTTTCGGCAGGAACCCAAAGGAATACAGCGTCGTGTTTTCGGCAAACGGAAGAACCGTGCGCGCGGTGGGGGGAAGCGGAGAAGCGGATGTAAAAAGGCTTCCCGACGGACGCTTTGCCGTGCCGATAAGCAGCTGCGGAGGAGTTCTCATAATTGCAAAGTGAGAGCGCGGACTGCTTTTCTATTTTTTTCAAAAAACAGGCACACCGGTTTTTGCCGGTGCGCCTGTTTTGAAGAAAATGGTGTTTTTCAGCCCTTTCTCCCGTTGAAGGCGGGGTTGAAGGCGTAAAAATTCTTGGAATTAAGCTGTTCGGTGACGATGCGGAGCGCTTCGCCGAAACGCTGGAAATGAGTGATCTCTCTTTGGCGCAGGAATCGGATCGCGTCGCGGACGTCGGGGTCGTCGCAGAGCCAGAGGATGTTGTCGTAGGTGGTGCGGGCCTTTTGCTCTGCCGCCATGTCTTCGCTCAGATCGGTTATGGGATCGCCTTTCGATGCGAACGCAAGCGCGTCGAAGGGGACGCCCGCCGCGTTTACGGGATAGACGCCGATTCCGTGGTCGGTGAAGTAGGCTTCAAATCCGCCGCGCTTTATCTCGTCCACCGAGAGGTCGCGCGTGAGCTGATGGACGATGGCGGAAACCATTTCGGAGTGCCCCAGTTCCTCCGTGCCAATATCGGTCAGTACGGCCTTGACCTTGTCGTAAGGCATGGAGAATCTCTGGGAGAGGTATCTGTTTGCCGCGCCGAGTTCCCCGTCAGGGCCGCCCAGCTGGGTTATGACTATCCGCGCCAGGGCGGGGTTTGTGTTTTTGATTTTGACGGGGTATGCGAGCATTTTATCGTAAGTCCACATTGGCTAAACCTCCCAGGGCCAGGGGCCGGTCACCCAGCTCCAGTATTCAGTGTCGTCGGTGTTCTGCGCCGTAAGCGGTCCGTACTTTTCCTGATAGGTTTTTACCGCTTTTTGGAAATCGGCCCGGCGTTCTTCATGGTACTTGAGCGCGTTAGGGCACTCGGGATGTGTATCGAGAAAAAGGGCCGCGTCGTCCATTGCAAAACGCTGGCTCTGTATTTCGGTCAAAAGCTTTCCTTTCTCAGTCACTTTGCTTCCTCCGTTCCCAAAAAAGGTTTGTCGAGGGCGGGGAAGATCGTCCCGCGTTTGAGCGCGGTGTCTGTGTCATAGGGCGTTTCCCATGGCTGGATCGGCACATAGCTCATGGCGAGCGCCATGCCGCCGGAGGACACCTGCGCGGTCTGTCTGTCTTCCAAATTTATTTACTCCCTTTTTGTTTGTGTGGCGGTGGACCCGTCCGTATCATGCTATGTGCCGGGAGCGGCGTTTGTTACTTGACATTGCAAAGGCTGTTGTGCTATTATATCGGTAAGAATATATGGAGGTGCTTTACTGTGAGCAAGTTTGTAATATCGGGTTTTGCGGATGAAGCCGCAAAATACGTGGACCAGCAGATGGACGTTCTCGATCCGATCGGTATAAGATACATCGAGCTTCGCGGCTGCGGAGACAAGAATATCGGCGATCTGACAAAGGAAGAGGGCGAAGCCCTGGCAAAAAAGCTTTCCGACCGGGGATATAAGGTCAGCGCGATCGGTTCCGGCGTCGGAAAGACCAAGATCGACAGCGATCTTGACGCGCACTTTGCATTTTTCATGAACAACCTTCTGATGGCGCAGATTTTCAACGCGCCGTATATCAGAATGTTCAGCTTCTATCCCCCCGCAAGCGGAGAGCCGATTTCCGCTTTCCGCGACAAGGTTCTGTTTCAGTGGGAGAGATATGTCCGCGAGGCGGACAAGGCCGGCGTAAAGCTTCTCCACGAGAACGAGGGCGGAATTTTCGGACAGATGCCGTATCCCTGCCTTGACCTTGCCGAAAACCTTGGGATCGGACTTATTTTCGACCCGTCCAACTTTATACAGTCCGGCGTCAAGCCCTGGCCCGACGCTTTCTGCATTCTCAGAAAACATATTAAGTATATGCACATCAAAGACTGCCGCATGAGCGACGGTCAGGTTCAGCCCTGCGGTTACGGCGACGGAAATCTGGCAAGGATCTTTACGGAGCTTGACAAAATGGGCTTTGAAGGCTTCCTCTCCCTCGAGCCCCATCTGAGCAAGTTTGACGGCTTTGACGGTCTTGAGTTTGAAGGCGGCAAGAAACAGACGATTTTTGCCATGGCGGATTCCGGCGCGAAGACATTCAATATCGCGGCGGAGGCGCTCTTTGCAACGCTGAGAAGCGTCGGTCTCGAGCCCTCCTTCGAGTGGTAAAAAAAACACAAAGCTGTAATATGCGGCGCCCCTGCATTGACCGTGCAGGGGCGTTCTGACAAAACCGCGTTTTTGAAAAAAGCTTTCCGGCGCGGCAGTGAAAAATGCCGGGAAAGCAAAAAAACGCCCGCGGCGCTTTGACAGACCGAGGTGAAGAATGAAATATATTAAATGCGAGGATTGTCTGAAGATCCGGGACGGACATGAGCTTATCGAGATTCGCCCCTGGGGCAAGGACTCCATCCGCGTGCGCTCGACGCTTAATCCGGGGTTTTCCGAAAAGGAAAAAGGCCTTCTTCCCGCGAAAGAAGGCTCCGAATGGGTGTTTGAGCTCTCGGAAAACGGCGCGTCGGTCACAAACGGAAAAATCCGCTGCTCGGTTACGCCGGGAGGCTGTCTCAGCTTTTACCGGGACGACAAGCTTGTTCTGGCGGAGTATTACCGCGGACGGGACGCAAACCAGCACAGCCGCCCAATAAACATGATGGCGCGGCAGTACCGGACAAAGGGCGGGGATTTTGAAGCGTTCGCGCGCTTTGAATCGAACCCCGGGGAAAAGCTTTTCGGCATGGGACAGTATCAGCAGCCGGAACTGAACCTTAAAGGCTGCGTTTTGGCTCTGGAACAGCGCAACAGCCAGATAAGCATTCCGTTTTACATTTCGAGCGAGGGCTACGGATTTCTCTGGAACCACCCGGGAACGGGCGAGGTGAGCTTTGGCCGCAACTACACCCTGTGGCACGCGGACTGCTGTGACGAGCTGGACTACTGGGTCACGGTTGGGGATACTCCGAAAAAGCTTCTTGAAAACTATACCGGCGTAACGGGGCGGGCGCCGAGGTTTCCGAAAAACGCCCTCGGTCTCTGGCAGTCAAAGCTTCGCTATCGGACCCAGGACGAGGTTCTGGAGGTCGCGCGGGAGTACCGCCGCCGGGGGATCCCCCTGGACGTGATCGTGATCGACTTCTTTCATTGGCGCCACCAGGGCGACTGGTGCTTTGATCCGGATTTCTGGCCGGATCCGAAGGCGATGGTCGACGAGCTGAAATCCATGGGTATCAGATGCCTGATCTCAATATGGCCGACGAGCGATTCGGAGAGCCTGAACTATGAGGAGCTTCGCGAAAGAGGTCTTCTGGTGAGGGCTGTCGACGGAACTCAGCAGCAGATAACCTGGGGCGGCAGCAATGTTGTGTTTGTGGACGCCACGAACCCGGAGGCCAGGGACTTCGTTTGGGAAAAGGCAAAGAAGAATTATTACGACTGCGGAATAGATATGTTCTGGCTGGACTGCAACGAGCCGGAATTTTCCGCGGCGGACGCCCACGGGTACAGCTTTTTTGCAGGACCTCTGGAAAAATGCGCAGGACTCTATCCGAAACTGCATATGCAGACCTTTCGGGACGGTATGCTCGGCGAAGGGCGGACGGATATCGTGAACCTGTCCAGAAGCGCATGGGTCGGAAGCCAGCAGATGGGCTCGGTGATCTGGTCGGGAGACGTCCAGTCGGATTTTGTGGCGCTTCGGGACCAGCTTTCGGCCGGTCTGAACATCGGGCTTGCCGGAATACCGTGGTGGAGCTCCGATACGGGCGGGTTCCAGGGGAGCAGCGTTGAGGATCCGGGCTTTGCCGAACTTCTGATCCGGTGGTTCCAGTTTTCGGCGTTTTCGCCCGTGCTCAGAATGCACGGGGACCGGGCGCCGCACGATATCCCGCCGCTTTCGGATTCCGGCGGCGGAAAGATGACCACCGGACGCCCAAACGAGCTTTGGAGCTACGGCGAAGAGGCGGAGCGCATCTTCTGCAAGTATCTGAACATCCGCCTTGAAATGAAAGACTATCTGTCGTCGCTTATGGACGAGGCCAGTGAGAACGGTTCTCCCGTAATGCGCACGATGTTCTACGAATTTCCCGAGGACGAACGGTGCTGGGAGCTGGACGATCAGTACATGCTTGGCCCGCGCTTTTTGGTCGCTCCGGTTCTCCGGGCGGGAATGCAGAGGCGCGATGTGTATCTTCCGGAGGGAAGCTGGCGCAGCATTCACGGCGGACCGGTTGTGACCGGAGGCAGAACCGTCTGCGCGGAAACGCCCCTCGACATTATCCCCGTCTTTGAGAGGGTGGACTGATTCCGGTAAGCCGTTAATCTGCAAAGAAAAAAGCGGGATTTGGGAAAATGCTTTGGCGGACTTCTCGTATTGACTTGCGCTCTGCGGCGTTGTATAATTATAATGATTAAAATTCGAGGTCGGCTGAATGGAATTTCTCAAACTCTTCTGGACTTTTTTCAAGATTGGTCTCTTTACTTTCGGCGGCGGGTACGCCATGATCCCGATGATAACCGACGAAGTCGTCGCCAACAACTGGGTGGACATGGAGACGGTTGTCGACTTTATCGCCGTTTCGGAGTCAACTCCGGGGCCCTTTGCAGTCAACATTGCAACTTTTGTCGGCTGCAAGGTCGGCAATGAGCTCGGCGGACCGTTCCTCGGCGCACTTGGCGCTGCCTGTACGACTCTGGGGGTCATACTTCCGTCGTATATCATAATACTGATTGTGTCGAAGTTCTTCTATTCGGTCAAGGACAACCGCTTTGTCTCCGGCGCGCTTTCCGGAATCCATCCCGCTGTCATCGGGCTTATCGGGGCTGCGGCGGCAAGCATTCTCTTAAAGAACGTTTTGCCCTCGGGAACCTGGGCTTTGTCCGAGCTTGACTGGGTGTCGCTTTTGACGACGGCAGGACTTCTGGGGCTTTCGCGGATAAAGCTCGGCGCAAAAAAGAAGCCTCTCAACCCCCTGATAATCATCGGGCTCGGCGCACTGGTCGGAATCGTTGTTTACGGCGTGATTCTTTAGAGCCTCAGGAAAATCGTTTTGTTTTATAAGCA
This sequence comes from Clostridiales bacterium, assembly GCA_016303065.1. Taxonomy (GTDB): domain Bacteria; phylum Bacillota; class Clostridia; order Oscillospirales; family QAMX01; genus SIG499. The sequence continues at coordinate 15,858 of JAEDMJ010000004.1, forward strand.
GTAAATCTGAAATATAAAGGATGGTAGAATATGAGAATTATCGTCGATACCCCTGAAAACATTGCGCGCCTTGCCGCAAAGCGCTATGTCGCCCTTTTGAAAGAAAAGCCCAACGCCGTGCTTGGCTACGCCACCGGTTCAACGCCCCTGGGGCTTTACGGGGAGCTTGCGCGCCTCAACGCGGCGGGAGAGGTTTCCTTTGCCGACGCGGTGACGTTTAATCTTGACGAGTACGTCGGACTTGACGGAACGCATGACCAGAGCTATCGCTGGTTTATGGACAAAAACCTCTTTGACCGCATAGACATTAAAAAAGAGAACACCCACGTCCCCTGCGGGATCGGCATGACCGATGAAAAAGCCGCCGGGTATGACCGCCAGATTGAAGCCGCCGGCGGGATCGATCTCCAGCTTCTGGGAATCGGCAACAACGGCCACATCGGCTTCAACGAGCCGGGAACTCCCTTCGGTTCCGTCACCCATGTCGTCGAACTCACCGAATCCACAAGACAGGCCAACGCCCGCTTCTTTGCCTCTATCGACGAGGTTCCCACCGCTGCGGTTTCGATGGGAATCAAGACCGTCATGAACGCCAGAAGCATTATCTTTATCGCCCTTGGAAGCGCGAAAGCTGAGATCGTCAAAAAGATGATCTGCGGCGAGGTCACTCCCGAGGTTCCCGCCTCCGTTCTCCAGCTCCACCCGGACGTCGAGGTTTACATCGACCACGCCGCCGCGGCGCTCCTCTGATATTTGCGAAAAGTCCGATATTCCGCCGCCCGCAGAAAAACTTCTGCGGGCGGCGTTTTGTGTTGACTTTGGAAATTGCCGGGAGTATAATATCCGCGGTATCCCCGGTGGGGGGATATTTTTGGGGGATAAGGGAGGGGATTTTGTGAAGCATGAACACGAATCGACCGATGCGGTCATAAACCGGCTTTCGCGGGCAATCGGACACCTGGAGGCGGTGAAGCGAATGGTTGAGGAGGGGCGCGACTGTTCCGAGGTTTTGATACAGCTTGCCGCCGTGAAAGCCGCAATAAACAATACGGGTAAGCTCATCCTTAAAGACCACATCGATCACTGCATCGTTGACGCCGTGCTCAACGGGGACGACGCGGCCATAGCGGAGCTCCACTCTGCAATAGACAGGTTTGTGGTCTGAATGGCGGGAAAGATGAACGGAAAACAGCGGAAGGCGGTGTTTTTTGCGGTTTTGGCCGCCGCCCTCTATGCGCTGAACTCTCCCTTTTCCAAGCTTCTTTTGAAGGACGTTGCTCCGACGATGATGGCGGCTTTTTTGTATCTCGGCGCGGGGAGCGGGATTTGGCTTGTCGGAAGGCTCCGGCGGTTTTCCGGAAAGCAGAAAACGGAAAAGCCGCTTACGCGAAAAGAGCTTCCCTTCACCGTGGGGATGGTTTTGCTTGACATCGCCGCTCCGGTTTTGCTGATGTTCGGGCTGAAGCTCACAACGGCGGAGAACGCGGCGCTTTTGAACAATTTCGAGATTGTGGCGACGTCTTTGATCGCCATGTGCTTTTTCGGGGAGAAGATATCCAGAAAGCTTTGGATCGCTGTCGGACTCGTATCGCTTTCAAGCGCGATACTGACCTTTGAGAATGCGAACAGCTTTTCCTTTTCGCCGGGATCGGTGCTGGTGCTTTCGGCCTGTGTGTGCTGGGGATTTGAAAACAACTGCACAAGGATGCTTTCGTCGAAGGATCCGATGGAGACCGTGGTGATAAAAGGCTTCGGTTCGGGTTTGGGAGCCGTGCTTCTGGCTTTGTGCCTCGGCGAAAATTTTCCGGGCTGGCGGCATGTCGCCGCGGCGATGCTGCTCGGATTTGTGGCTTACGGGCTGAGCATTTACTTTTATATCATGGCTCAGAGAGAGCTCGGCGCGGCGAAGACAAGCGCGTACTACGCTGTCGCGCCGTTCATCGGCGCGGGACTGTCCCTTTTGATCTTCCCGCGGGTTCCGCCAATCACGTTTTTTGTGGCGCTGGCGCTGATGGCTGCGGGAACATATCTGGCTTCAGCGGACACAAAGCCGGAAGAGTGAGAAAAAAAGCCGCAGTATGCAATAGCCTGAATTTATCCGTGCCCGGAAACGGGCAAAAAAAGCCTGCCGGTGTTTTCGCGCCGGCAGGCTTTGGGGCTTTTATACGGGGTGGATCTGCGCTTACTTGAAAAAGGAGCTGATCATTCGGCTGTTTCGTCGATCAGGTCGCAGACGGCCTCAAGATAGTAATCGCCGATGAAGCGCGCGCCTTCCTCGGTGGGATGGACACCGTCGGCGGCATATACGGTGGGCTCGGTGCCGATGTATCCGGCGGCGAGAAGCCCGTCCATGGGAAGATATGCGTCGGCGTACTCGCGGGCGAGTTTTCTGACGATCTGAATCTTGGGGTCGAGGTCTTCACGGAAGAAGAGCTTGTCCTCGACGGGGATCAGGAAGGGCTCGATGATGAGTATTTTGGCATTGGTGCGCGTTTTTATGGCCTCGAGGACGGTGCGGTAGTTTTCCTCGAATTTCTCGTCGGAGAGCCACTCTTTTGTGGCGGCGCGGTGCCACACGTCGTTGATGCCGATGAGAATGGAAACGACGTCGGGCTGCTGGGCGATGAAGTCTTCTTCGAGGCGGTTGACAAGATCGATCGTCTGGTTTCCGCTTATGCCGAGGTTGACAAATTCAAAGTCCATGTCGGGGAATGCTTCGGCGATGTTTTCGGCGGCGTATTTCGGATAGCCTTCGCCCAGGTTGTGGGGATCCGAACGGTCGCGTCCGGCATCGGTGATGCTGTCGCCCTGGAAAAGTATTTTCATGTGAGTTCACCTGTCCTTAAATCAAATGTTTTTTACTTAAGCAATTATAACAATTCCGGAGATGTCTGTCAACCGGAAATTGTCTTTCTCAGGGGATGAAAAGCTCTTTTTCGCCCAAGGCCAGTTTTGCCTCAAGGCTTTGGGTATCCAGAGTGAGCTCCGCTCTTTCGTTTTTGAAGGCGCGCTCCAGAAAGAGCGTGCTGCCGCGGGACGAGACTTTCGTTTCACCGCGGGCAAGCGCCGGATTTTTGCGCAGGGCGGCAAGCTCGGAATAGAGCCTGTGCAGGGGCTGCTCTGTGTCAAAGCCTTCGGCGGGGAAAGTGCGGCGGTTCAGCGGGTCGGGACCTCCCTCAAGGGCGAGCTCGTCGCCGTAATAAATACAGGGGATTCCCGGAAGCGTAAAGAGAAGCGCTGCGGCAAGCGCGTGGCGGCGGAGCGCAAGGCGGCGCGCCGCGGGGGAGAGGGCGAAATCCTGCGCCCGGGCACGGGAGATGTCCTCCGGCATTCCTCCGAGAATTGAAGTGATGCGCGGAGTGTCGTGCGTCGAGAGAAAATTCATGAGAGAATTTATGCAGGGCGGGGGATAGTTTGAAAGCAGCGCTCTCAGATTTGCGGCGAAACCGGCTGCGCTGAGTTTTCCGGTCAGCAGATCGATCGTCCAGCGGCGGAAGGGATAGTTCATGACGCTGTCGAGCTGTTCCCCCAAAAGATACCGGCGCAGTTTTCCGTAGCTTACCTTGTTTGTCGCGTCTTCCCAGACCTCTCCGACGATGAACGCGTCTTTTTCGGCCTTTGCGGCCCGGCGGAAAGATTCCAGAAAGCTGTCGGGAAGCTCGTCCGCAACGTCCAGCCTCCATCCGGAAGCGCCGCGCCGGAGCCAGAGCCGCGCGACGCCGTTTTCACCGTTTATGAATTCGGAAAAAGACGGGTTTTCTTCGTCCACCTCCGGAAGGGATTTCACGCCCCACCAGCAGCCGTAGTCGTCGGGCCAGGAGCGGAAGCGGTACCAGCCGAAATACGGCGAGCTTTTGTCGCGGTAAGCTCCGGGAACCGCTTCGTTCCCGGAACGGTCGAAGTATATGCTTTCGTCCCCGGTGTGCGAGAAAACACCGTCGGCAAGGATCCGGATATCGCGCCTGAGCGCCTGGGCGCAGAGGGATTCATAGTCCTCCGGCGTGCCCAGAAGCGGATCGGGCATTGTGTAATCCCCGACGTCGTAGCGGTGATTGGACACGGCGCGGTAGACGGGGTTGATGTAAAGCGCCGTCACGCCGAGCAAAGAAAGATAGTCGAGCCGCGATTCGATGCCGCGGAAATTTCCGCCGTAGAAGTCGTAGGCCGTGTATTCGTTCTTGCCGGGAAGGGGGGCGATCGTTATCGGGTCGTCCCACCGGGAGTGGTACACTCTCCCGGGGACTTTCGGAACGGAGGGGTCGCGGGCGAACCTGTCCGGAAAGATCTGATACATAACGCGGCCGACGGTCCATTGGGGCACGGAAAAATCCGGGGAATAGACCGTAAGCTGGAAGCTTTCGTATGCGTCACGGCCGGAAATTTCGCCCAAAAGCGGGTCGCTTCCGGGGGCAAGGCTTGCTCCGTCAAATAAAAACCGATACCAGATTATTCCGGGAGAGTCGGGCGTGTAATCAAATTCGTACCGCGACAGCCCGTTTTCTCCGGTCCGGACGGATTTTGGGGAGAGAATCAGCTCTTTTCCGTCAATCCAAAGGCGCAGAGCCGGCTTTTCGTCGGAGTCAACGGCGAGAAGAACCGTCTTTCCGGCGGGGACGGCTCCGAAGGGGCTCCGATAATTTATATCGGCCGCATTGTGAACCGCGCGCATCAGGCGTTCCAGATCTTTTCGCGGTACTCGGCAATGCTTCTGTCGCTGGAGAAGAAGCCCGAACGCGCAATGTTGACAAGTGAGCGCGACTGCCAGGCGTCGCGGTTTTCATAGTCGGACAGGACGCGCGCCGTCGTCGCGCGGTAGCTTGCAAAATCGGTCATGCAGAGATAGGGGTCTTCGAACATGAGGTAGTTCATAAGCCCGGTAAAGCTGCCGAGAGTTCCGTCGCCCAGAGCTTTTACCGCGCGGTCAAGCCACGGGTCTTCGATACAGAGCTCTGCGGCGGTGGGGCGTTTGAAGCGGGGGTTGGAAACCTCTTCGGCGCGGAGCCCGAAGATATATATGTTTTCGTTTCCGAGAAGTCTGTGCATTTCGACGTTCGCTCCGTCAAGAGTGCCCAGGGTAAGCGCGCCGTTCATCATGAACTTCATGTTGCCGGTTCCGGAGGCTTCCTTTCCCGCAAGGGAGATCTGTTCGGAAACATCGGCCGCGGGAATTATGAAGCCTGCGGACGTGGCGCAGTAGTTCTCGACGAAGATGACGCGGAGAAGTCCGCGGGTGCGCTTGTCGCCGTTGATGAGCTTTGCCGCGGAATTGATGAGCTCGATGATCTGTTTTGCGCGGTCGTATCCCGGGGAGGCTTTCGCTCCGAAGACGAATGTGACGGGGCGCGGGGGCTCCTTTCCGCCCTCGACCAGTTCAAAATACATGGCAAGAATGCGGAGGATGTTCATGAGCTGGCGTTTGTACTCGTGAAGCCGCTTCACCTGTACGTCGACAACCGAATCCGGATCGACGCTTATGCCGGAGGCCTTTTCAAGCATTGAAGAGAACCGGAGCTTGTTCCCGCGCTTTATCTGTCCGAGTCTGGAGAGCACGGCGCTGTCGGAAGCGTACTTTTCCAGTCCGGAGACAAGCGAGAGGTCGGTGACCCAGCCGTCTCCGCCGAGAAGCTCGGTCAAAAGCGCGGAAAGTCCCGGGTTCGACTGGAGAATCCACCGGCGGGGCGTGACGCCGTTGGTGACTGCGATGGTGCGGTCGGGGTGGAGCCGATGGTAATCCGCGAAGAGGTCGTTTTTCAGAATGTCGGTGTGGAGTTCGGAAACTCCGTTGAGCTTGTGGCAGCAGGAAAGACAGAGGTTCGCCATGTGGACGCTGCCTTCACGGAGAACGGCGAGGCGCTCCGGATTGACTCCGGACCTTGCAAGCTCCGCGCGGCAGCGGCGGTCGATCTCGGCAATTATCATATATATGCGGGGCAGGAGGTTTTCCATCAGATAGCACGGCCAGCTTTCAAGCGCCTCCCACATTATCGTGTGATTGGTGTAGGCAAACACCTTTCCGCATATTTCCCAGGCTTCGTCCCAGCCGATGTGTTCAACGTCGACCAGCAGGCGCATCAGCTCTGCAATGGCAATGGCCGGATGGGTGTCGTTGATCTGCACTGCGGCGTAGTCCGGAAGGTCGCGGACGGAAAGTCCCTGGGCCTTGTGGCGTTTGAGCATATACTGCAGAGTCGCCGACGTGAAAAAGTACTGCTGGCTGAGGCGGAGGCTCTTTCCCTGGTTGTGTGAGTCGTTTGGGTAGAGAACGCGGGAGATCGTCTCCGCCAGGTCGCGTTCGGCGACGGCATGGACATAGTCTCCCGACGAGATGGCTCCGAGGTTGACCGGGTTGGGAGACGATGCGTTCCAGAGGCGGAGCGTGTTGCACCAGTTGTTGCCGTAGCCGCAGACGGGAATATCGTAGGGGGTGGCGACTATGCGGGTGCAGTTTTCCTGTCGGTAGCACAGCCAGCCGTTTTCATCGGTGTAGGAGCTGACGGAGCCGTAGAAGAGCACTTCCACTCTGTCTTCCGGGACGGGAATCTCCCAGGCGCAGCCGTCGGCAAGCCAGTCGTCGGGAAGCTCAACCTGTTTTCCGTCCACAAAACGCTGGCGGAAGAGCCCGAAATCGTAGCGTATGCCGCAGCTTATGGCGGGAAGCGCCGCGCAGGCCATGGAATCGGCAAAGCACGCCGCAAGCCTCCCGAGCCCTCCGTTTCCGAGCCCCGGCTCCGCTTCGGTGTCTTCCACGTCGGAAATGTTCAGACCGAGCTCTTCAAGGGCTTTTGCATAGCTGTCGTAAAGCCCGAGAGCGAGAAGATTTGTGGCGAGGAATTTTCCGGTCAGAAATTCAAGCGAAAGATACCATACGGTCTTTTTTTGACCGTTTAGGATATTGCTGTTGGTGTTTCTGTAATTCTCCATGACGGTGTCACGGACGGACATTGCCACGGCGTTGTATATCTGAAGCGGCGTGGCGTCGGAAACGCTCCGCCCGAAAAAGCGGAGCAGGTTTTCCGTTATGCTGGACTTAATCTCTTTTGTGTCTTTCATTAAAAACGGACGTGCCTTTCGTATTTTGAAGTGAGTTTTGCGGTATATTCGTTCTCAGACAAGCGAGGAGTACATTTCAAGGTATTTTTCGGCGGACGCTTTCCAGGAAAAGTCTTTTTTCATGCACCGCACCATGAGTTTTTTCCAGACGTCAGGACGCTCGGTGTAATAGCGCACCGCGCGGCGCAGTGTGTATTCCAGCGCTTCGGAGGAATAGGGGGCGAAGGTGAACCCGGTTCCCTTTCCCGTCTCGCTGTTGTAGGAGCTGACGGTGTCAAAGAGCCCTCCCGTCTCGCGGACGAGGGGAACGGAACCGTACTTCATGGCGATGAGCTGAGAAAGTCCGCAGGGCTCGAACCGGGACGGCATCAGGAAAATGTCCGAACCGGCATAGATTCGGTTGGCAAGTTCGGCGTTGTAGCCGATCCAAACCGCGGCGCGCCCCGGATATCTGCGGGAAAGGTCGGAGAAGAACCTCTCGTATGCGGGATCGCCGCTTCCGAGAACGATCAGCGCGCACTTTCCGTCGCGGATAAGGTTTTCAATGCAGCCGGAGAGAAGGTCGAGTCCCTTCTGGTTGACGAGGCGGGAGATGACCGCCGCGATGGGTATGCCGTCGGCATTCAGTCCGAATTGCGACGCAAGCGCCCGGCGGCAGGCATTTTTTCCCTCAAGGCGCATAAAGCTGTAATTTTCCGGGATGTGGGGATCCGTGCGGGGGTGGAAGACTTTGTAGTCAAGGCCGTTGATAATCCCGAAATAGCCGGTTCCCTTTGACGCCAGAACGCCCTCGAGCTTTTCGCCGTAGGCGGCGGTCAGCGTCTCGCGGGCATAGGTCGGGCTCACCGTGTTGACCTTATCGGCACAGACGATGCCGCCTTTGAGGAGGTTTGCCGCGCCGTAAAATTCAAGGCAGCCCACGGAGAAGGCTTCGTCGGGAAGTCCGGTCAGATATTTCATGCGCTCCGATGAAAAGATGCCCTGATACTGAAGGTTGTGAATGGTGAGCACCGTGCGCAGACCCAGGTGGGGATAGTGATAGCGCAGCATGGGAAGGATGAGCGAAGTCTGCCAGTCGTTGCAGTGGACGATCTCCGGCGCAAAGCCGAGCCTGGGGATCAGCTCGCACAGTGTGCGGCAAAAGAAGACGCTCTGCTCCGCGCCGCTTTCGCCGTAGCCGTATATCCCGTCGCCTCCGAAGTACTCTTCGTTGTCGAGGAGATATACCGTCACTCCGTTGCGGACGAGACGGAAAAGCCCGGCGTATTTGTTGATGCCGCCGATGTTGATTTCAGTGGAGAAAAGAAATTCAGCGTCCTTGAGAAGCTGGGGCGGTATTATTTTGTACTTTGGCATAAAAAGCCGGACGTCTGCCCCGACGGAGTTGAGCGCCGCGGGGAGGGACCCTGCGACGTCTCCGAGTCCGCCCGCCTTCGCAAAGGGCGAGGCTTCGAACGATGCAAAAAGTATTTTCAAATTGAATCAGACTCCTGTGACATTGAATGGAAAAAAGGCGGAAAACCTCATACGACGGCGTTTTTGCCGATAACAATGGGATAGCTCTCCTGGCCGATGAGCCGCCTGGAATGGCGGACGATGACGTTTTTGTCCAGAACGGCGCAGTCCAGAACGACGTCCTTTTGAATCTGGGACTGCTGCATGACGATGGAATTTGTGACCGTGGAGCCCTCGTTTATCTCGACTCCGCGGAAGACGATGCTGTTCTCCACCGTGCCGTTGATGGTGCAGCCGTCCGCGATGATGGAGTTTTTGACTTTCGCCCTGGGCCCGTAGATCGTCGGGATCTGGTCCTTGACCTTGGTGTATATCGGCGCCTGGGGGTTGAAAATTTCGGCATATACTTTTGGGTCGAGAAGCTTCATGCTTTCCCGGAAGAAAGACGAAACGCTGTCGATGTGGCCGACATATCCCGTATATGGGCAGGAGAATATCCTGTTTTCAGACGTTCCGTGCAGCAGCACGTCGCGGACGAAATCATGGAACCCGCGCGAGACGCAGCGCGAAATGCAGCGGCAGAGGAGATCCTTTTCCAGAAAGTACACTCCCATGGAAGAACGGGCGCCGTCAAAAGTCGCCGCACCGAGTTCGATCTCCCTGACCGAACCGTCCTCGCGGCAGTTGAGCTGGATGCCGTGGGGAGAGGACAGATAGGAGGCCTGGGCGGTGGAAAGTACGCTTATGTCCGCGTTGTGCGAGATGTGGAATTCTCTGAGAAAACTGTAATTTGTGTTGTATATGGCGTCGCTTCCGGAAAGCAGAACGTATTTCTGCTTTGAACGGGTGAGATAGTCCATGATGCCGTTCAGAATATCGATATCGCCGCAGCTGTCCCCGTTTTCATGGCTCAGATACGGAGGAAGAATGAAAAGTCCGTAAAGCTTGCGGTTCAGATCCCACTCCTTGCCGGAGCCGAGGTGGTCCATAAGCGAGCGGTAATGGGAAGTGGTCGGAACACCGACGTTTGTGATTCCGGAGTTTACCATGTTTGAAAGGGTGAAATCGATGAGCCTGTAACGTCCGCAGACGGGAAGAGCCGCGCGGGCGCGCATTTGAGTGAGTTCGCCAAGCGCCGAATCTCCGAAGCCTGTCATGATAATTCCGAGAGTGTCGTTCATACTTGTGCTTCTCCTTTCTGTGTAAGGCGCGCGCTGTTCCGTGAATTTCAGAGCAGCGTGTCTTCACCCTCCCTGTAAACTTCGATCGAGCGCACGACCGTTGTGCCGCGTCCGATGCGTACATTTCCGCGGATGCGGACATTGTCGCCCACAAGGCTCAGCCCGTCCGTGCAGAGCGGGTCCGGGGGAAGGGGATAGTTCGGCGAGTCGCAGCCGATTACGACGTCTTCACCGATGTCGGCGTCGTGGGAAATGATCGAGTGATCGACGCAGGCGCCCCGGCGGATTATGCTCATCGGCATGACGATGGAGTTGCGGACGACGGCTCCGGCTTCGACAGTGACTCCGGAGAAGAGCACGGAGTTTTCAACGGTTCCGGCAACGGAGCAGCCTTCGGTGACGGCGCTGCTGCGGATTTCCGCCGTCGGTGAGACGACCTGGGGCGGAAGGTCGATGTGGCGGGAATAGATTCGCCAGTTGTCGTCGTTCAGATCGAGATCGGAGCCGTTGATGATGTCCATGTTTGCGTCCCAGAGGCTCTTGATGGTTCCGACGTCCTTCCAGTACCCTGAGAAAGTGTAGGCGTAGACCGGGAGTCCGTCGGCAAGCATGGCCGGTATGATGTCGTGGCCGAAGTCGTTGGAGCTGTTGGGGTCGCTTTCGTCCGCGGAGAGATAGTTCATCATGACGTCGCGGTCGAATATGTATATGCCCATGCTCGCCAGAGTGCTCCGGGGGTGCTCGGGCTTTTCGGCAAAGTCGTAGATCCTTTTGTTTTCGTCGGCGCTCAGTATGCCGTAGCGTGAGGCGTCCTCCAGGGGAACCTCGATGACCGCAATGGTGAGAGCGGCTTTTGTCTGTTCGTGCTGGCGGAGCATATCACGGTAGTCCATCTTGTATATGTGGTCGCCGCTCAGAATGAGGATCCTCTTTGGGTCGAAGCGGTCGATGAACTGCTTGTTCTGGTATATGGCGTTGGCGGTACCCTTGTACCATTCGCCGCTTTTTCCCTTGACATATGGCGGAAGAATGAATGCTCCGCCGTTGAGTCTGTCCATGTCCCAGGGCTGACCGCTGCCGATATATGTGTTGAGCTCAAGGGGCTGGTACTGGGTCAGAACTCCGACGGTGTTTATGCCCGAATTGGCACAGTTGGAAAGTGCAAAATCGATGATACGGTATTTTCCGCCGTAATGGACGGCCGGTTTTGCCAGTGTTTTTGTCAGGGCGCCAAGCCTTGAGCCCTGTCCTCCGGCGAGTATCATTGCAATACAATCAGATTGGCGCATATTGAACATCCTTTCCTCTTGCCTTGTTTTTTTGTTTTATTTGTTCTCACTCACGCCTGAGAGCCTGTAAACAAGTACGGAGCTGGGGGGGAGATCGACCTTCAGCCTTCTCGGGTGTTCGCCCTGTCGGATCGGGGAAGAGCGGATGCGCTGGCGAACTTGCATTCCGCTTCCGTAAAATTCCTCGCTGTCGGTGTTCAGCACAAGCCGGAACAGGCCGGAATCGGAGGTGCCGAGAAGATAATTTTTTCGGGCGACGGGGGTCGTGTTTACGACGACGAGGAGGGTTTCGCTTTGACTGCGGCGAAAATAGCTGTATACGTCGAAAATCGCATCGTCGGCGTTTGACCATTCAAATCCGTTCCAGGAGCGGTCGTCGCTCCAGAGCGCGGGATGGCGGCGGTAGAACCGGGTGAGAGTGCGGACGAAGTTCATCAGCTTCCAGTGGCTCTCGTAAGCCGTAAGCTTCCATTCAAGCGGCTCGTAATAGCGCCATTCGATGAACTGTCCGAATTCGGTGCCCATAAAGATAAGTTTTTTGCCGGGACAGGTATACATATATGCCAGGTACATGCGAAGAGAATCGAATTTCGTCCGATAGTCCCCGGGCATTTTGTCCAGAAAACTCTTTTTCCCGTGGACGCATTCGTCGTGGGACAGGGGAAGAATGAAGCTTTCGGAAAAAGCGTACATCATCGGAAAGGTCAGAAGACCGTGGGAGCCGCTTCGGAAAAGCGGATCGGTCTGCATGTACCGGAGAGTGTCGTTCATCCAGCCCATATTCCATTTATAAGTGAATCCGAGCCCGCCCGAGGAAACCGGAGCGGTGACGCCGCGGTAGTCGGAAGATTCTTCGGCGATCATGAGGGCGTTGGGGTGGAATCTGCCGACGGCGTCGTTCAGCTCGCGGAGAAAGAGCTCGCCGTATGGGTTGACGCTCTCGGGAGTGGGACGGTTCATGTCGCGGTAGAGTATCGCGGAGACGGCGTCAACGCGAAGTCCGTCGATGCGGTATTCGTCGAACCACCACAGCGCGGAGGAGATGAGAAAATCGCGCACATACTCGCTTTCGAAGTTGAAGCGCATTGTCCCCCAGAGCGGGTGTTGGGCAAGCGCGGGGTCGGAGGGCTCGAAGAGCGGCGTCCCGTCGAAAAGCCGCAGTCCGGCTTCGTCGCGGGGAAAATGTGCCGGGACCCAGTCGAGGATCAGACCGATGCCTTCGGCGTGGAGTCTGTCCACCAGATATTTGAAGTCGTCGGGAGTTCCCCAGCGGGAGGTCGGGGCAAAATACCCGGTCGTCTGATAGCCCCACGAGCCGTCAAAGGGAAATTCGCAGACGGGCAGAAGCTCGATGTGAGTAAAGCCGAAGCGGCGGGCGTGTTCGGCCAGTCCGTCGGCAAGGGTGCGGTAGCTGCCGGTGTCGCCGCGCCATGAACCGGCGTGGACTTCATATATGGAAAGGGGACGGGCGTCCCGGGGCGGAAGCGCGGAAACCCGCCGGTCGTGCGCGGTTTGGCGGCGGAAACGGTATTTTGACTTCCAGGTGACGGAAGCGGTGCCCGGGCGAAGCTCGGAATACCTGCCGCAGGGGTCGGCGCGGAAGAACTGCTCTCCGGAGGGGGTGACGATCCGGTATTTGTAAAGCGTGCCTTCCGCCATGCCGCGCACGGACAGCCGCCATATTCCGCCGCCGCAGCGCTGCATTGGGAGCCCTTCTGCGCTCCATCCGTCGAAGCTTCCCACAAGGTATACTTTTTCGGCGTTCGGGGCCCAGACGGCAAAGCTGAAGCCGTCGGCCGTCGGACGGCAGCCGGGAGCTTCGGGAGAGTTTTGACGGAATATTCCGCGGTACATACCGATCGCCTCCAAACACCGTAAAAGCTTTTCTGCCTCGTAATACTACCATATACCAATTAATATTATACATCCTGCAATATTGTTTCGTCAAGGGAAAAGCACAGCGAAAGATGGGGAATGCTTTTGAAAAATGCCCGGAACGACTTTTGAAGAGGCGGCATAGTATGGATTGCCGGGGGGGAGGAATGGTTTACGGAGTTTTATATTCTGGTGAGAACCGCAACGTACGCTCAGTCGGTAATAAGGCTTCTCAGCGGGAAAGGCATAAGATCCAGACAGGTGAAGAGTCCCGTGGAGATAAGCCGGAACGGCTGCGGGTATGCCGTTGCGGTTAAAAATTCGGATCCGGAGAGCCTGACGGCGGCAATGGAGCAGTCGGGGCTTCCGAATTTTAAGATATATTCGACCTCGGACGGCAGAAATTTTCATCAGATCCGCTGAGAAAAGGCGGTTTTTGCAGCGCGGGAGTGGTGATGAATAAATGGCGCTTGTGTATTTGGACAGTGCGGCGACAAGCCTCTGGCGTCCCGTCGCCGTGGCGGAGGCGGTGTCCCGTTCGGTGATGCTTCACGCGGGCTACGGCAGAAATCAGTCGTCTTCGGCAGACGCTGCGGCCGGAGAGATATATTCGTGCCGGTGCGCAGCGGCGGAAATGTTCAATGTCGGGGACCCGGCGGACGTGGTGTTCTGCCTGAACGCAACGCACGCGCTGAACACGGCGATATTCGGCCTTTTCGTTCCGGGACGCCCCTGCGTCATCTCGGGATACGAGCACAACGCCGTGGTCAGACCGCTTGGCGAGCTGGAGCGAAGGGGAGCGACAGAGGTTTTTGCCGCGGAGAGCGCGCTTTTCGATAAGGAGGACGCCGTCCGGGCTTTTGAACGCATGACGGCCGAAAAAAAACCGGGGCTTGTGGTCTGCACCATGGTCGGAAACGTGTTCGGAAACGTGATGCCCGTGGAGGAGATCGGCAGGATATGCCGGAAATACGGCGCGCGGTTTGTCGTCGACGCTTCCCAGGCGGCCGGGACAATACCCGTGGATGTAAAGGCCTGCCTTGCGGACGCGGTGTGCATGCCCGGACACAAGGGGCTCATGGGGCCGACCGGGACAGGATTGCTGCTTTTGGGAAAAAACAGGCCTGAACCCTTCCTGTTCGGCGGGACGGGAACGGCTTCGGAAGAGGCCGGACAGCCGGAAACAAGTCCGGAGCGGTACGAGTCCGGAACGCTCAACGTGTGCGGCATATGCGGGCTTGGAGCGGCGCTTAAATACGTCCGGGAAAAGGGCGGCCGGCTCCATGAGCGGAAAAAGGCCCTCTGCGAGATCTTCGCTTCGCGTCTGGAGCGGGAGGGCTTCCGGATCTTTGCGCCGGGGGACGGTTTTGAAGCCGGGCTTTTTTCGTTCGACGCCGGATTTGACTCGGAGACTGCGGCGGGAATGCTTGCTTCGCGCGGGATTGCCGTTCGGGGAGGGCTTCACTGCGCCCCGCTTGCCCACAGGTCCGCCGGAACTCTTGAGCGGGGGACCGTGAGAATAAGTCCGAACCCGGATATCGGAAAAAGAACTGCCGTTCGCGCCGCAGAGACGATCGCAGGGGTGCTGTCCGCCGCGCGCGGGTAAAAAAAAGCGCACGCTGCGGCGCCGTCCGTAAAGGAAGGCGCCGCAGGAACCTGTATCGGATTTTCGCTCTGTGAAACAATGACGGCGTCCGCTGCACCTGCCGGCATCAGTCGATTTTGGGAAAAAGTACGGAGATGTTCCGGGGAATACGTTTTACACCGACATCCTGCTCTTTCCATTCAGTTCCGACGCCGAGCCATTCCGACACCTTTGCTGAGGAAAAAGGCAGAAAAGGATTCAGCAGAACTGCAATGTTGGCAATCAGATACGCACAGCTGCCGATGGTGTTTCTGCATTTTTCAGGATCGTCTGATCTTGTTCTCCAGGGCCGGTTTTCATCATAATAGGCGTTGCCGAATCGAACGGCTTCAAATATTTCATCAAGCGCCTCGCGGAAGGAGCCTTTTTCTATTTTTTCTCCAACGGATTTATACAACTGCCCTATTCGCTCCCTGATACCGGCGTCAACAGTTGCAGGCGCAACCTGACAGTCAAGATATTTGACGGCAAAAGCAAGCGTGCGGTTGACAAAATTTCCCCATGCGCCTACCAGCTCGGAGTTGTTTTGCTTTTTGAATTCCCGCCCGGAGAAATCCGTGTCCCTCTTTTCGGGACCGTTGGCATATGGCCATGCTCCTCCAACAATGATGTTTTCAATGTTTTCCACTGTTTTTTTGCCTCATTTCTTTATGGTTGTAACACTTGGATGCCGCGCAGATAAATCTGCAGAAAAAAACGCTCTCACCCCCCATACACAGTACAAGGGACGAGAGCGAAATACTCACGTGTTACCACCCCGATTCGCTTGTTTCTCACGATAACAAGCCTTGTCAAGTTCGGACAGGAAATGATCTGTCGAAACTCTGTCGCTGTTACGGGCGATCCCGGCGCAGTCTAACCCCAAAAGGGCTCGGTGCGCAGCTCGGAGACCATGTTCGGCAAGATCCGCTTTATCCATTCACAGCACATCGTTGGATGATGGGATTCTCTGAAAAGCTTCAGCTGCTTACTCTTTCTCGTCATTGCTGTTTTACTCATTATACTGCAAGCAGTTCCAAAAAGCAATAGTGCAAACCTGTTTTTTGGCGTTTGCAAAGCAAAAGGGAGACAATTCCTGTGCGGAGCGTCTCCCTTCTGCCTCTTTTTTGTTTTTTTTTGAGGGGCGTCAGCTTGGGTCGAACTCCCTGAGCCCTGCGGCGGAGGAGATCGGAAGCGAGAAAACGATCGCCCCGGCCGGAGTGTCGGTTCCGGCCTTTTCCATGATCGCCTTCATTATTCCGGCTTTTTTGGAGCTTTTTGCGGCGATGATGACGACTTCCTTTTCGTTGGCAAGGGAAACCCCGAAGAACTTTTCGGCGTATTTCGCTCCGCTTCCCTTCGCGTGCAGAACGGTGCCTCCCGAGGCCCCGGCGGAACGGGCGGCATCCATGACGTCGTCGATATAGCTCTGGTTGAAAATTGCCAGAATGAGCTCGTGGTCATAGCTGTGTTCCGGGGCGGAGCCGCCCGGAACGGTGTTGTTTGTGAGATATGCCATAGTGCGTCCTCCTCCCACGCTTTTGACCGGGACGGCCATCATAACGCCGTTTCCGGGGATGTCAATGAAGAGCTTTCTTTTCGCGTTTTTGATGAGCTGAGCGGTTTTGTCGCCGTCGGCAACGGAAGCGACGACGGCTTTTTCGGATGCGGACAGCCCGTAGATGTCGAGGTGTTCCTGGGTCGCGGTGCCGCGGCCGAGAAACACGAGAACAAGCGGAAGGTCCAGCTCGTGATATATCGAAGCCATCTTTTCCGCGGCGGGACGGTCCACGACGGAGAGAATGAAATTGAGTTCCACCTGTTCACACCTCCCAAAGTTCGATGATCTCGTTGTCCTCAAAGGACGGGATCTCTTCCGCTTCGGCGCGTTTTCTCTTTATGGTGTACACAACGCCCGTGATCTGAACCGTGATAAGCGGCATCATTGCGACAAGCGTGACAAGCCCGAATGCATCGGTGAGAATGTTGCCGCCGGCCGCCTGGCATGCACCCATGGCCAGGGGAAGCATAAATGTTGCGGTCATCGGACCGGAGGCCACGCCGCCGGAGTCGAACGCGATGGCTGTGAACATCTGGGGCACAAAGAAACTGAGGACAAGGGCGATTATGTATCCGGGGACAATGAACCAGAGAATGCTTATGCCGGTCAGAACTCTGACCATCGCAAGGGCCATGGCGGCCGCAATGGCAATGGAGAGGCTTATGCGCATTGCCTTTTTGGAAATCGCGCCTGCGCTTATCTCTTCGACCTGACTGGTCAGAACGTGGACGGCCGGTTCCGCCGAGATCACGAACCAGCCGATGACGGCGGCGATCGGAATGAGAAGATACCGTGTCCATCCGCTGCCGAGAGTCCGGCCGAGGATCGTGCCAAGGGACGAAAAGCCGACGTTCACGCCGGTCAGAAACAGGACGAGTCCGGCGTAGGTGAACAAAAGGCCGACGAGTATTCTCGCCAGGGGAAGACGGCGGAGCTTCAGAAAGAAGATCTGGAAGATGAGGAAAAATACGACTATCGGCAAAAGCGCCAGTGCGACCTCCTTCAGGTAGTGGGGCACGGCGCGGAGGTACGACGTGCCGAGCTCGACCGTGTTTGCGTATTCGGCAGCCGCCGCGGCGGAGATTTCTTCGCTTGTGCCGGTATAGAAAAATCCGAGTATGAGAACGGCAAGGATCGGTCCGATGGAGCAGAGGGAAACAAGTCCGAAGCTGTCGGCTTCGGCGTTTTTGTCGCTTCGGATGGATGCGACGCCCACGCCGAGGGACATGATGAACGGGACCGTCATCGGGCCGGTCGTGACGCCTCCGGCGTCAAAGGCGACGCTGAGATAGTTCGGGTCGGAAAATGCGGCGAGGATGAAGACCGCCGCGTATAAAAACAGCAAAACCCACCTGAGCTGTATCCCGAGCAGGATTCGCAGCATGCAGATCACGAGAAAGAAGCCGACGCCAACGGACACGGTGACGATGAGAACCGTCGTGTCTATGTGCGGGACGTTGTCAGCCAGCACCTGGAGATCCGGTTCGGCGACGGTGATAATTATGCCCAGAAGGAAGCTTACGCCGAGGATCAGCCAGATATTCTTTGATTTTGTGAGCCTTGAACCGATATGATTTCCTATCAGTGTCATCGAGCTTTCTGCGCCGAAGGTGAAAAGTCCGAGCCCGGCTATGAGCATCGCCGTTCCGATGACGAATGAAAGCATCAGATCGGTCGAAACGGGCGCAACGGTAAAGCAGAGCGCGGCAACGATCAGCGCGACGGGAAGAACCGATACAAGAGATTCTTTGATTTTTTTGAACAGTTCGTTTTTTACAAGCAAATGACCGCCTCCGACGATATGAATTCTGAACATGGATAAACTTGATAATATTATACACAAAACAGCGCCGTTTGCAACATAAAATAAGCAATATTCACATTAAAGTTACAAAATTTGTGGGATTGAGAGATTTTCTGCCGGTGGGGAGCGGGCATATATGTACATATTTGAAAAATGAAAACAGGCGCGGCGGGCCGGAGCTTCCGGGAAAACAGGCTCTGCCGCGGAAGGCGTTTTGCCGGGGTCAAAGTTGTGGACTTTTGATGATATATATGGTATAATAGAAGGAAATATTGATGCGGAGGCCGGATGCGTGATAATTCTCGGAATCGATCCCGGAGTCGGAATCGTCGGATACGGCGCGCTGTCCGTGGGGCGGGGCGCCGGAAGGGGGCATATCTCCGCCATTGGGCACGGCGTCATAACCACGCCGCCGAACACGGACATCTGCATTCGGCTTGAAGAGATATATTCGGATATGCTGACTCTTGCGGACAAGTTCCATCCGGACGCCGCGGCGGTCGAAGAGCTTTTCTTTGTGAACAATACGACGACGGGCATTCCCGTCGCGGAGGCGAGGGGCGTCATACTTCTGGCGCTGACACGGAAAAAAATACCGGTTTTTGAATACACCCCGATGCAGGTGAAAACCGCTGTGACGGGGTACGGCAAGGCGACAAAAAAGCAGATGATGGACCAGGTCACGCTCAGGCTGGGGCTTCCGGAAACGCCGAAGCCGGACGATGCGGCGGATGCGCTGGCCATTGCCATGTGTCATGCCTTTACCTCGGCGGGAAGTATGGCTTCGTTCAGAAGGGGGATTTGAATTCATGTTCTACTACATAGAGGGCACCGTGGCCCATGTTGAGGACGGCGTGGTGGTTTTGGACTGCGGCGGCATCGGATATAAGCTTGGCGTGTCGAGGATGTCTGCGGCAAGGGCGAGGGTCGGACAGAAGCTTCGCCTGTACACGGTGATGAACGTCCGGGAGGATGCCGTCGAGCTTTTCGGATTTCCCGAAAAAGAGGAGAAGCGCTTTTTTCAGATGCTGACGGACATAACCGGAGTCGGGCCGAAGGCGGCGCTTTCGATCCTTTCCTGCGCCACGACGGACAAGCTTGCCCTTGGGATCATGACCGGGGACGAAAAGCTTTTGACAAGCGCCCAGGGAGTCGGAAAAAAGCTTGCCCAGAGGATCATTCTTGAACTCAGGGACAAGGTCGCGAAGGAAACGGAGTCTTCCGTGCCGGTTTCCGGACCGGAGGAGGTCTTCGCCGCGGAACCGGCGGGAGAGCGTTCAAGCGCGGTTTCGGCGCTGATGGTTCTGGGCTATTCGCGGCAGGAGGCCCTGGCGGCCGTGGCGACCGTTCCGGAGGACACGGCCGGAACGGAGGAGATCATAAGGCTTGCGCTTAAAAACACCTGAATCCACGGCGGCTCGAATTTGCTGCCCCTGCTGATTTTGAAAGGAGCGGACTTAAGAAAATGGCGATTCTTTTTGAAGACGACAGCACCGAGCGGGTGCTGTCACCGGGAAAAGCGGTCGAAGACGTCAATATCGACAATGCCCTTCGTCCGCGCCAGCTGACGGACTATCTCGGACAGGAAAAAGTCAAGCGCCTTCTCGGCGTTTACATCGACGCGGCAAGGCTCAGAAACGAACCGCTGGATCACTGTCTGCTTTACGGCCCTCCGGGACTCGGAAAAACAACTCTTGCGGGAATCATCGCGGCGGAGATGGGCGTTTCGATACGCGTGACCTCCGGTCCGGCGATCGAAAAAGGAAAGGACCTTGCAACTCTCCTCTCAAAGCTCGGTGAAAACGACATTCTTTTCATTGACGAGATCCACCGCCTCAATCCGGCCGTGGAGGAGGTTCTCTATCCGGCGATGGAGGACTACGCCTTTGACATCATAATGGGAAAGGGCATGGGGGCGGAGTCGCTCAGAATCCAGCTTCCGAAATTCACGCTCATCGGCGCGACCACAAGGGCGGGTCTGCTCACAAGTCCGCTGCGCGACAGATTCGGCGTTATGCTGAGGCTTGAAATGTACACGCCCGAGGAGCTTGCCAGGATCGTCAGCCGTTCGGCGGGGATCCTTCAGATACGGATCGAACCCGACGGAGCGTTTGAGATCGCCCGCCGTTCCCGCGGGACGCCGCGTATTGCAAACCGGCTTTTGCGGCGAGTGCGCGATTTTGCCCAGGTCAGGGCTTCCGGCGTCATAACCCGGGAGGTTGCCGATGCGGCGCTTTCGGCGCTGGAAGTGGACTCCCTCGGGCTTGACAACATCGACAGGCTGATGCTCACGTCGATAATCAAAAATTACGGCGGCGGCCCCGTCGGACTTGAAACCATTGCCGCCACCATCGGAGAGGACGCTTCGACCATCGAGGACGTATATGAGCCGTATCTCATGCAGCTTGGCTTTCTTTCGAGAACTCCCCGGGGGCGCTGCGTTACGCCGGGAGCCTGCCGCCATCTCGGCCTTAAAGCCGATGACGGGGACGGA
Source organism: Clostridiales bacterium (assembly GCA_016303065.1). Classification (GTDB taxonomy): domain Bacteria; phylum Bacillota; class Clostridia; order Oscillospirales; family QAMX01; genus SIG499. The sequence goes on from JAEDMJ010000004.1 coordinate 36,191, forward strand.
ATCCAGACGACCCTCAGCTAAAGCGCGTTCTGCGCCGGGAAAAACGGACTACACGAAAAAAACATCACTGCGGATCTGCAGTGATGTTTTTGTTTGCGGAAAAGATATCAAGTCAAAAAATCTTCGCAAAGGGCGGCATGGCGGGTCAATCGGAACCGCCCGGGTATTCGGCAAGGGCTCTGCGGATTGCGCCGATGGAGTAGAGGGAACCGAAGCACAGCACCGCTCCGTTTTTTCCGGCAAGCTCCAGGGCGGTTTTCACGCCCTCGCCAATTCCGCCGCAGGCAGCTGCGTCCGCGCCCTTTGACCGGAGATACCGGGCAAGCCCGGCGGCTTCGAGTCTTCGGGGATTGGGCGGCGTGATGCACACGAATTTGCGGATATAGGGCATTACGGGGCGGTACATCTCCGCGTAATCCTTGTCTGCCAGAACGCCTGTCAGCGCAATGATCTCACGGCCGGACAGATAGTCCCCAATGTTTTTGACAAGCGCCTCGATACACTGGGGATTGTGCCCGCCGTCGATGACGAACAGGGGGGAGCGTCGGACAATATCGAATCTTCCGGGCCAGCGGACGCTGCGGAACCCGTCCCGGATCGCTTCTTCGCCGATATTCCAGCCGTTCTCCCTGAGCGTGTCGGCGACGGAGAGGGCTACGGAGGCGTTTCTGAGCTGGTGCTCTCCGAGCAGTGGAAGCATCAGCTCCCGGCGTCCGCCGCAGTCGAATATCTGTCCATCAAGCGAGCGTTCGCGAAGCTTCAGAGAGGCAAAGTCCGCCTTTTTCAGAACCGTATTTTTTTCGGCGCAGACGCGTTCGAACACCGCTTCGACGGAAGGGGAGCTGCGGTATATAACGGCATGGCCTTTGTCCTTGATGATCCCGGCCTTGTTCTCTGCGATCTCCTCGAGAGTGCCGCCCAGATACGCGGTGTGGTCGAGGCCGATGTTTGTTATGACGGCGGCCTCGGGAGTTTCGATAACGTTTGTCGCGTCGAGCGCTCCGCCCATTCCCGCCTCCAAAACGACGATGTCGCACTGCTTTCTTCGGAAAAATTCAAAAGCAATACAGCACACGAGTTCAAACTCGGTGGGGGCTTCTTCCGTTGAATCGGCCAGGGGACGGACGTATTCGGTCACGGAGGCCAGCTCGCCGTCCGAAATCTCGGCGCCGTCCACCTGCATATATTCGTGGAACCGTTCGATGCAGGGCGATGTGAAGAGTCCGGTTCGGTATCCGGCGCTGCGGAGAACGGAGGCGGTCAGAGCGGCCGTGCTGCCTTTTCCGTTCGTTCCCGCAATATGTACAAATTTGAGCTTTTTCTCGGGATTTCCCATCTTTGAAAGGAGCTCCTGGGTTCTTTCAAGGCCGGGGATACTTCCTTTGCAGCTGAAGCTGCGGATATATTCAAGCGCCTGGGCTGCATTCATTTAATGCGGCCGCCTTTCATTTGATTAGTTTGAGCCGTTTTAACGCCAGCGTGACGGGAATGCTGACCGCAGCCATCACGCTTGACAGTGTTATGCCGATCACTATCCTGATCCAGAACACCCCGAAAATCAGGGCGTAGGTGTAATAATCGTAAAGCTTGGAGTCGACGTAAAATGCGAAGGTGTTCAGGACCGATACGAGAACTCCGGACACCGCGCAGATGACGAAAACCAGGACCGTTTTCCTGCCCCTGAAGATCTCTTCGGTCGTGAAACGCTTTTTCAAAGCGTGGATGCAAAGGCCGATGAACAGCCCCCGCGCAACGGCGGGAAGAATCCACAAAAGCGTTGTCGGCGTGAAACCGTAGTGGATCATTTGGTCGATGAATTCGCCGAGAAAACCGACGATCGCGGCGTCGACCGGGCCGAAGGCAATGGCGGACATTACGACCGGCAGCTCTTCCAGCGTCACCTTTACTCCGGCGATCATGAAGGAAAAATAGGTGAGTCCCACAAAAATCGCCGCCATAACGGCGTTGGTGGCAATCCGGCGCACTGTAAACGAATGTTTTTTCACGGAAAAATTCCTCCTTTGCAATAGAGGCAAAGCAGCGGACGGACCGCATCCTCCGAAAGCAGACATATAGAAAACTCCCCAACGGCAAAGCCGGGGGAGTTCGGTATACGTATACAACCAAAAGAGGCAGCGAGACAGCTGACTTTTGCCAGACCGAGTATCGTTGCTACATAAAGGAGGTCTTCCATTATGCAACAGCGGGTGCGGAAACCCCATCGCGGAAATGGATCCTTCGTCCGTCACGCAACTCCCCATCCTGGCGGCACTTTACGCGGGGCTTCCTACTCTGTTCGGCAATAATATACACCATATATTTCGTTTTGTAAAGCCCCAAAATGAAACTTGGTGAAATTCCATCGAAATATGCGCGCCGGAAAGTTGGAAATTTATATAGTTTTTTTGGAGGTTCTGTGATATAATATACAGGTATATCATGGCGATTTATGCTTAAATGCTGCGTCCGGCGGGGAGAGCCGCAGACCGGACATGACTGTTATGTGCGGCCGGTCGTGCGGGAAATGCTGGAGGTTCCGAAAAAATGAAAGAAGCCATTCGGCGCATCGGAGAACTGCTGAAAACCGAATACGGAGCGGAGAGCGGCGCTGTCGGCGGAAATGATTTTCGCTCCTGCGTGACAAATTCCGAACGTGCGAAGGGTTTTTATTCTGCTCTTGTGGCGGTTTTTCCGTATTATGCCGGACGCTCGGAGGGACGGGTGTCCCTTTACGCAAGGTACGCCGACTATCACGGAGTTCTGAAAAACGCCCTGGAGCGCGCGGCGGAACTTCTGCCCGAGGACACGGTCCGGAAGGCGTGCGCGGATATTTCTCCGCTGAACGAGGTTCGCGCGGCGGCTCTGGCGGGGCTTGGAGCAATCGGACGGAACGGGCTTCTCATAACGCGGGAGTACGGAAGCTTTGTTTTCATCGGCGAGATATTGCTGGGCGTTGAGCTTGACTTCGGTCCGGCGGCCGTCCGGCACTGCCGGGAATGCGGAAAATGCGTTTCGGCGTGCCCCACGGGCGCTCTTTCGGGGAGGGGAGAATGTCTTTCTTCGCTGACGCAGAAAAGGCGTCTGACTCCGGAAGAGGAGGATAAGGTGCGCCGGTGGGGTTCGCAGTGGGGATGCGATGTCTGCCAGCTTGTGTGTCCCATGAATTCAAATGTGAAAAAAACGGCGATTGCCGAATTTACGGGCGAAATAATGCCCGCCGTCACGGAATTTCGGACGGCGGGACTTGACGATAAGGGTATATGCGAAAAATATGCGGGAAGACCGTTTTTGTGGCGGGGGGCGAAGGTCGTCCGCAGGAACGCGGAGCTTTTTTCAGCACCGGGTGAACCGGGGCCTGCGCTCGAAGCCGAGATTCCGGTAAAGCGGGATGAGAACGGCGAAGAACGGCACTGCGGCGCAGAGCCAGGCAAGCTCGGAGCTGAGTCCGGCGGAGAGCAGCCCGAACATTCCAGTGCCTGTCACGACGGAGAGAATGCAGCCTCCCGAGAAGAACATTGCGCTGCGGCGGACGCCGGCGCAGGAGAGCGCGGTGCAGAGGATGAGCATCGCCGTATATGAAAAAGCCGATGCGATGTCGGAGGAGAAAAACGAAGATACGAAGAACCATATGACCGACGCCAGTAAAAACGAGATCACAGGCGCGGAAAGAAATTTCAGCAGATTTTTGTAAATGAGCGCGGAGTCGCGGACACGGCGGAACGTGGTGGTATAGGCGGATTCGGGCTCATACACGACCTTTATCGGGAATTCGACGATGTCGATACCCTCGGCTCTGACGGCGAGCAGGGTGTTGTTTTCAAATTCAAACCGGTCCCCGGGCAGTCCGATGAGCTTCCGCATGACCGTCGGCGGATAGGCGCGAAGACCGCACTGGGTGTCGGAAAACCGAAGACCGGTCAGGAGAAACACGGTGAGCTTTGTGGCGGCGTTTCCGAAACGGTTCGGAAGCGGAACATTCGGCGTGTGTTTGAGGTCGCGGCAGCCGAGGATCAGAGAGTCGGGGTAGCTTTCGGCGTATTCTGCGGCGCGGGCGGCGTCGTCGGCGGAAAGCTGACCGTCGCAGTCGATGCAGACAGAGGCGCATCCCGGCCAGTGCGAGAGAATAAAATTGAAAGCGGTTTTTATAGCGCGGCCCTTTCCGAGATTGCAGCTGTGAGTGCAGACGGTAACGGCCGGGTCACAGGCGAGTTTGTCAAAAAGTTCGGCGCATTCTGCTCCGTTTCCGTCGTCAACAACGACGATGTGTCTGAATCCGGACTTTTTCAGATCGGCGGCAACGGTGAATATTCTTTCGTCGGGTCTGTATGCCGGAATTACGGCGATGGCGCTTATATCCATGTTTATCACCAGTCATTCAAAAAAAATCACAAGTGTGGAAGAACAATGAAAACAATCAAAAAGCTTTGGAGCAAATACAGGGGAAATCTGAGAGAAATAGCGCTTTATATTGCGTCGTCAGTGCTTTCGACGGCATTTGACTGGGCGGTGTATCTTCTTATGCTGTACGTCTGCGGGCTGGGAGTTCAGGCGAGCTACTCCATTGGCAAGGTGAGCAGCGGAGTTTTGAACTTTGCAATCAACAATTTCGTCGTCTTTTGCCGCGGAGCGGGGCTCGGCCTCATCAAAAGAGGGGTCGGATACGCTCTGACGGTTGTGTTCTCGCTTATCGTAGGAAACCTGGTGATGCTCGGCTTCACAATGTATGCCGGTTTGGGAGAAGAGCTGGCAAAGCTCATAACGGATGTGCTCTGCTTCTTTGTCAACTACTTCCTTCAGAAGGTCTTTGTTTTCAATCGCCGGTAAAGCGACGGTACTCGTCCGCTGTTTCGCTGAGCCGGAAAATAAATTTGCGGACCGTTCTGCACTTTCCCGCTTCGCTGATCGCCATGGCCGCCCGTTCGCGGAATTTGTCCTCCACGTTGTCGCCGGTCCGGATCAGCGGGCAGAGGTACTTTCCGCGGGGGTCGGGAATCATTGAAAAGCGAAACGGCTTTGAAAGCGTCCTGTCGGACTTCGCAACGTATGGAAGGAGCGGGAATATGCGGCAGGACAGCGGACGGAACGCCCGGATGCACCGCCCGGTGCAGGAGGCGAACATTGCCGGCTTGCCGCCGAGCGCGATCCGCTCCTTTTTCAGCGAGGGCGAAAAGAAGTTTTCCTCTCCGGGAAAGAGAAGCATCCCGAGCTCTTCTTCGGCGCCGCGTTTTCCTGCGGTGCAGCAGGCGCGGCGGCAAAGAAGCCCGCAGTCGGCGGAGATCGGCGTTGCCCGGCCGAGAATCCTGTAAGCGCGGAGAATGTGCGCCGCGGCGCAGCGGTTTGTTTTCATCGGACGGCTTCCTTTCCGCGGGGGAGCGCCTCGGCAAAAAAGATCGGCATTCCCATTGACGCGAATTTGTCTTCGTACTCCGTTGTGATATTCGGAATATCCGTGGAGTGGAGGTCCCGGCTTTCGGAGATAAGCCTGTATCCGCAGCATTCAAGCCTTTCAAGCGTGAAGTCGTAGAGGGGTTCGTTGTCGGTCTTGAAACGGAGAGTTCCGCCGGAGCTCAGAAGTTCGGCGTAAACATTGAGAAAACCGTCCCAGGTGATACGGCGTTTATAGTGTTTTTTGTTGGGCCACGGGTCGCAGAAATTGACGCAGACCGTGTTCACCTCTCCGGGGGCGAAAAGCTCGGAAAGTCCGCCGGCGTCGGCGGAGACGAAGCGCACGGGGAGCGTGCCGTCGCAGGCTTCCTTCATGGCGCTTTCCATGCCGACGACGAGGGCTTCCTTAACTTTGTCGAGCGCGATTATAAACGAATTTTTGTTTTCCGAGGCGTACTCCCGGGCGGTTTTTACGGCAAATGCGCCTTTTCCGCACCCGAGCTCAAGCGTGAGTCCGGCGTCAGGGGAGAGGCCGAGCGCCTCTCTCCAGCGGCCGCGAAGCGAGGCCGGATCGGGTATAAGATATACTCCCGCGGTTTCCATGCGCGGAAGCAGATTTTTCTTTTTTCTCATTCTGCTCATGGCGAGACTGTCTCCGTTTTCAGATTGTTTGACACTTGTGATTATATCATATTTTTTTCGGACACGCAACATCCGCGCCATCTTTTTTGCGGGCGGGGATATTGGGTACGGATTGCTTTGTTTACATATCGGAGGAGTGGAAAAATGGATCTTCAGCAGCTTTACAGCCGTGTGAGGCGGTGTGTTGACGATTACGGCATGATCGACGACGGCGACAATATCGCCGTCGGGGTCTCCGGCGGAAAGGACAGCCTCTGCACTTTGGCGGGGCTTGCGGGTTTGGCGCGTTTTTATCCGAAAAAGTTTTCGGTGACGGCCATAACCCTCGACCTTGGGTACGGCACGGACTATTCGCGCATCGGGGAATACTGCAAAACTCTGGGCGTGGAATACAAAATCGTTGAAACCCAGATAAAGCAGATCGTCTTTGACATACGCAAAGAAGAGAACCCCTGCGCCCTCTGCGCGAATATGCGCCGCGGAGCTCTGAACAGCGCCGCAAAGGAAGCGGGCTGTTCAAAGGTCGCCCTGGGACACCACCTTGACGATGTGGTAGAGACGTTTCTGATGTCGCTGATATACGAGGGGAGATTTGCGTCCTTTGCCCCGGTGACATATCTTGACCGCACCGGTATCACGGTCCTGCGGCCGCTGCTTTACTGCCGGGAATACGAAACAAGGTCTTTGTCCGCGGCGGAAAAGCTCCCCGTTACGAAAAACGCCTGCCCGGCGGACGGTGCGACGAAGCGCCGGAAGGTGAAAGAAATCGCAGACGTGCTGAAGGCCGAAAGGGCGGATATTTACGAAAAGATTTTCGGCGCGGTTCAGCGGTATCCCCTCAGGGGATGGGAAACAATGCCCTTGACAAAAGGAAAAGAAGACGATATAATAAAATCAGGGAAGTAATATTTTTCCGAACCATAAGGAGGTTTGTAACTATGGCAGTGACGAAGGACGACTGGAAAAATGTCGGCAAAGAGTTTGCGGGCGCTTTCAAAACACTGGGTAAGTCGGTTGTGAAGTCTGTCCAGACCGGTGTCGATAAGGCGGAGCAGTGGGTCGCGGAAGACGATGCAAAAAAGCAGGCCTCTGCGGCCAATGCCGAAAAACCCGCCGAAGCGGAACACAAAGCCTGACATTTTTATCTGAAAACCTGACTGACAACCGGCCGGACAAAAGCGGGACCCGAAAAGTCCGCTTTCGGTCGGTTGTTATGTTTTGCCGCGGGCAATACACAATTTTCCGATAAAAGAGGTGGCAAGGATGATTGAAAAATATTCGGAAGAGCCGAAACCGGAATACCGGTCTCTGGCTTTCTGGTCGCTTAACGGGGAGCTCGCCGAGGACGAGCTTTTCAGACAGCTTCTTGAGTTCAAAATGGGCGGCTTCGGCGGAGTTTTCCTTCACGCGAGGGGCGCGCTCAGAACGCCGTATCTCTCAAATCTCTGGATGGAAAAGATGCATTACTGCATGAAGACCGCCGGAGAGCTTGGGCTTGAGGCGTGGATCTACGACGAGAACAACTGGCCGAGCGGCCGGGCGGAAGGCGCCGTGGAGAAGCTGGGCGGGAGGAATGTCTCAAAAAAGCTCTCGATGCTTTTTGCAGAGGAATTTCCCATGGCCGGGGAGGTTGCAAGGACTTCGGACGGAAAATTTGCTTTCTGCGTCGGATACGGCGAAATGACAAACCAGCTCAGCCGGCGCACCACGGAGGACTTCATCGGAATTGTTTACGAGAGATATAAGAAGGACTGCGGAGAGTTTTTCGGGAACGTCTGTCCGGGACTCTTTTTTGACGAACCGCAGTACGCCAGCGCGTATGACAGAAACGACTACGTTCCGTGGGCGGACGAGCTTCCGGACGTCTATTCCGAGCTTTGGAAAGAGGATATTCGGCCGGAGCTTCAATGCCTTTTTTCGGACGAAGGCGACTTTAGGCGCGTCAGAAAGCAGTTCTGGTATGCGGTGGCGGAGCTTTACGCCCGCTCCTGGGGACTGCCGATCTATCAGTGGTGCGGGGCAAACGGCCTGAAGCTCACCGGGCACTACGAGTGGGAAGACGACCTTAAAAACCAGATACGCTGTACCTCCGACGTGATGCGCCACTACGAATACGAGCATATTCCGGGGACGGACCAGCTCGGACTCGGCCTTTATGCGCCCTGGATTCATCTTCAGTGCGCCAGCGTTTCCCAGCAGCTTGGAAAAGAGCGCACGATGTGCGAGTGCTTCGGCGTCGGTGGACAGGGAGTTACGCCTCAGGAGCGGAGGTGGATGTACGGACTTTTGATGACGCGCGGCGTCGATATGTTTGTGCCGCACATCTCCCACTATTCCCTTGCGGGAGAAAACAAGCGCGACTGTCCGCCGTACAACCAGTACCAGCAGCCCTGGTGGCACTACGGAAGGGCTTTGGAGGACGGAGTTGCGAAGGCCTGCCGGATCACCTCCGCGGGAACGGATTCCGTCAGCGTCTGCATACTCGACCCGATCGTGTCGGCCTGGTGCGGTTACAGGCCGGGGAACACGGAAAAGGCGGAAAAGCTTCAGAAAATATATGAGGAGCTCCACAACGCCCTTTCGGACAAAGGTGTTTACTTCCACTACGTCGGGGAGAGCTATTTCAGAAAATACGCGTCGGTGGAAAACGGAAAGCTGCGCCTTGGGCGCATGACCTACGACACGGTCATACTTCCCGGCGTCACGGACATGATGGAGTTTACGGCGGAGACGATCGCCGAATTCGTGAAAACGGGAGGAAGGCTTTTTGCGGTTGAAACCGACTGGAACGGCGCGGTCCGCACGGATATCGGCGGGCTTGCCGGGATACTCGGAAGCGAGAGCGGACTGAAAGCGGACGGCCCCTGCTGGGTCAGGACTTTTGAGCTTGAGGGAAAGCTCTGCCGCCTTGCGGCAAACCCGGACAAATCCAAAGCCGTAAACATCTCCTTCCCGGGGAAAAACACAAGATTTACCGATACCGTGACGGGGGAGAGCTTCGTTCTCGGTCCGGACGGGACTTTCTGCCTTGCGGGCGGCGCGTTTGTGTTTGCCGAGGAGAGCGAAGAGGACGTCTCCGGAAGGAAGGACGCGAAATTTGACGAAAGCGTCGAAATATCCGGAGATTGGACTGTGGAGCCGAAGCTCCATCTGCGCGGGGAGACGAACTGTGCCAACCTTGACGTCTGCGCGCTTGAGATCGACGGCGGCGGCTGGAGTCCGGAGGGGTACACGGGCGACATACGGGCTGCCGCGGCAGAAGAGAAAAAGAAACGCAGCACGCCCGAATGGATTGCGGAGCACGGCGGAAAGCGCTCTTCCGACCAGGACAATATGCGCTGCCGCCTGAAATACTGCTTTGACGTGAAGAAAGTTCCCAAGGTTCTGTGCGCGGCGGTCGAAACCGGAGAGATATCCTCCGTGTATCTCAACGGGAAGAAGCTTGACAAAACCGGCGGGTATTTCCTTGACCGGAGCTTTGTCTGTTATGACGCCGCGGCTGCGGTGAGGCCGGGAAGAAACGAGCTTGTGATCGTCTCCCTTCCGGGCCGCGATCCCCTGATCGTTGAGGACGCATATCTCGTCGGAAATTTCGGATGCTTTGTCGAAGACACGAACCGGGTCGTGCTCGGAGCGCCCCCGGCTTACGTTTCGGATACCTGCGCGCTGGAGAAAAACGGATTTCCGTTCTTTGCCGGAGAGCTCTGCCTCAAAAACAGCTTTGAACTGCCCGCGGGAACAGAGCGGGCGGAGCTGGAGCTCGAGGGAGTCTGCGCCGCGGCTTTGGCGGTGATCGTAAACGGCGAAGCCGCGGAGCCGCTCATCGGAGCGCCCTGGAAACGGGACGTTTCTTCCCTTGTGCGTTCCGGGACGAATACCGTGGAGATACGGGTCGTGAACACGCTCAGAAATCTCTTCGGCCCGCTGCACAACACCAGGGGCGAACGCGCCAGCGTTTCCGGAGGGGATTTCAACGACAAGCGCTTCTGGTCGGATGCGCCGGTGGTCATCCCGACGGGCTTTGAGCGCGCGTCTGTAAAAATCGGGAAATACTGATAATATGTAAAGAAAGGCTTGGACAAAAATGATAAAACACATTGTTTTCTGGAAATTAAAGGACGAGGCCGAGGGCAAAACAAAGGCCGAAAACATTGCGGTGATAAAGGAGATGCTTGAGAGGCTGGTCGGGATCGTTCCGGGACTTCTGTCCGCCCAGGTCGGAGCAAACGTGAACGGCGGCGAATACGACGCCTGTCTCGTTTCGGAGTTTGAGAGCATGGAAGCCCTTCACGCCTATGACTCCCATCCCGAGCACCTGAAAGTCAGAGCCTTTGTAAAGGCCGTGCGGGTTTCAAGAACCAGCGTCGATTACGAAATGTGACAAAAAAGCTCACCGGACGTAAAAACGTCCGGTGAGTTTTTTTGCGTTTTTTTTTAGCTTTTTGCCTGTGAAAACTCCGGTTTCGGAACTTTCGGCGGAGACGGTCAGCGAAGCCCCTGGAAGATGAGCTCTTCGATGTCGGCAAGCCCGACGTCGCCGTCGGCGCCTTCTTCGGAGATGAGTCCGTTATAGCGGCCGACCCAGTAGGGCATATTAAGGTTGTAGGTCTTGCTGAGTCCGGCGCGGTGGCTGGGGTGTCTTCCGCCGGCGCAGGTGTAAACATTGCTGCCGAAGTCTCCGCGCTCGTCAAAGCTGAGGGCGCAGGGCGTGTCCTCGTCGTACCAGAGAATGCGGTCGTTCGCGGTCAGGCCGGGACGGGTGCGGTTGTCGATAAAGACTTCGCGCGGGTCGACGGGGAAGTGTCCCAGCTGCCAGGCGAGCATTTCGGAACAGGTTCTTCCGAAGGCGTCGCGCTGTTCGGTTTCGGGATTGAGAAGCTGCCAGACAAGGCACCATTCGACGTCGCGGGAGTACTTCAGGAATTTCCACCAGGACTCCGCGCCGACGCGGTATTTCTCCAGAAGGACGGGATCGTCCTCGAGCTGGCAAAGGGTGTAGTAAGCGAGGGCGGCCATGCGGATGTCGGAGTAGTTGGCGTCCTGGACGACGGCGCGGAAGGTTTCTTTTTCGGAAAGGGGACGTCCCGCTTCTTTTTCCGCGGCGCGGGCATAGCGCTCGTAGTATTCGCCGAGAAGGTCGGCGTAGCGGTAGGGCTCTTCAAGGGCGAGAGTTCTGTACACCTTCTCCCACTTTTCGTCGCCGGTGACATGGGAGGCGACCTTGAAGCACTGGAGAAGAATGGCGGTGCCGAGCGGCGCGTCGCTGATGCCGTAGCTTCCGCTGTTCATGTAATAGGCGCGGTCCATTCTTGCCCAGGAGGTGGGCTGGCCGCCGCAGTCGATGTGGCAGAAATCGTTGTCCAGAAGGTGCTGGGCATGGCGCGCGGCGATGACGCTTATGATCTCGCGGAGCTCGGGGTCTTCCGGTCCGAGTATGTCGTAGGCCAGATGCCAGAGCGCGTAGTGTCCCACAAGCTCGTCGTTGGAGGTGTCGGTCTTATAGGTGATGTCGTCGTCCCCAAAGCCCTCGCAGGTGTAGAGGCGGCGCAGTCTTTCCGGAATTTCAAGGGAGCTGTCGACGGAGTGGAGGGCGGGAATATCGTCGCCCTTCCAGGTCTCGGAGGGAACGCGCACGGAGATGAGCTTTCCCTCCGGGGTGAACTTTTTGCGGAGGAAGACGCCGTCGTCATAGTCGGGCTCGTCGTCGGGTGAATTGACGTGATAGCTTCTTGCGATATAGCCTTCAACATTGCGGAAGACGATCTCCGGCATGGCGTTGCTCTCCGCCCAGTCGGAGGGAACGGCGGGGGTCGGAGTGAACTCCACAAAGCCGACGGGGCCCTTTTCCGGAACGCCGACGTCGGGGTTGCCGCCCTGCTTGAGATAGGCCTTGCTGGACTTGTTGTTTCCGGGGTTGTTGTATCTTATGACGGCGGGAACGGAGCCTTTCCAGCCGGGGATGTAGGCAAGCAGCAGGCAGGCTTCGGTCCAGAGCATTGCAAGCTCACGGGCGCGCTTGAGCTCCTCGGGAGAGGCTTTTCCGCTGTCGCGCAGAACGGCATAGCGGCAGAGATCGCCCATGGCGAAAATGGAGGTCCAAAGTCCGTCGTTGTCTGACCATTCGCCGCGGAAGGTTTTTTTGCTTTCGTCCCACATACCTCCGCTGAGCATGCCGCGGCGGGACATATATTTGTAGTTGATCTCGGAAAGAAGCTCGGTCTTGCGCTTTACGGACATGGAGCGCATTGCAATGTGGCTCAGTCCCGTCCCGGTAAGGACCCACACGCCGTTGTCGCCGTCGGAAGAGGCGGCCTTCACCGAGTTGTCGCGGAGATAGGCGCAGGCGCGGAAGCACTGTACGCGGTCAAGCGGTTCCGGGTTTTCTGCGTCGATAAGCCAGAGGCCTTCGTTTGTGCCGAGCCAGAGCTTTTTGCCGTCGCGGCAGATGCAGGTGACGGCGCTGGCGGAAATATAAGCCGGGAGTTTTTCGACTTCTGCCGGTGAAAGGGTGCTGTGCGGAAGAGCTTTGAGTTCTGCTTCCTTTTCAGGATTTTCTCCCAAAGGCCACGAAAGAGTCATTCTTTGGAGAGTTTCTCGGACGGGCGTCGCTTTGCCCCGGTAATCGCGTTTCATTTTTTGTTGTCTTCCTTTCAGGGAATAAAATGCAGGCAGAAGCCTTTTCCCGACAGAAAGTATACCATCTTGTCGGAGACATGTCAACCGGCTTTTACAGTTTACAAATCAGTGCTTGAATGCGGCGCGGAAAACTGGTATCATATCAGCGGTGATAAAAATGACGAAAACAAATGCGATGCGTCTGCTTGGACAGGCCGGTATAGATTTTGAAACAATGGAATATGACTATGACGAGAACGACCTGAACGGTCTCCACGCGGCGGAAAGAACGGGTATGCCCCCGGACCAGGTGTTCAAAACGCTTGTGGCAAGGGGGAACAGGCGCGGGATACTCGTATTCTGCGTTCCGGTGAGCGCGGAGCTGGACTTGAGAAAAGCGGCCGCGGCCGCCGGGGACAAGAGCGCGGAGCTTATACACGTCAAGGAGCTCCTTCCGCTTACGGGATATATCCGCGGAGGCTGTTCTCCCGTCGGAATGAAAAAAAAGTACCCCGTGTTTATCGACGAATCCGCCGTGCTGTACGACCGGATCGGCATAAGCGCGGGCGAGCGGGGAGTTCAGCTTGCGCTCTCTCCGGAGGACCTTGTAAGCTTTACCGAGGCGGAGCTTGCCGATCTGACGGCGTCTGCGGCGGCGAAAAAATAAGACGAAAGGAATTCTGAAAAATGAGGATTTGTGTTTACGGTGCGTCCAGCGACGATATCGACGCGGTGTATATCAAAACTGCGGAAGAGCTCGGTGAAAAAATGGCAAAAAGAGGACACAGTCTTGTCTTCGGCGGGGGCGCCACCGGTCTCATGGGCGGCGCCGCCAGGGGGATCTTGAAAGCCGGGGGAGAGCTTGTGGGTATCGCTCCGAAATTTTTCGACGTGCCGGGAGTTCTCTGTAAGTCCTGCACCGAGTTTTTTTTCACGGAGACGATGCGGGAACGCAAGCAGCTTATGGAGGATATGTCCGACGCCTTTGTCGTCGTTCCCGGAGGGATCGGAACATATGAGGAATTTTTCGAGATGCTGACCCTCAAACAGCTTGGACGCCACAAAAAGGCGATCGCGGTTTTGAACACCGGGGGCTATTACGACACGGTCGGGGATTTGATGAAAAAAACCGTCGAAAAGGGCTTTATGAAGCCGGAATGCCTGGGTCTTTACAGCAGTTTTGACAGCGTGGACGGGCTTTTGGACTTCATTGAGGGGTATGATCTTCTGTCCGTGAATACGGACGGCCTGAAAAACATATAGCGCTTTTGGCGTTTTTTTACAAAAAAGACCTTGACAAGAAACCGGTATTATGATATTATTCTGATGTCTGATACTGTGAGCTGTTGCAAGGAGGATTATTATAATGGCTGAAAGCGAACACATGGAAAAGGCACAGATTGTTTACAACACAGTTATCAAGAGAGAGCGTCTCTCCGGATGGCTTTGGCTGATATGGGGTGTTCTTGCCCTTGGCGGCGGTATTGTTTGGAGAATTCTTTTTAACCGGAATCTTGAAAGCAGCAAAGCCGCGTTTGAGGCGGCCTGGGTCGAGGGTTCGAGAACCTGGATACAGCATGAAGCCACTGTCAACTTCATCACCGGGATTCTGATCTTCGCCGGCGCGCTTGCCCTCATCATGGCTGTTTTCCGCTTCGCATACGCCTGGGACATGAAGCGCGATCCCGTCGGAATTTACAGCCATTACCAGATGCGTCTTAAAGCGCGCATCGTTTTCCTCGTCCTCGGTCTTGGCGGCGGAACTCTTATCGCGATTTTCGATATCCTGACGAGAAAGTACGTTGTTGAAAACAGAGAGTCCCTCATTCATATCGTCAACAACCATTTTGCAAACGCATAAAACTCTATCCGGTAAAATACGAAGAGCCGTCCGCGTCCTATAAAGACGCCGGACGGCTCTCTTTTTTTGCTGTTTGTCAGCGTTTGGGGCAGAGAAAAAACGCATTTGCGGAGCGGGTCTTTGGGGAAAAAGCCGCTTCGGCACCGCCTTTCGCCGGTGAGCCCGGCCCATTCCGCGCGCAGACAGGCTGGCGCTTTGACGCTTTATCTTTTTCACAATCTGTGCCTCTGAAGCTTTCAGGGGCGATGTGAAGCGGCCTTTGAAAGCCCGGAAGCAAGCTCTTCTGCGTCGATTCGGGTGAGGGAGAGGGAGATTTCCGTGTAGGAAGAGACCGCGATGCAAAGACCGTCCGCCTCGAGTGTTTCCGTGAAGGCGAGCTTTTCGCCGGAAAGAGAAAAAATACCTCCGCCGTTTTCCGAAAAACTCCGCATATCGCGCCGGAGACCTTCTCCGGTGAGTTTTAAGTAGCTTTCCTTTGCGACCCATTTCCGAACCGGAGCCGCCGCGCTTTCGCCCGGGGCGAGGATTCGCCGGAGAACTCCGTCGGAAACGGCGCGGTCGGTGCGTTCGGCATCGACGCCGACATCGGCGTCTGAAACCGCGCAGAGGGCGGCGCCGGAACAGTGGGAGAGGGAGAAATAAGGCGGCGGGCAGGGAAAAGCGGGTTTTCCGTTTTCGCCGCGGATATAGACGGGCGGGACGGAAAGCCCGCGATCCAAAGCCGCGGCGCAGAGCGCCAGTTCGGCCGCCAGCGAGAGCTGTTTTCCTTCGCGCCCGGCAATCCGGCGGAGTCTGGAGCGTCTTTCGGGACTTGCAAAGCTTTGCCAGAGAGGGGATTCGGGGTCGAGTCCGGAGGCGGGCATTATGTAGAGCCGGCAGTTCATTTTTTCAGGGACGCGAAAAAACCGCGGCGTTTTTTCTCCGGGCCGCAGCTTTGACCGTAGAGACAGCGGTTTGCAAAGTGAAGGCAGTTGGTTGTCATGACGTTGTAGCCCTTTTCGCCGACGGCGCCGAGCGCGCGGCGGGATGTTTCTTCGGCAGAAAAGGTATACTTTCTTTCGCCGAACGAAAGCCTGAGACACTCCACAAAGCCTCCGGCGGCAAAACCGGAAAGATCCGTCACCTGGACGGAAGCGGAAGACGGATCGTCGGGGCCGTCTCCGTTCGCGGTGGCAAAGTGGACAAGCCTGTCCGGTGCGACGCAGATACCGTAGTGGAAGTATTTTCCGCGGTTCACCCGAACCTGTTCGCCGGGCACGGGCTTTTTCACGATCCATACAGACATCGTTGTGTTCCTCCTTTTTTGGGGGCGGGATCAGTCTCCGGAGGTGAGCTGCGAATGAAGCTCCTTGAGCCTTTGGCAGAGCTTTTCGCTTTCCGAGCTGAGCCATTCGGGGTTTACCGCTCCGCTCGGAGGCGTGATGCGGCGTGGGGTGTCGATGACGATTTTGAGCCTTTTTCTCCAGAACTTGTATTTGTGGGACATACAGACCGGAAGAACGGGCGCTCCGGTCTGTAGCGCAAAGAGCAGGAAACCGGACATGAACGGCGCGATATTCCCGTCAAGGGAGATGTGGCCTTCGGGAAAGAGTCCGATGGGTTCGCCCGACCTGAGAAGGGTTATGCATTCCCGGAAGGCTTTCGTGTCGACCGCCCCGGAACGGATAAGCCGAACGCAGTTGAACCGGCGAAGGGCCCAGGACGTGAACGCGTCGTGTTCAAAAAGCTCTCCGGCCGCCAGCATATGGAGGCGGGAGGTGTAAAAAACGGAACACAGCATCGGCGGGTCAAAGGGGTGCACATGGTTGCAGATGACGATGACCGGTTCCCGAAGCTTCCTTTTCTGGACGGAGGGATCCGTATACGATATCTTCGGGCGGTAGGCGAAAAAAAGGTAGAGCGCCACGCCCGCCTGGGAAAAACGGTAAAAGATGCGGCTTATCAGGCTTTCGCGGCGGGCAAGGTCCTCCTCGTCCTTCCTGACGGTCAGATAGTTCTTCATTTTCTGAACCGCCGCGCGGAGAATCTGCGTGTCTTTGGCCAGCGACTCCGGTGAAACGGAGCCGTCGCCGGAAAGCAGAATCGGCGCGCCGAGAACGGCCCTTGTGCGGCGGAAGGGGCGGTAGACGGCGTCGGTATAGATCGGAATGACGGGCAGACGCAGCTTCTGCGCGAGGAACGCGGCGCCTTCCCGAAATTCGAGGAGTTCATCCGTTCGGTTGAAATGCGCTTCGGGGAAGATACAGATCAGTTCGCCGTCCCTTGCGGCGCGGGTCACTTCTCCGAGGTAGCTTGCGTCGCTTGAAAGACCGCGGTCGACCTTTATGCAGCCGATAGCGCCGAGAAACCAGGAGAAAAGCCGGCTTTTCGTGTACATCAGTTCGCCTGTCAGAAACCTGACGCTGCGGAACGGAAAAAGCGCCATTATGAGCATGACGTCGATCACGCTCCTGTGGTTGCAGATGACGATTGCAGAACGTCCCTTCCGGGGACGCTTCCAGCCCGGCTGACGGTAGAGCTTCAAAAAGAGCAGCGTATATGCCGGAATGAAGCCGGTCAGTTTTATAAAAATGCGGAACAGGCGTCTCATTACCGGAGATTCCTCCTTTTTTGCTCAAATGTTCTTTATCAGTTCGGCGAATTCGAGGGGAGTCGCGCAGGAGTTCCCGTCGACGGTGACGGAAACTCCGAATTCCTTCTCGATAAGGTCGAGCAGGGCGAGATACTGCATGCTGTTTCCGGACAGATCGTAAAGGAAATGGCTTTCCGGCTTTATTTCGGCGGCAGAGATCCCGAGAATTTCGGCAAAACAGGCGGTGACGGATTCAAGCAGCTCTGCGGGGATTTCGGCGCTTTCGGCCGAAAGGCTGGCAAATTCGCTGAATTCGAGTTTTCGCGCGGGGAAGGTTCCGTTTTCAAGCCCGAGAGAAATTTCGCCGCGCTTGATCTTTCCGTTGTAGGAAACGGGGAGAGGTCTCTCGGCCATGTACACCCTGCGTATGCGCATCGCCAAAGGGAGCTCTCTGTTGACCCTTTCAATGTGCTCCATAATGCGGGCAAGCCTGAAATCGGGCATATTTCCGGCGGGCTCAAAGACATAGTATATTTCGGCCTGTCCGTCGCTGAGCTCGCGGCCGACGGCACAGCTTCGGAGAACGTATTTCGGGTTGAGACGCTCCTCCACGGAGACAAGGCTTATGAGCTCGCCGTTGCTGCCGTTTATCATGTCTGCGTTTCGTCCGACGAAGAAATAGTTCCCTTTTCCGTCGCTGCGGAAAAAGTCGTTCGTGCAGTACCACTCCCCGGAAGCGTGGGGCGAGGGGACGCCGTTTTCGTACCTTGCACGGAAGCAGCTTGCGCCGCGGACCCAGAGAACGTCTCCGCCGAGTTCGGGGTCGGGCCGGAGCTCGTACTCAACAGAGGGAAGGGGCGTTCCGACGGACGCCTGCATGATCTCAGACGGGCGGCGGCGCAGCTCCACGGAGGTGATGCCGATCTCGGTCATGCCGTACCCGTTGACGAGGGGATAGCCCAGCGCGTTGACAAGCTTCAGCGTTTCGGGGCGGACGGCCCCTCCGCCGCTTATGGCAATGCTTATCCCCTGGCCGAGAAGCCTTGCGCGGACGTCCCGGAAAAGCAGCTTCGAGGCGACGAAACGGCCAAATCCCGGAGCCGCGTTCTGCAGAGCAAGACTGAGCTTTACGCCCTTTTGAAGCTTTTCGTACTGGCCGCTTTTTTTAGCCTCGCGGATAACTCCGTCGGCAAGCGCGTCCCAGAGCAGAGGGACGGCAAAGACGTGCGTGACATTGTGGTACTGGGCGGTGTTCAGAACCGTGTCGGGGCGCAGGTCCTTTACAAGGACGAATGTGCGCCCGAAAAAGCTGAACCACAGGAGCACGGCGGTGAGGCCGAAAATATGGTAAAAAGGAAGAACGACAAGGTGCTTGATGCTGCCCTTGTAGAATCTTCGGAAGCTTTTGTTTTCTTTTAGAACGTGGCGGGAATTCAGAATCTGGGCTGAGATCGCTTCGCCGGAATATTCAAAAACCTTGGACTCCCCGGTGGTACCGGACGTGGTGAGAAGAATGCTGTCGGCCCAGCGCCCGTCGCGTTCGGCGGAGGGGACGGCGGAAAAGACCTCTTTGTAGTCGAGAAAGTCTGCGCCGCCGCAGTCGGTGTCGGAGATGACAAGCCTCATGCCGGAAGCTCCGGCACAGTGGGAGACGTTTTTTGCGTCGG
The DNA here is from genome assembly GCA_016303065.1 of Clostridiales bacterium. Classification (GTDB taxonomy): domain Bacteria; phylum Bacillota; class Clostridia; order Oscillospirales; family QAMX01; genus SIG499. Next base: position 54,933 of record JAEDMJ010000004.1, read on the forward strand.
CCGCGGGAGCCAGGAGAAGCGGGCGGAAGCCGGCGCGGATAAGCGCCCAGAAGATGACGATCCATTCCCGGCAGTTGGGAAGCTTCAGTCCGATCACGCTGTTTGGAGGAAGACAGGAAAACCGCTCCATAAGTCCGGAGGAGACGCGCCTGACGTCGCTGTCGCATTCGGAATACCTGTATTCGGTTATGTCCATGCCGTCGGATTCTTCGATGTAAACTTCGTTTGAAAAGCTGAATGTAATATCGTATATGTGCTTAAACGTGCGTTCACCGTCGCGAAGCTCGTTCAAAATCCGATAGTAAAACTTCATAAACAGGCACTCCAGACCACATAATCTTTCATATATTTACGGACATAATAGTATAACATGCATTAAAAGTTTTGGCAAGCGTAAGCTGTTTGCCAAAGGGCGGATTCTTTGGGCAATTGAAGAAAATCGTGCAAAGAATCCGCCCTCAAAAAGCCTCCGGCCGATATTCCGCCGGGAAAGCGGAAAAGTCCCGGAAAGCCGGACAAAGTTCAGCCGCACGTGAAAGCCTTTCGCGTGCGGCTGGACTTCAGAATTTGTCGGGAAAGTCCGGGATCATTCGCGGACAAGCCTGTACATAAGGTCGAAGGCAAAGATGAGGTCGTCAATCGTGCAGTGCTTCTGGACATAGTGCGTCGTGCAGCAGATCCAGCGTTTTCCGCGGAGCGCGGCAAAAACGCGCCGTATCTCTTTTTCGAGCCGGTCGCGGGGAAGGATGCCGAGCGCGGACTGAATACAGACTCCGCCGAGGATCGCAAACTTGTCCGAGTACTTTTCAAGATAAGTGTCGTAGGACATCCCCGCGGTTTCCTGCCAGGGGTGGACGAGGTCAAATCCGATCTCCGCAAGACTGTCTGCAACGCTCATGATGCAGCCGTCGGAGTGAAGTCCGGTCAAAAGCCCGCGGGCGTGGGCGTTGTCCGCAACGCGCTTCATGTTCGGGAAAATCATCTCCCGCCACATCTCCGGGCTGAACATAAGGGTGTTCTGCGCGCCCCAGTCGTCCGAGAAAAGCGACATATCCGCGCCGAGACCCGCGCACATATCGGTCATGCCGACGGTCCACTCGGCCTGCCTGCGGTAAAGCTCGGAAAGCTCGTCGGGATACATCGCCATGTAGAGAAGGTGGTTCTGTATTCCGAAGACGGAGTTAAAGTGCTCGAAAAAACCGGGAGTGTGAATATAGCAGAAGCGTTCGCGCTTTTTGTGAAATTCAAGTCCCCGCGAGATCGCGTCGTATCTTTCCGGAACGCGCGGATCCGTAAAGATATCGTGGTTTACGAGAATGTCGGGAGTGAGCTCTCCGTATTGAGCCCGGAGGCTGTCAAGAACATCGTTTTTGAAGCTGGCGGGGGAGCCGAAGATCATTGAGACGTCAAATTCATAGCGGTCCTCAAAGGCTTCCACCGAGCCGAAGACCTCGCTTATTTCTGCGGAGAGATTTTCGCTGACCCAGCCGTAAAGCGGCTGGCGATCCGTTTTTTCTCCCTTTATTGTTCGCAGTACTCTTTCTGTGCTGTTCATTCAATTCAACCTGCCTTCCCAAAATACAGAAGTATGTTTTGTTTCAGGGAAGTTCCCGGGCTTTCTTGCCCGAGATATGCTCAAGCTCCATTGCGACGACGCAGAATCGGTCCCAGGCGCCTTCGATCTCGGCGTCCGTCCTTTCTTTGGACTCTTCCGGAGAGTATTTCTCCGCCAGCAGCTTTATCGCCCTGAGCTTTTCTTCCGGGTCTGCGGCGATGCGGACTTTTCCGAAAGCGATAACGCTTCGGTAATAAGTCGTGAATTCTTCGGGAACGGTTTCGTCCCTGTCGATGATGCAGAGGGAGGCTTTGGAAGAGCGCTTAACGGAGTCGATCTTGTGCCCCGTCAAAGCGCTGTGGAAATAAACGGTTTTGTCTCCGTCAAAGACAAAGCTGAGCGGCACGGCGTAGGGGTAGCCGCTGTCCCCGGAAAGGGCAAGCGTGCCGCAGCCGGCGCAGGAAAGAATCCCGAGCGTCTCTTCGCGGGAGAGCTCCTGGGCTTGGCGGCGCATTTTTCTGAACACTGCGGTTCACCTCTCTGTGCGGACGTTTCGTATGTATCCGGTGATTATCTCCCATTCTGACGCAAGCTTTGAAGGAGAAAAAGCCGCGTTTGCGGGACTTGTGGAGGGAAGGCAGATTATGCCGCGGCCGAATATGGGAAGCATGAATTTTTTATAGAGCTTTTCGGCGGTTCTGCCGTTTGCAAAGACGGCGTTTATTGACGCGGAGGCAAAGATCGGCGAAAGATCGTTGGGGACGGCGCCGCGTATAGTTCCGTCGCCGGAACCGGTTATCTCACAGCTTTCAATAACGTCCCAGAGAGCAATGTGAAACGCGAGGAGAAATTCCCTTTTTTCGTCCGCCGTTTTCGGAACGGGGGTTTTGAAAAGTCCGGCCATAAGCGGCCAGAACCGGTTTTGGGGATGTCCGTAAAAGAAGCCCTCGCTTCTGGAGCGCACGGACGGAAAGCTTCCGAGAATCAGAATTTCGGAGCTGCGGTCAAAGACCGGCGGAAAAGTGTGGACCTGGCGCACGTGAAAAAGCCTCCGTTTGTCATCTGCCTTAATAGATTATATATTTGAAAAAGCCGGTTGTCAACAGCATCTTTGCCGGGGAAGTTTCACCTCCGGGGAAGAGCGCCATAGAATGATACCGGAGCAGAAAAAGGAAAGGAGAATTTTTTTGAAAGAAAGACCCTTGGAGCCGGAGTTTGTGCCGGCTGCAAAGCGCGTTCCGAAAGCAAAAGCGGAGCTTAAAGGGATCGCCGCTTATCCCGGAATACGGGGGACGGTGAAATTTTTTGAAACGGAAGGGGGAACGCTGGTGTCCGCGGAGGTTTGGGGGCTTCCCTTTGGAGCGTCGCCGTGCGCCTGCCGCGTGTTCGGATTTCATATACACGGCGGGACGAGGTGCGGCGGGAACGGGAGCGACCCGCTTGCCGGGGCAATGTCCCACTATAACCCGCGGAACTGTCCCCACCCGTGCCACGCCGGGGATATGCCCCCGCTTTTCGGAAACCGGGGCTATGCCTTTTCCGCTTTTCTCACTGACCGCTTTACTGCGGACGAGGTCGTCGGCAGGACGGTTATCATACACGCCTCGCCGGACGACTTCAAAACGCAGCCTTCGGGAAATTCCGGAGAAAAAATTGCCTGCGGGATCATTGAAAAAATCGGAAAAAAGTAAAATCAGAGCGCACAGGGACGATCTCTGTGCGCTCTGAACGGAATGCTTTGTGCGGAAGATAAAATCAGTAGTTTTCTTTTCTGACTTCAAAGAAGCTCTGGGGATGGGCGCAGACGGGGCAGACGGCCGGAGCCTTTTTGCCGATGACGAGGTGGCCGCAGTTGCGGCATTCCCACATGGTCTCCTCGCTCTTTTCAAAGACGGCCTGCATATCGACGTTGGAGAGAAGCTTGAGATAACGCTCCTCGTGGGCTTTTTCGATGGCTCCGACGGCGCGGAACTGGGCGGCGAGAGCGGTAAAGCCCTCTTCTTCGGCGTCTTTGGCGAAGCCTGCGTACATATCGGTCCACTCGTAGTTCTCGCCGTCGGCGGCGGATTTCAGGTTCTTCGCGGTGTCGCCCAGTCCGCCGAGAGCCTTGAACCAGAGCTTGGCGTGCTCTTTCTCGTTGTTGGCGGTCTCTTCAAAAATTGCGGCTATCTGCTCGTAGCCTTCCTTTTTTGCGACGGAGGCAAAATAGGTGTATTTGCATCTGGCCTGGGATTCTCCTGCGAAAGCGGCGTAGAGGTTCTTTTCGGTCTTTGTTCCTTTGAGGTCCATTTTCGTATCTCCTTTTTCGTTTTGTGTGTTTGTATTTTCGGACGCGGGCTGTCCGATGCGTTCAAAATCGGACGCTCCGTGTCCGCAAAGGGGGCATTCGAAATCGGGCGGAAGCGTTTCGCCCTCGTAGACATAGCCGCAGACGGTGCAGCGCCATCCGGATTTCAGGACGGGCGCGGGTTTGGGCTTTACGTCGGAGTGATATTTTGCGTAAGTCAGGCTCTCGCGGGAGGAGAGAACCCCGGCGTCGGTAAGCTCGGCGCGGAAGAGCATGTGCGTTCCGATGTCTTCCGAGGAGAGCACTTTGAACGATGCAAATGCGTTCGCGCTGTCGGTGAGGCGGAGAATTCCGTTTTTTGAGCGGGAAACGGAGAAAAATCCGCTGAACTTGTCGGCGTCCCTTCCGCTTTGAAGCCCGAACCGCTCAAACAGAGAGTAGGGCGCTCCGGCGTCAAGCACGGACACGTTGAATTCTCCGGTGCGAAGAAGCATTTCACAGGTGAGGTTGCGCTTGTTGACGCATACAACCGCGGCCAAAGGCTCGGATGTGACCTGCATGAGCGTGTTGACAATACAGCCGTTGTCGCGGCCGTTTTCGTTCACCGTCAGCAGATAGAGCCCATAGCTCAGTTTCTGGAAAACTTTTGTATCCATATTGTGCTAACAGCTCCTAAATGAGAATTATTATTAGTGTTATGATATCACAGGCTTTCGCGTTTGTCAAGGAAATTTTCTTCCTTTTGGTGATTTTTCACATACAATGTGTGTCGCTCACACGGGCGGACAGTGGCGAAAAGCCGGCTAATAATCCTTGAATTTTTTGACGAAAAATGATATAATCACGAAAAAGTGTGGAAAGGAGCCGCGGGAACGTGAAGCAGCAGCTGACCAAAAGCGCTATACGGGAATCTTTCGTCAAATTGCTTGAGGAACGCTCTTTTGACAAAATAACCGTCAAAAGCATCGTTGAAGACTGCGGACTTACCAGAAACACCTTTTATTACTATTACGAGGACATCTACGATATACTTGACGATATTCTCACCGATGAAATAACCCGATGTCTTGAGCTTGCCGAGGAGGGGAGACGCTGGAGGGACGCTTTTTCCGTTTTTTCGGACTTTTTGGAAAAAAATCCGAAGCTTGTGTTCCACCTTGTAAAATCTCCGAAATGGGAGGAGCTCAAGGTTTACCTTGCGCGGGCAATGGAGCGGGCGGTTGACGCGAACATCGACCGCAGGCTTTCCGGAAGAAGCATTTCAAAGGAAAAACGCGGCGTGATACGTTCGGTTTGCTGCGCGGCCGTGGGAGGTTCGGCAGAGCTTTGGCTTCAGAGCGGAAATCTTAAAAACATCAGCGACAATATTGAGATTATGGACGAGCTGTTCGGGGACTGCATCGACAGAGCGATCGAGCGGAGCATCGAGAAGTGAGTTTTTTGTGCATTTGGGGCTTTGTGTATGTTTTTTATACACAAAGCCCTCTTTGTTTGTTGAAGCGGAGGGACAAACAAAGTATAATTTCAGTATTGAATAAAAAGTGGTGAATTATGTCCATGGGACTCAAAAAAGCATACGGCAAAGCTGCGGCTGCCCTTATCCGCATTTACATACGTGTTGTGTACCGTCCGGAGTGCATAAACCGGGAAGCCGGAGACCGTCCGGTCATATATGTCTCGAACCACATAAGCCATCTTGACGGCCTGCTGATGCTGACGGCGCTCCACTCCGAAAGACCGTATGCGCTGACGGCGAAGGACTGGTTTGACAAAAAGCTTCTCGGTCCGGTGTTTGAGGCGGCAAGGTGTCTCCCGATCAACCGTTTCGGCCTTGACACCTCATGGCTTCGCGGCGCTTCCGAAAAGCTCCGCGCCGGGAAGAGCGTCATCGTTTTTCCCGAGGGGCACACGGTTCACGGCGGGGAGCTTGACGAGTTCAAGCCGGGGTTTGCGATGCTTGCGAAAATGACGGGAGCGCCGGTCGTGCCGGTGTGGCACGGGCCGGGACGGGCCTTCAGAAAAACAAAAATCGTCTTCGGTCCGGCTTCCTGTGCGGAGCTTCCGGCCATGACGTCGGACGCTCTGCGCAGAGAGGGCGAAAGGTTCAGAGGCATGGTCGAAGCTCTCGGCCGGCAGAACGGAGGCGGAGAGGTATGACGGGACTTGCCCTTGAGGGCGGAGCGAGGTGCGCCGCGTTCACTGCGGGGGTGCTTGACGTGTTTATGGAGCGGGGAATAACCTTTTCCGCCGCTTCGGGCGTTTCGGCCGGAGGAGGCTGTCTTGCGAATTACCGGTCGGGCCAGCCGGGAAGAGCTCTCGGCGTGATGATTCCGGGAAAAAAGAAATATACGGGGCTGAAGTGCTTTGTCCGCACGAAAAATCTCATTGACCTGGACGGAATGTTCCGGGACGGGGACTCCGGCCGGCCCTTTGATTATGACGCATATCTCAAAAGCGGGATGCATACGGATTTTGTCGCGACCTGCTGCGAGACGGGACTTGCGGAATACCTTTCCGACATGGGAAGTCCCGAAAGGCTTGAAAACGTCATGAAGGCGACCTGTTCCGTGCCGATAATGTGCGGAGCCGTCGAGATAGACGGAAAGCACTACCTGGACGGGAGCATTTCCGATTCGATCCCGTTCCGGCACCTTTTGGAGCTGGGATGCGACAGGGTCGTGGCGGTGCTGACGCGGCCCGTGGGAGCCCGTCCGACCGATTATGTGAAGCTGAAGGCGGTGCTTTCAAATTTGTACGGGGCGAAATACCCGGCGCTTCTTGCGCGGTTCATGTCGCGCCTCAAGGATTACAGAGCGTCCCTGCGGGAGCTCGGAAGGCTTGAAAGCCAGGGCAGGGCGCTTGTCATAAGGCCGACGATACCGGCGCCTCCGAAGTTCACCAACGACAGCGCAAAAGTTTTTAATTTCTATGCTCACGGCCGCGAAAGTGCGGAGGCAATGATTGAGAGGATCGGAGAGTGGTGCGTATGAAAACTCTGCTGATAAACGGAAGCCCGAGGGGAGAAAAGAGCGGAACGCTCAGACTGGCCCGCGCCCTTTGCGAGGGACTGGGGGACGGCGCGGAGGAAGTGGTTCTGGCGGACGCGGACATAAAGCCCTGCCGCGGATGCTTTTCCTGCTGGGGAGAGACTGCCGGAAAATGCGTCATCAGCGACGGAATGGAGGATATCCTCGAAAAAATTCTCTCCGCGGACACGATCATTGAAAGCTATCCGCTGTATTTCTGCGGAATGACGGGGATCATGAAGACTTTTGCCGACCGCATCCTTCCGCTGACGCTTCCGTACATGGGAAAGCCCATGCCCGGATCGGGACGGGCCTTTGTCCGGCTCCGGTACGGCGATCTGATGAAAAAGAAAAAGCTTGTGGTCATTTCGACCTGCGGCTACGGGGAAACCGGGGGAATGTTTGACTCGCTCCGCGAGCAGTACGACGCGGTGTGCGGAAAAGACGGGTATATCGGGCTCTTTGTCCCCCAGGGAGAGCTTTTGAAAATCGACGCCCTTGAACCGCAGATACGGCGCCATCTCAAAAAGTTTACGGAGGCCGGGCGCGAGCTTGCCTCGACGCGGGACATTTCCCGGGAAACGCGCCGGATTCTTTCGGAGCCGATGCTTCCCGCAAGGGCTTATGAATACATCGCCCTTGCCCGGTGGGGAAATGCCGGACAGTAAAAAAATAAAAGCGAAAAAACAAAAAAAGAGGAGATATTATCATGCTGGTTGAAAAACTCAAAACAATACTCAGCGGAGTGAATCCGGAGATCAACACGGAGACAATCACGGAAGAGACAAAGCTTGTCGGGGATCTGGGGCTGGATTCGCTGAATATGATGCTTCTTGCGGTTCAGGTCGAAGACGAATTCGGGTTCCGGTTTGACGATATGCCGACCTTTGAAACCGTCGGGGACCTTTGCCGGTATATCGACAATAAAACTTCCGGTTCCGCCGGCGCGCGGTAGGGCGCAAGTAAAGGTTTGTGAGGTAAGATGAAACGCAAAAAATCCGGGATTGTTCCGCAGGCAAAGGCGATCAATATAGCGGTTGCCGGAGTTGTCTTCGTCACGGGAGTTTTCCTTCTGTGCTTTTCTCAGCTTCTTGAAAGCAGGGATATTTTTGTCGTCGCCGGGATGAGCATCCTTGTGGGTGCGGCAAAGATGTTCGGATATTTTTCAAACGATATGTACCGTCTGGCATTTCAGTTCGATTTTGCGACCGGACTCTTTATGTCGGCAATCGGTGTGCTGGTGATCGTCTTTCCCACGTCGGCTGCGGTGTTCGTGCCGCTTCTTCTGGGGATATACGTCATGCTGGACGGGATGCAGAAGATCCAGATCGCCCTCGACGCCAAAAAATTCGGAATTTCCAAGTGGCCGCTGATACTGTCTACTTCAATCGTTCTTTCCCTTGTCGGTATTCTTGCCGCGGTCAGCGTTCTGAAGGAGCTTGCCGAGCCGCACGTGCTCTGCGGCGCTGCGCTGCTGGCCGACGGGTGCGAGAACATATGGATAACCGCGTACACCGTCCGCGTCAGAGCGACAAAGAAAAATCTTCTCGATATGCTCGAGGAAAAAGAGGATGATAACGAATGAAAAAGAGGGTCTGGCTCGACGCGTTCGGCTGTGACGAGCCCGGGGCGGTGCTTTGCGGCGCGGCGGCGGCTTTGCGCGAGATAGACGGGCTCGAGCTGGTCATGCCCGGGGACACCGAAGTTTTGAGGTCTTCTCTTGAAAGCCTGGGCGCGGACATGAGCCGTGTCGAACTGATTGAAGCGCCGCAGACGATATACAACAGCGACAAGCCGACGGAAGCGGTCATGAAAAAACGCGACTCGTCGATGATAAAGGCGATGACCGGTCTGCGCTCCGACGCGGGCGCGGCGGGGCTTGTGACCGCGGGAAGCACCGGAGCGGCGCTTGCCGGAAGCGCCGCGTTTCTCGGCAGAATGCCGGGGGTGGTCTTTCCGGCACTTGCGTCGTACCTTCCGACCCAGGAGGACAGAATGGCGGTGCTTGTGGACTGCGGAGCAAACGTGGACTGCCGTCCGGAGGCTTTGAAGACCTTTGCGCTTTTGGGAGCCGCTCTGGCGGAGAGCATCGGGCGCTCCGACCCGAAGGTCGCGCTCGTGTCCGTCGGAACCGAAGAGGGAAAGGGCAACGCCTTTTCAAAGGCCGCCTTTGCAATGCTCCGTGAAATGCCGATAAATTTTGTCGGGAATATGGAGGCGCGCGACGCAGTTTCCGGAAAATACGACGTCATGGTCTGCGACGGATTTACCGGGAACGTCCTTTTGAAGGCCGTTGAGGGCGGAGCGCTTTTTGTGGCGCGCACTTTTATGAAGGAGCTCGGAAAAGCTGCGCCGAAGGGCGCGGACACGGGTTTTGTGAACGCCGCCTTCAAAGCGACGATGGCGAAAATGGATATGCAGTCGCTTGGCGGCGCGATGATCCTCGGCGTCGGAAAGCCGGTGGTCAAGCTTCACGGCAGCGCCAACGAGAGATCGGTTCCAAACGGCATCCGCCAGCTTTTGGAGCTTGAAATGAGCGGTTTTTCTGCGAGAGCAAAGCAGCTTCTTGAAAAAACAGTCTGAAAAGACGTTATTAAAATGCAGACACAGAGATATGAAAGGACAGATGAAAGTGAACAAAGTTAAGATTTTCGGTGACTCCTGCTGTGACCTTCCCCGCGAGCTCAGGGAAAAATACGACATTGACTACGTGAAAATGAATGTGGTTATTGACGGAGAAGAGAAGCCGGCCAGCCTGGACTGGGACGTCTTTTCTCCCGAAGAGTTTTACGGATATATGCGCCGCGGGATCCGGACCACAACGACCCAGGTTCCCACAAAGGAATACATTGAGAGATTCACGCCTGTTTTGGAGGCGGGGGACGACATCGTCTATATAGCCTGTTCCGGGGTCCTTTCCGGCTCCTACAACACTTCAAGAGTGGTCGCTGCCCAGCTCAAAGAAAAATATCCCGAAAGAGAGATACACTGCATCGACGCTCTGAACTCCTGTCTCGGACAGGGAATGCTGCTTTTGAAGGCGGCCGAGCTCCGGGACGAAGGAAAATCCGCTTCCGAGATCGCCGGGACCGTCTCCGACTTAAGGCTCAATGTGAACCAGTTCGCCACGGTCGATTCTCTCGACGCGCTCAAGCGCGCGGGAAGAGTCAAGGGCTCGAAGGCTTTCTTCGGAAACCTTTTCGGAGTGAAGCCCATCATCATATCTGACGTCAACGGACAGAATGTTCCGGTGAAGAAGGTCAAGGGGCGCGTAGCCTCCCTGGACGAGATCGTGGCCATGATGAAGGATGCCATCACAGACGCGGAGAATCAGACGGTCTACGTCGGTCACGCCGACTGCCGCGAAGACTGCGAGCTGCTTGCCGAAAAGGTAAAAGCCGCGACGGGCTGCCGCGACACATATATCTTCGACATCGGTCCGATCATCGGCGCCTCAGTCGGCCCGAGCATGATCGTTTTGTATGCCTTCGGCAAAAAAGTTGAGATAGCCGGGTAAAAGAACTATGGCGACAAAACAGCTTACGGGACAGCTTTTTGCCGGGATGATACTCGGAGGGGCGGAAAACTTAAAAACAAACGCGGACATCGTCAATGATTTGAACGTGTTTCCGATTCCGGACGGAGACACCGGAGACAATATGAGCCGCACGATTCTCGGCGGGGCAGACCGCCTCGGGGCGGAGGTTCTGGACGATCTTTCCCGCACGGCAAGGGAATGCGCGGAGGGAATGCTTCTTTCCGCCAGGGGAAATTCCGGAGTTATTCTTTCCCAGTTTTTTGAAGGCCTTGCAAAGGGTCTGGAGAATAAGAGCTCAGTGGACGCAAGGGGATTGGCCGACGCGTTCAAAAGCGGCGTTTCCCAGGCATATTCGGCGGTCGTTAAGCCGACGGAGGGAACCGTTCTCACCGTAATGCGCGAAGCGACGGAATTTGCCGCGGGAAAAACTGACGGGGACAGCACTCTTGAAAGCTTCTTTGAAGCGTTCACCGAGGAGATGTATGAATCCCTGGACCGTACGCCGGAAAAGCTGCCCGTTCTCAGAGAGGCCGGGGTCATCGATTCGGGCGGAGCGGGATTTGTGTACATAATCGAAGGGATGAGCCGCGTGCTCCGGGGCGAGACGGCGGCGGCGCCCTCGTCCTCCGGAATGCCGGCCCCGGAGAAGACCCAGGCAGCCGACAGCTTCGGTCCGGACAGCAGGATGGACTTCGGGTATTGCACTGAGGTTTTGCTCCAGCTCAGATCCGACAGGGAGGGCGCGGAGAGCCTGAGTGCGGAAGCCGTTTCGGAGTTTCTCTCCGGGATAGGCGATTCGGTTGTCGCTTTCCGGACGGGTACCCGCGTCAAGCTCCATGTCCACACCTTTGAACCGGACAAGGTCCTTGCATATTGCCGCAGGTACGGCGAATTCGTTTCCGTCAAGATCGAAAATATGTCCATCCAGCACAGCGAAAGCACGGTCGTGAACAGGTTCGTGCGCCAGACTCCGGCGAAGAAAAAAGAGCGGAGCGAGTTCGGAGTTGTCGCCGTTGCCCAGGGAGACGGGATAAAAACCCTCTTTGAGGGCTTCGGCGCGGACTATATCGTCGACGGGCAGCAGACCATGAACCCCAGCGCAGAGGACTTTATCCGCGCTTTCGATGCGGTCAACGCGGACAAGATCATCGTCTTTCCCAACAATTCCAATATCGTTCTGACGGCGAAACAGGCCGGAGAGCTTTATTCCGGTTCGGAGGTGTACGTTGTGCCGAGCACGACCATCGCGGAGGGCTATGCCGCGCTGACGCTTTTGGATTTGACGTCGGGCGACATCTCCGTGATACTTGACGAACTCCGGGCGGCCGTCGAAAGCGTCGTGACGGGAACCGTCACCTGGGCGGTCAGGGACAGCGTCACAAACGGGATAAAAGTGAAAAAGGGCGACTGGCTCGGTTTTGCCGGACACGAACTTTGTTACGCCGGGACGACGAAGTCCGGAGCGGCTTGCGCGCTGCTCGGAAAGATAGATATGACGGACAAGGCCGTAATCATTGCCATATGCGGAAAAGATGTTACGGAGGAGGACAAGGCTCCGCTCAGAGAGTACATAGAGGCGAATTTTGCCGGGACGGAGTTTTACGAGGTCGACGGGGGCCAGGATATTTACAGCTTTATCCTCGCAGTTGAATAAGAGGAGATTTTCATAAGTGACATCATACAGAGCAGGACTTGACATTGGCTCAACGACGGTCAAGCTCGCTGTGCTCGACGACAGCAGCAGACCGGTGTTTGCTGAATACCGCAGACACCGGGCAAACACGAGGGAGACGCTTTCGGAGCTTCTTTCGGAGGCGGGGGAGGCGCTCGGAGACGCGGAGCTTCGGATCCTTGCCACCGGAAGCGGAAGCCTTGCCCTTTCCGGAATTCTCGGGATCGGCTTTGCCCAGGAGGTCGCGGCCGAGGCGGAGGCGGTTTCACGCCTTGCGCCGGAGACGGACGTTGTCATTGAACTCGGCGGAGAAGATGCGAAGATCATCTATTTCACCGGGGGGCTGGAAGAACGAATGAACGGAGTCTGTGCCGGGGGCACGGGCTCTTTCATCGACCAGATGGCTGCCCTTTTGCAGACGGACGCGGACGGCCTCAACGAATATGCGAAAAACTACAAACAGATTTATCCGATCGCGGCAAGGTGCGGAGTATTTGCCAAGACCGACATCCAGCCGCTTATAAACGAAGGTGCGACGAAGGAAGACCTTTCGGCGTCGGTGCTTCAGGCCGTTGTGGATCAGACCGTGAGCGGACTTGCGTGCGGAAAGCCCATCCGCGGCAACGTGGCGTTTTTGGGCGGGCCGCTGAACTTTTTGAGCGAGCTCCGCGCGGCGTTCATACGCACCCTGAAGCTGTCTTCGGATGCGGCGATCGTTCCGGAAAATCCGCATCTCTTCCCGGCTTTGGGCGCGGCGTTCCTTGCGGAAAAGGAGGCTCCGGTGAGGCTGTCCGTCCTTTCGGAAAAGCTCTCCGCCGCCAGGCGCTTTGACTTCGGCCTCAAGCGTCTTCCGCCGCTTTTCTCGTCGAAAGAGGAGCTGGCCGGGTTCAGGGCGCGCCACGCCGCCCACAGGGTTGCCTCGGAGCCCCTTGAAAATTACAGCGGAGACTGCTATCTCGGCGTTGACGCAGGTTCAACGACGACAAAGCTTGCGCTTATCGGGCAGAAAGGCCAGCTTCTCTGGTCGTTCTATGCCAACAACAGCGGCTCTCCTGTAAAAACAGCGATAAAAGCCCTGGGCGAGCTTTCAAAAAAGCTTCCTGCCGGGGCGGTCATACGCCACAGCTGCTCAACGGGCTACGGCGAAGCGCTCCTGAAAACTGCGCTGAACCTTGACTGCGGCGAGGTCGAAACGGTTGCCCACTGCACCGCGGCGGCCTTTTTTGAGCCGGAGACGGACTGTGTTGTGGACATCGGCGGCCAGGACATGAAGTGCCTGAAGCTGAAGAACGGGTCGGTAGACAGCATCATGCTGAACGAAGCCTGCTCTTCCGGGTGCGGATCATTTCTTGAAAACTTTGCCGTTTCCATGGGAAAAACGGCGGAGGAATTCGCAAAGGAGGCGCTCTTTGCCGCCGAGCCGGTGGATCTCGGAACACGCTGCACGGTGTTTATGAACTCCAACGTGCGCCAGGCCCAGAAAGAGGGCGCGCCGCTTTCGGACATCTCCGCGGGGCTTGCGTACAGCGTTGTCAAAAACGCGCTGTACAAGGTCATAAAGCTGACCGATCCGGCGTCCCTGGGAGCGCATATCGTTGTCCAGGGCGGGACCTTCCTCAGCGAAGCGGTGCTTCGCGCCTTTGAAAAGATAACCGGGCGGGAAGTTGTCTGTCCGGACATCTCCGGTCTCATGGGGGCCTTCGGCGCGGCGCTTATCGCGATGGACCGGGCCGGGGAGGAAGCCGGTTCGTCGATGCTCTCCTTTGAAGAGATCGCCGCGCTGGAGTATTCAAGCTCGACCGCCCGATGCGGAAAATGCGCGAACAACTGTCTTCTGACCGTGAACCGCTTTTCCGGCGGGAGACGCCACATCACCGGAAACCGGTGCGAAAGGGCTCTCGGAGCCGAAAGCGAGCAGAAAAACGAAAAAGCGCCGAATGTGGCGGCGTACAAATACGAGCGCATTTTCGACTATGAGCCGCTGGATCCGGAGCTTGCGCCCATGGGAGTCATCGGCATGCCCCGCGTGCTGAACATATATGAAAACTATCCCTTCTGGGCGGTGTTCTTCGCAAAACTCGGATTTTCCCTCCGGCTTTCACCGCGCTCCGACCGAAAGGTCTATGCCGCGGGCATAGAGTCGATCCCCTCGGAAAGCGAATGCTATCCGGCAAAGCTTGCCCACGGGCACGTCCAGAGCCTTATCAACTCCGGCGTCGGGACGATATTTTACCCCAGCGTTTACTATGAACGCCAGGAGACCGAAGGGGCAAACAACCGGTACAACTGTCCCATGGTCATCGGATATCCCGAAAACATAAACAACAACGTAGAGGATATATATAACGGAAAAGTCCGCTTCATCCACCCGTTTTTGTCCTTTGCCGACGAAAAAACGGCGGAAAAGCGCCTTGTGCGGATTATGGCGGAGGAGTTCGGAATTCCTTCCGGAAAGACGGAGGAGGCCTGCCGCGAGGCGTGGAAAGAGCTTCTCCGGGCAAAAGAGGACGTTCGCGCCGCGGGAAGGCGCGCTCTCGAATGGATGGAGCGCACGGGCGGACGCGGAATCGTCCTTGCCGGAAGACCCTACCACTGCGATCCGGAGATCAACCACGGGATTCCGGAAATGATCGGCTCATTCGGACTGGCTGTTCTGACCGAGGACTCCGTTCCGAACGATTTCACTCCGTCGCGACCCCTTCGCGTCAACGACCAGTGGAGCTATCATTCGCGCCTTTACAACGCCGCGGAGTATGTCTGCGGACGGGATGACCTTGAGCTTATACAGCTGAATTCCTTTGGCTGCGGGCTTGACGCGGTGACGACGGATCAGGTCGCGGAGATTTTGGAGGGCAGCAAAAAGCTCTACACCCTTTTGAAGATCGACGAGGTCAGCAATCTCGGCGCGGCGCGAATCCGCATCCGCTCGCTTCTTGCCGCGGCGGATATGCGAAAGCGCAAGGGTATCACGGCTGTAAAAAAATCTCCGAGGTTTGAACGCGCCGTCTTTACGGAGGAGATGCGCCGGGAGGGGTACACCATTCTTGCGCCCCAGATGTCTCCGATTCATTTTGACCTTCTGGAGCCGGTCTTCAAGATGTTCGGGTACAATGTCGTCATACTGGACAACGACAACCGAAGCGCCGTCGACACGGGACTTCGGTGCGTCAACAACGACGCGTGCTATCCTTCGCTTATCATGACGGGGCAGATCATGAACGCCGTGCTGTCCGGAAAATACGACACGAACCGCCTGGCAATAATGATGTCGCAGACGGGCGGATGCTGCCGCGCGACGAACTATATCGCTTTTATCCGGCGGGCGCTTGAGCGGGAGGGGCTTTCCCATATACCGGTCATCTCCCTGAACATGAACGGCATGGAGAAAAACCCCGGATTTACGATCACTCTGCCAATGATTATCCGTGCGGGGACGTCGGTGGTGCTGGGAGACCTTCTCATGAAGTGCCTCTATCAGACCAGGCCTTACGAGCTGACTCCGGGCAGCGCAAACGCGCTTCACGCCAAATGGCGGGATATCTGCATTAAGCACCTGACGAAGAAGCGGTACAATATTTCCGAATTCGGAAAGATCTGCCGCGGGATCGTGGAGGACTTCGACGCTCTGCCCCTTGCGGAGGGGCTCAGAAAGCCGCGCGTCGGCATCGTCGGCGAGATCCTTGTAAAGTATATGCCCCTGGCCAACAACCGCCTTGTGGAGCTTCTCGAAAGCAGGGGGGCAGAAGCCGTCGTTCCGGAGTTTCTGGACTTTTTTGAGTACAGCGGATATGGCCGGAATTTCAGACACGACTGCCTCGGCGGCACGCTGAGCTCAAAGATAAAGGGCAACGCCCTCATCCGCGTGCTTGAAGCGGTCAGAAAACCGGCGGAAAAGGCGCTTGCCCGGAGCCGCCGCTTTACGCCGGACACGCCCATCGAGTACAAGGCTCAGCTTGCGCAGAAGTTCCTTGCCCTTGGCAACCAGTTTGGAGAAGGCTGGTTTTTGACCGGAGAGATGGCGAACTTCCTTGAGCACGGTGTTGAAAACATCGTCTGTATCCAGCCGTTCGCCTGTCTTCCGAACCACGTTGTCGGAAAAGGCGCAATAAAGGCGCTGAGACGCGAATATCCCCGGGCGAACATCGCGGCGATCGACTACGATCCGGGAGCCAGCGAGGTAAACCAGCTGAACCGCATCGAGCTTATGCTTTCCGCCGCCGTGAAGGCTATGAAGGCGGAAAATGACGCCTCTTCCGAAGCTAAAGCCCCGGAGGAAAACCGCGAGCCCGTCCCCGCGCCTTGAGAAAAAACGATTTCTGTGAAAAAGCCAAAACCGGGAGAACTCCCGGTTTTGGCTTTTTGCGTATGTTCCCGCGCGCGGCCAAAAGGCGGGAAAGTTTTTGGAAAAGCCGGATCAATGAAAAAAACGATTGACAAACCGAAAAACAAGTTATATATTTATAACGCAATAATGAATTTGCGGCGGGGGCGGAGCCTGTCGGTGAAAAAAATACCCGCTGATTAAAGCTGCCGCGCATAATATTTCGCGAAGTCTCGGGGTTACAGGGAGGATTTTGACCGTGACGCTTTGCAGTTATTCGATTGAAGCATACGTAAGGGACGAATTTTTTGACCGTCTCAACGCTTTGCCTCCGGCAGAAAGAGCGGCAGAAAAGCTGAGGCTTGAAATCGGGGCCCTTGACTTTGAACTGCGTGAGACGGACGAATTTCTGGGCCGGTTCAGATTTCAGGATCGCGGACGTGAATTCAAAAGGTTCAGCGACGAAATACCCGACGGGAAGACTCGGGAAATAATCGACAAACCGCAGGAATTCGGGAGCAATACCAATGTCGACAAGGCCCATACCCTTGTCGATTACGGATTTATACTTGATAACGGACTGGCGCGTTACGAAAGAGACATTTTAGCCGGGCTTGAAAGCGAGCCGGACAATGAATACCTGAACGCGATGAAAAAGAGCCTTGACAGCGTCCGTTTGCTGCTTCGACGCGCAGACGGATTTTTGGACGCCGAGCTTAAAAGCGCCGAAGACTTTCGAAAGGCAAAGCTTGCCGAAATAAAAAGAATCGTAAACAAAGTGCCGTTTGAGCCCGCGGAGGATTTCAGGGAAGCGGTGCAGTCGGTGTGGATCATACATTTTCTGCTTCCGCTTGCCGAAAACGCATGGTACAGCATTTCCCTCGGCCGGTTTGATCAGTATATGTATCCTTATTATAAGGCGTCGCTTGAAAGGGGAATGTCAAAGGCGGAAGCAAAGGGCATACTCAGAAATTTTTACGAGCTTTTGAACAGCTGCGCCGACGGGGCTTGTCTGATGAACGTCGGCACACCGTATAACGAGCTGTCGGAGCTTCTCATTGAATGCCAAAAAGAGTTCGCCCTGCCCTCGCCGATATTGGGAGCAAGGGTCAGCGCCGAAACGCCGGAGCGCATCTGGAACGCTTTGATTGACGAAAAGCTTTTTTCAATGGGCCAGCCGACGTTTTACGGGGAAGACGCCTGCGTTAATGCACTTGCTGAAAAGGGACTTCCGCGGGAAAAGGCCGCCCGGTTTTCCAATAACAGCTGTATGGGAATAGGCATAGCCGGTGAAGAATTCAACAGTATGTGGGGGATTGTTTTCAATACCTCGTCGGCCCTTGAAGCGGCGGTAAACAGAGGAAAGCTTCTGCAAAAAGATTTCACCGTGCCCGAAATCGGCGCGGTGAACAGTATTGAGGAGCTTTACAAAAGCTTTGAGAAGGCGGCGGAATATCTGCTCTCCGTTTGTGAGAAATCCTATCGGAGCAGGGCGGGCCTCAGCGAAAAATCCGACCCCGATCCTTTCGTCTCCCTGCTCACGAAAAACTGCATTGAAAAGCGCTGCGACAGGATCTCGGGCGCCGTATATCATAATATTACGGTGGAATGCATGGGGATGATAAACGCCGCGGACGGCATCTGCGCAATAGACAAGCTTGTATTTAAGAATAAAAAATATACCTTAAACGAGCTTTGCCAAGCGGTGAAAATGAATTTCAACGGTTATGAAGAATTGAGGCAGGACATTCTTTCCTGCCCCAAATACGGCCGGAATTCCGAAGCGGATGATTATGCCGTTAAACTTGCGGAAACAATGCAGAGGATTATAAGAAGCTTTGACCGCGGCAATTATATCTTCTCGCCGTCGCTTCATACGCTCGACGCCAATGTGGCTTACGGCGGCGGATGGGGCGCGGGCTTTGACGGCAGGTATGCGGGAACGCCTTTTGCCAAAAACGCCGGGTGCTCCAACTGCGTTCGGAAAAGCGACCCCACCGATCTTGTCCTGTCGGCGGCAAAACTGCCCCAGCACAAATTTTTCGGCGGTCAGCCGATCGACGTAAACTTCGGAACTGACGCAGTAAAGAACCACAAAGCTGAGATCGCCGCGCTTATAAAGGTTTATTTGTCCGGCGGCGGACTACAGTTTCAGGTGAATTCGCTCTCCTCAAGGCTTTTGAGAGACGCGGTTGACCGTCCGGAAAAATATCCGAACCTTGTTGTGCGCATCGGAGGTTACAGCATTTTATTCAACAGCATTTCCCGCGAATCAAAAGAGGAATTTATTGAAAGAGCTGCCCGGGAAGGCTGTTAAACTGCGCGTTCAAAAAACGGCGCAGTCTTTGTGACAAGCGTCCCGAAAAAACAAAAACGCCGGCAAGGTAGTTTCCAATAAGACAGTATGAGAGCATTACTGGCATAGGGTAGCTGCCGTACAGGAGTGCGACAAGAAAAAGGAAGATGCGGTACTTGCGTGCGTTGAGGCAAGATTTATTACTGTAGGTAAAGGTAAGCATAGACTGAAAGTTTGGAATT
>JAEDMJ010000027.1 GCA_016303065.1 Clostridiales bacterium
GAACACCGAAAAGAAGCTGGCGGACAAGGTGCGTCAGGCGAAGAAGGACGGGCTGGTTGACAATTTCATCTACGGCTCCGTTTCTTCCAGCTATCTTGCAGCGGTTATCGACGCTTTGTAAGGAGGATGGTGGTGACGGATTGATATGATCGTATTATGCCCATCTCCTTCCTCTGAACGGATGAAGAAGGGCGGACGCTCTCTTTGCCGTGTGGGAGAGTCGACAAAACGAACCACACGGTCAGATCACCCGGCAAAATGCCGGAAAGGAATAAGGAGGAATTGCTTATGAAAGCAAAAATTAAACTGCATAAGCTGCTGAGCATACTGCTGTGCCTGGTCATGGTACTGGGGATGATGCCCGCGGCGGCGTTTGCGGAAGGCGAAAGCGGAGAAACCTCAACTCCGCCGGCTGCCGCAAAGACGCTCACGAACAACGGAGACGGCACCTATACCCTGTCTCTGAGCGTTACCGGTCGGGCGCAGAGCAGCTCAGAATCCAACAAGGCAGACGTCATCGTGGTGCTCGACTGTTCGGGCAGCATGGATGAAAGCGTCGAAGGATATGTAGAGAATGACACGGGTCGCTATGGATATTTTCTCGGTGAATATCAACAGCTCTACTATCGGAGCGGCGACAGGTATATCAAGCTTGACAACGACGAATATACCGGGAAGGTATATTGGCGGACGATTTTTAGGTACTACTATGAATACACAGGGCAGCGTTACAGCTACCAGTCGGGAAACCGCCTCTCTGTTTCCAAGGCGACCGTAACTACCCTTGCTTCCGAGCTGTTGTCAAACAACACTGCTGACAACCCGGACACAGTTCAAATGTCGCTTGTGTCCTTTGCCACTTACGCTTCGACCGCCGTTGTCGGAACGAGCGATATTGCAACGTTCAATAGCGCTTTGAACACAATCAACGTTGCTCCGGGTTATATAGCAGGAACCAACTGGCAGGCTGCGTTGGAGACAGCCAACAGCATTGCCACACGCCCGGGCGCAGACGTTTATGTGATCTTTGTTTCCGACGGAAATCCGACCGAATATGTCGGCGGCGGAAGCGGACAGGAAACCAGCGGAAACATCGCCACCTCCTACCAAAAAGCGGTGCCGGCTGCCAAGGCAATTGTGAATGCGGGCAAAAATTTCTTCGGCATCGGCGCATTTGGCAACGTCACCAGAATGCAGGAGCTTGTCAAAGATGCCGGCGCGCCTGCGGGCAACTGCTATAACGTTTCCGACCAGGTCGGACTGCAGAAAGCCTTCGCCGAAATCATAGGACAAATTACGAAATCCCTTTCCTATACTGACATCAAATTCGAGGACAATGTCACCACCATGACATCCATGCTGGTATCTGCCGACCCGTCCGGCTTTACCTACACGAGAAGCGGCGGCGCCTACGGAACCGGAGTAGAATGGACCGGCGCCCCGGCGGCCGGATATGCGGGCGGAGCGGTTACATGGGATCTCGGCGATCTGGTCCTTGAGGACGGCGTAACCTATACGGTGAGCTTTAAGGTCTGGCCTTCCCAGGAGGCATACGATCTGGTGGCCGACTTAAACAACGGGCTTGTGACGTATGAAAGCCTGACCGCCGATCAGAAGGCGCAGCTCGTCCGCGTCGGCGACGGCTATGCCTTGAAGACCAATCTTGAAGCCAATCTCGGCTACACACAGATTGAAACAAAAACGACTTCCACCGAACCCGCGGGCTATAAAGAGGGTCAGCCGGCAGCCGACGGATATACCTACACAAAGGATCCTGATACGGGTATCTACACCGGCGTCAGGGAAACTCCGGGCACGGCAGTGCTTGAAAATCCGGATCCGATGAGTCTGGCGGGAAGTTTGATTTACGTCACAAAGGCGTGGGAAGACTCCCTTGATCCGACAGACCGTCCGGATGAGGTCACTCTGGAAATCATGGACGGAAACAAGGTCTATACGAGCGTGACCCTCAGTGAGACGAACAACTGGACGCAGCAGGTCTATGTTGCGCCGGGCATGATCGTAAACGGACAGACACTGGAGCCCGGCCATGAATACAGCATTGCCGAGTCCGGAATCCATTTCCGCTACGAGATGGAAGCCGACAGCTTCCATCCGATGCTTGTGGACGGTGTGCTGGTTGCCAACGTCCAGTCTGACGACGGGACTCAGACGGGAACGACCGTCACTGTGACGAATGTGCTTAAAGGCGGACTGAAGATTTCAAAATATGTCACTGCCGACGCGGGGCTGACCGCTCCCGATGCGGCCTTTGACATAAAGGTCAGCTTTACACAGAACGGCGCCCCGTGGACTCCTGACGCGAACGACAGTGTGACATATACAGTTGTCGGCGCGGGCGGCGCTTCGTCGGCCGCGGCCGCTTTCCCGGCAAACGGAGTTATTTCTCTGAAGGCGGACGAGACCGCTGTCATTTACAACCTTCCTTCCGGAGTGACCTACTCCGTTGAAGAAGTAAACATCCCGGGCGGCTTCAAAGTTGTCAGATCCGACGGCCTCACGGGTACGATTGTCTCCAACGAAGAGCAAAGCGCGTCGCTGACCAATGGATACAGCGTTGTTCCGGTCACCAACGTCATGATTCCCGTCGCAAAGGTGCTGTCCGTACCGGAGGGACTGAGCGGTCCGGAAAGCATCAGAGGTCAGTATGAATTCACGCTGACGGGCGGAACCGACGCCGCGCCGATGCCGGACGTGAAAACCGTAACCAACCCGGAGGCGAACGGCGGCGCGACTGCTTTCGGCCCGATCACCTATGATTTGCCCGGCACCTACACCTATACCATCACCGAGTCCGGTAAAGTGGACGGCGTCGTCAACGACCCGGCCGCGGCTTCCGGCAAGACCGTGACGGTCGAAGTCGTCGACAACGGCAACGGTACCATGACGGCCACTGTCACAGGTGCAACGCCGACAGCGGAGGATTCGGAGAACACCACCTTTACCAACACATACAGCTCGACTTTGACAACTCTTGAGCTTTCCGCCAGCAAGACGCTGGAGGTTACGGCTCCCGCAGACAATCCTCCTGACGTGAGCGGACGGTACACCCTCACCCTTAAGGCGGTAAACGGCGCCCCGATGCCGGCAGGCGCAGTGGACGGCGCGATAAGCAAAGTCAACCCCGACGGCAAGGGCACAGCGGTCTCTTTCGGAAGAATTGAGTACACCGTGCCGGGCATATACCAGTACACCGTGAGCGAGAGCGGCACTGTGGCAGGCGTGACCAACGGTCAGAGCACCTACACCGTCAAGGTGCAGGTGACGGACAACCGGGGCGGCACCCTGACCGCCGAAGTTATTGAAGGAAGCCCGGAAACTCGGTTTACGAACACGTATTCCGTTTCCTCCGTAACGCTTGCCGAAGGCAGGATCAGTGTTACCAAGACGCTCACCGGTGCGAACATTGCGGCAGGCGCTTTCCGCTTCCGGATCGCCGCTTCCGCTCCGGAAGCTCCGATGCCCGTCGAGACAGTCGCCGCCAATGATGCGCAGGGCGGAGTTGCATTTGGCAGCATCACTTTCGACAAACCTGGCAGCTATGCCTACGAGATCACTGAAATCAACGACGGACAAAAGGGCTATACCTATGATCCCAGCGTGGTCAGGGTCATCGTCACCGTCTCCGACAACGGAGACGGAACCATGACGGCAGCGGTGGAGTACGACGGCAATGCAACCTTCTCCAACGTCTATTTGGCCGACGGCACCGCACAGATAATGGCCGGGAAAGTGCTCAACGGGCGTGCGCTCGAAGCCGGAATGTTCTCCTTCACGCTGACCGGCAAGGACAATGCGCCGATGCCCGAATCGGCCACTGCCGTCAACAACGCTGACGGTCAGATCGTCTTCGGCAAGATTGTCTATTCGCAGGATGACGCGGGCAAGACATACACCTACACCATTGCCGAGACAGATGCGCAGGCTCCCGGTTACACCTATGACAGCCACGTCGAGACGGTGACCGTGTCGATCAGCGACAACGGCGACGGAACTCTTGCCGTGTTGATCACCTACGAAAACGACGGCGCGGTTTTCACAAACAGCTACAAGGCCGCGGGATCTGTCGTGCTGAGCGGCTCCAAGACCGTAACAGGCGCGGAGCTTCAGCCGGAGCAGTTCTCCTTCAAACTGTCCGACAAGGACAAAAACGTCATCAGCACGGTGAAAAACAACGCGAACGGCGCTTTCACCTTTGAAGCTCTGAACTTCACCGAACAGGACGCGGGCAAGACCTTCACCTACTTCATCGCTGAGGTCAACGACGGACAGGAGGGCTACACCTACGACAGCCACGAGTGCGAGGTTACCGTTAAAGTCAGCGACAACGGCGACGGAACACTGAAGACGGAGGTTGAGTACAGCGGCGAAACCTCCTTTGCCAACAGCAAAATTGCTCCGCCTGCGGAACCGGACACTCCGGACGATCCGTATACAGGTTACAACAGCAAAATGGGACTTTGGATCGCATTGATGCTGACGAGTGTGCTCGGAATTGCCGGAACCGCAATTTTCAGCAGAAAGAAAAGAGCAAAGTAACCCCGAAAAGGTAAAATAAACGCAAGCGAAAGGCAGCGGGAATTATTCCCGCTGCCTCTCGCTTTTTATACCGGCAGACACAGCCGCTGATCCGGTATAAGGCTTTTTTTAAGCGCCGGTAAAAAGCGGGAAACGCCGGACTTTTGCCGCTTTTTCCGGCGCGGCGAAAGTCCGGCGTTTTGCTCGGCAGCGGATTTATTTTCTGACGCTCATCCAGCAGCCCTCTGCGCCGATTCCGTTTTCCGGAGGAATCAGAACGCCTTTTTCAATAAGCGCCTCCACGACGGCGTCGAGAACCGGCATGCCTGCGAGGACGTTTGCAAGTCTCCATTCACCGTGGAGATATTCAGGAACCGATTTTTTGATAAGTTCTGCAAGCTTTGCCGCGACGGTCTCTGCCGCTTCATTAAAATATCCGTTCTGCAAGCCGTTGCTGATTCTGAAGAGACTGTCACTGTCGGAAAGAGGACACACAAGAATCTTCGTATACAGCATATCTCCGTCGCGGTACAAATACCCGCACTCAATTGCTTTTGCCGCATGCTCCTTATCCTGTTCGGATAAAGATTTGATATCGAGCCCTTCAATGGCAAGAAGCGCAAGCTGTATCTGCGGATCCTTTGATACGTTGAGTCCGCAGCTGAAGTGTTTCTTTATGCGGGAGATATAGATATTGTCAAGCCGGACGTTGGAGAAACCGCAAACGTGTTGTGCTTCAACGCCGTCCCAACCTCCGCCGTAATATTTTCCGTTATCGACGTAACCAAAGACGCTGAACGGACGCTTTGCTCCGGCGGCGTCGGAGAAATGCTTCTCCTTCAAAACTCTTTCAACATTTTCGGAAAACGCCCAGGACATATTGGCTATCTGCTGCCACAGAATAAGATTCAGGTCAACTTTTCTGTTGAGATATGGATAAGCAAGATATTCTGCTTTGTGCTCTTCAATATAGTCCGATATGATTTCGCAGATTCGGGGCAGCTGTTCAGTGTAAAGCGCATTTGCTTTTTCGATTATATCCTTGTCAAGCAGAATAAAGTTGATTGCATACCTGCCGTTATCCAGACGGCGGAGTAAGCCGTACTCTCCGTTTTCACCTTTGCGAAGGATTTCAAGCTCCTCCTCAACGTAGACGGTGGGCACATTCAGTTCTTCCGCGATCTCAGACGCGCTCATCGGCTTTTTGCGGCAAAGCCAGACGATATGATTGGAAAACATTCTTGTACACACCTTACGGGGGTCGCCCCAACCGGGATTTCCGGTTCCCCAAATAACGTAATCAATTTTGTCAAGAGCCACAGGTCTGTTGCAGGTCTCTGACATTTCTTCCACCTCGCTTTTAATTTTTTGTCTGGCTGAAAACAATCTTTGACGAACGGTGCCCTCGCTTGTGTTTTGCTGCTTTGCAATTTCTGCGACAGACAAGCCGTCTATGTAGTACATAATCATTACTTCGCGGTATGCTCTGGTTAAGAATGCAATGCGCCGGTAAACCGCAGTCAGCAGCTCGCTGCTGTCATCCTCCTGCTCACTGCCTGCGGCCGTGAGCAGAACTTCATCTGCGTCGCCGCCGTAGAACGTATCTTCATATTTTCTGCGGGCGTTTGAAAAATCGGCGTATACGTTCCGGGCAACTCTCCAAATGAACGGATATAAATTTGTTATTTCTCCGTCCGTATGAGAGGCCTTAACCAGGGCGAAGACAATGTCCGAACACAGCTCCTGGGCTTCGTAACTGTCGTTGGTGCGCGCATAGCAAAACCCGAACAGCCTGTCCAGCAGGTCGTCATCAAAGTGTTTCAGCAGTTCCCGTTTTTTCATGGTTTTCTCCAAGCGATTGATCAATGCTTTCACCTGTATAGTCTGTGGATTTTTCGGTTTGTTAGGCGGGGTTGGAAATATTATATCATATTTTATCGGGATTTTCAGTGTGGAAAGAGTCCAACACACGCCTTTATTTATTTCGTCCCTGCCCGTCTCTGTTAATCTGGATTGTTTTCCCCGTCCGGAAAAAGGCGCATCTCGGTTAAGCAGTGCGTTTTGTTTCCATTCAACAAAACGTTCGGTAAGTTTTTTAATAATAACCTACTGCACACGGATATCCTCAAAGATACGCGTCTTATTCATTTGAGTAGATATTAGTCAGACATTCTCCAAGGTTAATTTCTTTTTCAGCAAGAAGTTCGTAGTCTATCTCCATACTTTTTCTGTTAAACTCGTTATAAAGTCTGCCTACAACAAGAGACGTCCGTGCAGGACGGATACTGTTGAATTTCGACTTTAACAGGGAAATGGCGAGCTGACAAAGAATAAGTGAAACACATACAATCGCAAACTTTGGAAAGGGTCCCTTTGCTTCCATTGCGTCAAAGGCATATTTAACGAGAAATATAGATGGATATGAAATGATGGCAAAGCAGAGCGTTTCACATATAAGATAAAAAAGATACAGTTTGTCTGTGCGGTAAATCAGCCCAAACAGTTTGGGAACATATTTAAATGCACCCAAAAGCTCTTTAAACTTTTTCATTTTGGTGCCTCCTGTTTATAAAGGTCTGCCTGAATACTGTAAAGTTCAGCGTACATACCTTTTTTCTACATCAGCTCGTCATGAGTTCCGAGTTCTGCAATCTCTCCATTGTCAAACACGGCTATTCTGTCTGAGAATTTTACACTTGAGAGACGATGCGAGATATAAACAGAAGTCCTGTCCTCGGTTATTCGTCTGAATCCAGAGTATATTTCGTACTCCGCTTTCGGGTCAAGCGCACTCGTAGGTTCGTCCATAATGAGAATAGGAGAATCCTTGTAAATTGCGCGGGCAATTGCAAGCCGCTGCATTTCCCCTCCCGAAAATTCCATGCCGTCCTTATCAAATATACGGTACAACTGCGTGTTTGCACCTTTTTCTGTCTGTGCTACCTTGTCCTGGAGATCGACCTTTTTAAGCGCATCGGCGAGTTTTTTTTCATCTTCTTCGTTCAATGCGCAGATGAGGGAAGAGCTTTTCGGCAAGATCATCGATCTGCCGGTTCGATATCTCGACACTCATTCTCACGGCGATGTTATGAGCCGGATGACCAATGATATTGAAAACATCTCCACAACTGTGTCACAATCCCTGCCGTCGCTTTTTTCGGGGGTCCTCACAATTATAGGCACAATATCAATCATGCTCTGGTATTGCTGGCAGCTTACGCTTCTCAGCCTTGCCACGGTTCTGCTCACACTGCTTGCGACAAAGATCCTTTCCGGCCGGGTGCGCCGGTTCTCCCGCAGACGTCAGAGTCTGCTGGGGCAGCTTAACGGCACGGTGGAGGAAATGGTTTCCGGATACCGCACCGTCGTTGCCTATAACCATCAAAAAATTACGACCGCGGATTTCTGCGATACGGCGGATTCGCTCACAAAAGCGGGGATCAAAACCGATGTTTTCAGCGGAATTATGGGGCCGATTATGAACTGCATCGGCAATATCGGCTTTGTTATTATCGCGGCCTTCGGGGGATATTTCTCCGTGAACGGGCTGATCTCGGTGGGCGTTATCTCTGCGTTCATCGTATACGCAAAGCAGTTCAGCAGGCCGATCAATGAGATCGCACAGGTTTACGGTCAGCTGCAAACGGCAATTGCCGGGGCTGAGCGCGTCTTTGCCGTGCTCAGCGAGGAAAACGAAGACCATGCCGGGGCGGAGCTCGTCAAAGAGGAAAATGCGGCGGTCGCCTTCAAAAACGTATCCTTTTCCTACGATTCAAAAAAATACGTTATAAAGGATTTCTCTCTGACAATACCAACCGGCAAAAAAGTGGCGCTGGTCGGCGCAACCGGAAGCGGCAAGACCACCGTCGTCAATCTGCTTATGCGGTTTTATGACATTGACAGCGGGGCAATTACGATCAACGGGCAGGACATTCGGGAGGTTTCGCGGGAAAGCCTGCGGCAAAACGTCGCAATCGTTTTGCAGGACACGGTTTTGTTTTCCGATACGGTTCGCAATAACCTGAAATACGGAAACGAAGCTGCCGCGTACGAAAAGCTGGAAGCGGCGGCAGAGATGAGCTGCTGTAAGGATATGATCCGGCATCTTCCGCAGGAATATGATACAGTTCTGACCGGCGCCGGTGCAAACATAAGTCAGGGACAGCGCCAGCTGCTTGCGATCGCCCGCGCATTTGTGGCCGATCCGAAAATTCTGATTCTTGACGAGGCTGCTTCAAACGTGGACACACGCACGGAAAAGGCCATTCAAAACGCAATGCACCGCCTTATGCAGGGGCGAACCAGCATCGTGATTGCCCACCGCCTCTCCACGGTTCGGGATTCTGACCTTATCGTTGTGATGGATCACGGAGAAATTGCGGAAAGCGGAACGCACGAGTCCCTGCTTGTTCAAAAAGGAAAATACTATGACCTGTACATGACGCAATATGCGGGATTTGCAACGTGATTGTCCGGGGCAGGACGCCGTCCGGCAATATGGGCATATTTTCTCGCGCTTTCTTTGCGCCGTTTATACTTTGCCGGTATAATTCGGCACACAAAAACGCCGGTGCAGAGCTATTCTGCACCGGCGTTTTTTTTGTCACAAATTATCTGACGGCCGCAAAGCCTTTCTCCAGATCGGCAATGATATCGTCAATATGCTCCGTGCCGATTGAGAGGCGGATCGTGTTCGGCTTGATTCCCTGATCCAGAAGCTCTTCGGCTGTAAGCTGTGAATGCGTTGTGGTCGCAGGGTGAATAACCAGCGATTTTACGTCGGCAACATTGGCAAGCAGCGAGAAAATCTCCAGATTATCGATGAATTTGTGGGCCTCCTCCTGACCGCCTTTGATCTCAAAGGTGAAAATCGAAGCGCCGCCGTTGGGGAAATATTTCTTATAGAGCGCGTTCTGCGGATGATCGGGGAGGGAGGGATGGTTGACCTTCTCCACCTGCGGGTGGTTTGCAAGATATTCAACGACCTTTTTGGTGTTCTCCGCGTGGCGGTCAAGGCGCAGGGAAAGCGTCTCAACACCCTGGAGCAGGAGAAATGCGTTGAACGGTGAAATGGTGGCGCCCGTGTCCCTGAGAAGTATTGCGCGGATATAAGTGACGAACGCCGCAGGGCCTGCCGCGTCCACAAAGGACACGCCGTGATAGCTGGGGTTCGGTGCCGCGATGGGCGCGTACTTGCCGGAAGCCTTCCAGTCAAACTTGCCGGAATCCACTATAATTCCGCCGAGAGTTGTGCCGTGTCCGCCGAGGAACTTGGTGGCGGAATGAACGACGACGTCTGCGCCGTGTTCAATCGGGCGGATAAGGTACGGCGTGCCGAAGGTGTTGTCGATCACGACGGGAAGCCCGTGGCGATGGGCAAGCTCTGAAATTGCATCGATGTCCGGAATGTCGCTGTTGGGGTTTCCGAGGGTTTCAAGATAAATTGCCTTGGTGTTGGGCTGAATGGCGGCCTCCACCTCCGCGGGGTTGTGAATGTCAACAAATGTGGTTTTGATGCCGTACTGAGCCAGAGTGTGCGCAAGCAGGTTGTAGCTGCCGCCGTAGATGGTCTTCTGCGCTACGATATGTTCGCCGGCCTGGGCCAACGCCTCGATGGTATAGGTCACGGCAGCCGCGCCGGAAGCCAGAGCCAAAGCGGCTACGCCGCCTTCAAGAGCGGCAACGCGCTTTTCCAAAACGTCCTGCGTGGAGTTGGTCAGTCTGCCGTAGATGTTGCCGGCATCCGCAAGGCCGAAGCGCGCCGCCGCATGGGCGGAATTCTTAAATACATAGGATGTGGTCTGATAAATCGGGACGGCTCTCGCATCGGTTGCCGGATCGGGCTGTTCCTGTCCCACATGAAGCTGTAAGGTTTCAAATTTATAGTTGCTCACTGTAATTACCTCTTTCTTGTTTTCAATGTTTTGTCCATTGCTTTCGGCGGGCTCTTTTTGCCGCCTCGTTTTTGGACTTGAACCTGTCAGAAAAAATCCGACCGCGTTTGTACGCCTCTTTGAAATGATTTTTACCGGAACCGGCTTTGACCGATCACATTCGTCCGTTTCGGAAGTTTGCCCGTATCAGGGCTTCAAAATAATTTTTCATGTTTTTGGCGTCCTTTTTTAATCTTTGCGTTTATTATACCGCGTCCGGCGGTGTTTGTCCAATATCCTATATGTATACTCGGTAATAGGCTGAGCCTATAATTATTCTTTTACGGAGTCCTTCAGATAGCGGTCGATTTCCCGGATATACAGCTCGCCCATGGAGCTGAGCAGCATATCTTTTTTCACAATATAGCCGATTTCCATCTTATTGCTGACAGAATCGCTCTCTTCCTCAAGGGGGACGGCCATATAATCCGTTCCGTTCAGCTCCTCGCAGATAATACCCGAGCAAAGAGTGTATCCGTTCAGTCCGACCATTAAATTCAGCATGGTGGCGCGGTCGTTTGCCTTGATCGTCCTGGGATATTCGTTCGTACACAGTATTTCTTCCGAAAAATAGAACGATCCGTTATCCCCCTGTTCAAAGGAAAGACAGGGATAATCGTTAAGCTGCTCAAACCGTATGGATTTTTGCCTGCTCAGCGGATGCCCCTTCCAGAGATAGACATACGGCTTGCAGTCGATCAATTTGTGAAATTCCAGGTTGTTGGTTCTGAGAAGCTTTGTAATGATCTTTCGGTTGAAATCGCTGAGATACAGAATTCCGATTTCGCTCTTTGAGGTGCTTACGTCTTCGATAACTTCTCTTGTCTTTGTTTCCCGGATCGCAAACTCATATTCCGCCGTGTTGAAGCGTTTTACCATCTCCACAAAGCTCTTGACGGCAAAAGAATAGTGCTGGGTCGAGATACCGAATTTCTTTTTAAGCGCTGCGCCCTTTCCGTACTTGTCCAGAATGATTTCGTACTGCTGATAGAGCTGACGGGCGTGGTTCAGAAATTCAACTCCGTCGTTTGTAAGCGAAACTCCCTTTCTCGTACGGTTAAAAATGGTGATACCGAGTTCCTTTTCAAGCTCCTGCACGGCGCCGGTAAGCGACGGCTGCGCAATATATAAAACCTCCGAGGCTTTATTGAAGGAGCCCATTTCCGTAATGGTTATCACATAGTACAGCTGCTGTAAAGTCATAAGTTTCCTCCTTTTTTGCCGAGCGGTATCTCCGTGCACTTCTTTTTTCTTGAGTTTATTTCCCTTGCACTTGAAAACCTACTAAATATATGTTATTATAGAGTTATAAGAAATCAAGAGGTGAAAACGAATGAAGATTTCCACAAAGGGCCGCTATGCCCTGCGTATGATGATCGATTTGGCGGAGCACCGGAACTGCGGCTTTGTTGCTCTTAAAGATATTGCAGACCGTCAGAACATATCAAAAAAATATTTGGAGCAGATCATTCCGATTTTTAACAAATCCAATATTCTGAAAACCACCCGCGGCTCACAGGGAGGATATATGCTGTCGAAAGCTCCCGACAAATATTCGGTTGGAGAGATCCTTCGCCTGACGGAAGGAAGCCTTGCGCCGGTAGAGTGCCTTAATCAGGAGCCGAACGAATGTGAGCGCAGCGGCGAATGCGCAACGCTTCCCATTTGGCAGGGACTTAACCGTGTGATCAACGAATATCTCGACAGCATTACCTTACAGGATATACTCGACCGGCAAAAAGAGCGGTATACGAATGACTATACGATATAGAGCCGGACAAAGCAGGAGAAGGCAACCCCTGCTTTTTTTATTTGTGCAAATCTTTTCCTAAAACAGCGCGAAAGACCGCTGTTTTAGGAAAAGACGAAAAGCTCCGCCCGTTTTCCCCGGCTTACCAAAGACCGGAAAGCCGGGAGGAACAGGCGGAGCTTTTACATGCGCGGTACTTCTGCTGTTACGCCCGGAACAAACCGCCCGTGTTGTTTGAACGGCACAGACAGCAGCGATTTTTGAAAAATAACGGGTCTGGCGGAACTCCCGGCGTCTGTGATCCTGTTCTTTCCCTCGCCGGGGATTTTAAGTTTGATCACAAACTCACCGCTGAGCATCCTGAGTATTACTCAGAGAACATGGGAGTGGAGAGGTATCTCTCTCCGGTATCCGGAAGAAGCGCCACAATGATCTTGCCATTGTTTTCCGGACGCTTTGCAAGCTCTGTTGCAGCCCATACGGCCGCGCCGGATGAAATGCCGACCAGCAGGCCTTCTTTTCTCGCCAGGGTTCTTCCCGTTTCAAACGCGTCTTCGTTTTCCACGGTAATGATTTCGTCATAAACCCCGGTGTTCAGCGTGTCCGGTACGAAGCCCGCGCCGATGCCCTGAATTTTGTGGGGACCGGGCGTGCCCTTGGAGAGCACGGGGGAGCCGGCAGGTTCTACCGCAACGACCTTGACGTTGGGGTTTTTGCTCTTTAAGTATTCGCCGACGCCCGAAACGGTGCCGCCGGTGCCGACGCCGGCAACAAAGATGTCCACCTTGCCGTCGGTGTCTTCCCAGATTTCCGGGCCCGTCGTATTGCGGTGGGCAGTGGGGTTGGCGGCATTGGTGAACTGGCTGGGAATGAAGCTGTTCGGCGTCTCGGCCGCAAGCTCCTGCGCTTTGGCAATTGCGCCCTTCATGCCCTTGGCCCCTTCGGTGAGAACCAGCTCGGCGCCGTAAGCCTTCAGAAGATTGCGGCGCTCAACGCTCATGGTTTCGGGCATGGTAAGAATAATTTTATATCCGCGCGACGCCGCCACCGCCGCAAGACCGATACCCGTGTTGCCGCTGGTCGGCTCAATGATCACGGAATCCGGCTTCAGCGCGCCCTTTGCTTCCGCGTCATCGATCATGGCCTTGGCAATTCTGTCCTTAACGCTTCCTGCGGGGTTGAAATATTCAAGCTTTCCGTAGATGTCCGCGCCGAGTCCTTTCAGACGGCCGTAATTGTTGAGCTTCAAAAGCGGTGTTTTTCCGATCAAATCCGTGATTCTGTCATAGGTTTTCATGAGTTATCTCTCCTTATTTTGATTTATTATATTTGCGTTTCGGGTGGATGCGAAAAACAGAGCGAATCAACATCGACCCCAAATATGTATTCGTTTCATAGAAGCGCCCCGATCATTGTTATATTAAACCTATCGGTTTTGTGGGTATTATAGCACCTTTGCGTCGTCCTGTCAAGCCCCATATCAAAAAAATATTGACTGCCGCGATTCTCGTTGTGCTGCTCTTGACAACGCGGTAAAAAAAATCTTAATATAACTTATTAAACACATAGGTTTTATATATTTGTTGCGCCCGCGGGGAACGAAAACCGGGATATATCTTTTGTGAACGGCGGCGGGTCTTCTGGGCAGTCTGCAGGCGACGGAAGCGATAAAATATCTTCTCGGGATCGGTGAACTGTCGGTCGGAAGGGTTTTGCATTGAGGAGAAGAGAATGGAACGAAGGGACAGGATCGATGTTGCGAGATTCATCAGCAGATTGGACGAGTGCTTTAACCGAAACGATATGCGTTCGGCGTGGGAATGCATCGAATACTGGGAGCTCCAGGCAAGACAAAGCGGCGACGACAGGGGACTGCTGACTGTGCTGAATGAAGCCGTTGGCTATTACCGCAGAACCCAAAAGAAAACGAAGGCGCTCTCCGCCATGGAAGAAAGCCTTTCTCTTGTTGAAAAATTGGGACTGTCCGAAAATCTGTCCGGCGCAACGATCTATGTCAACGCGGCTACGACCCTCTCCTTTTTCGGGAGAATACGGGAAGGACTGGAGCTGTACGGCAAAGCCGAGGCCTGCTACCGGAAAAACGGCGGAACTCAGAGCTATGAATATGCGGCGCTGCTCAACAACAAGGCGGCGGCCCTGAATGAACTTAAACTCTATGATGAGGCGGAGGAACACTGGAAAAGCGCCGTCGAGATTCTGAAAAAAAGTGGGGCATCACGCCGGAGAGATCGCAATTTCTCTGGTGATGCTTGCCCACCTGACCTTTGACCGGGACGATACGGCGTACGAACAGGTGGAAGCCCTGCTTGACGAGGCGTGGGAGTATGTGAATTCGGACGATCAGCCGAAGGACGGCAATTACGCGTACGTGCTGAGAAAATGCGCGCCGTCCTTTGATTATTTCCAGAGGCCGATGGAAGCGCAGGCAATGCGGGAAGTTGCAAAAGAGATCTACGGGTCCGGAAATTCCCGCCCGTAAGGCTTTGGTAAGCTGCGATCTGTCAGGGGCAAATATTGGGTTTGCTGTGAGAAAAATTACAGGGATAATCAGGAGAATTCAGATGAGTAAATTGGATACCCGGTATCTGTTCCGGGATAAAGAACGCCACGATCCGTCCGCCCTCCCGGACTACGACACATTGGACTTTGTCAGCAGCGGCCAGCATGTTTACGGAGAAATTATGTGGCCAGACGGAGAGTATTCCGCTCCGCGGCCGTGCGTTATCATGCTGCACGGCTTTCCGGGCTCTGCGCGCAACGACGATATTGCCCATGCTCTTTGCCGCATCGGCTGTGTCGTTATGGCGCCCCATCACCGGGGGGGGCCTGGGGAAGCGAAGGAAAATATCTGATCACCCACTGCATTGAAGACGCCCGCAATCTGGCGGGGGTATGCGATGAGCGATGAGTTTTGCCGGAAGTACAATGTGGATGCCGGGAATATCGTTTTGCTCGGCCACAGCATGGGGGCGAACACCGCGCTGAACGCCGGGAAAAATATTCCCGGCGTTCGCGGGCTGATCCTGATTGCGCCGTTTGATCCGACGCGCTATTTGTGTGAAGAAAAGCGGAGGTATTTGACAGACCTTCTGGAAGAGGGAAGGATTTTGCAAAGTGACGGGGCGGAATATATTTTCCGGGACGTGGAACAGCACCGGGATCAGATGAGCTTTGAAAACGCCTTCGGGAAAGTTAAGGATCAGAATATTCTGTGCCTTGCCGGAAAATATGATTCCTGCGCCCCGATTTCCGAAATGGTGCAGCCGCTTTGGGACAGGCTCGCGGCACACAGTACGCAGGCTGTTCAGCGGCTGAAAATTTATCCCGCGGAGCACGGTCTTCTGGGGTGCAGGATCTCTGCAATTGAGGAGATTGCCGGTTTCCTGGCCCGGATATGCCGCTGAAGGGGAATAAACAGCCTTTTGCGGCAGGAGCGCGGATATGCCCGGAATAAAATACCGCCAGCCCACCCCCCAAAAGGGGGAGCTGACGGTATTTTGGCTATTGACTGCATTTTTCTTTGTAATCTTTGCCCCAGTTCCACATGGCGTCGAGGATCGGCTGAAGGCTTTTTCCAAGCTCCGTCAGGGAGTATTCAACTCTCGGCGGCACTTCCGCATATACCTTTCGGCTTACAAGACCGCTCTGCTCCATATCGCGAAGCTGAGACGTCAGAACCTTTTGCGATACGCTGCCGATGGATTTTTTCAGCTCTCCGAAGCGCTTTGTCCCCGGCATTAAGTCCCGGAGTATTAAAACCTTCCATTATTTGTGGCAGGGGGATATTACAACGCTTCCCTGCGACGCCATCGTCAACGCCGCAAATTCCGAAATGCTGGGCTGTTTTGGTCCCTGTCACGGGTGCATCGACAATGCGATTCACACCTTTGCGTGGGTTCAGCTTCGGCTCAAATGTGCAGAGATAAGAAAGAAGCAGGGACACAGAGAAGAAACGGGCAAGGCAAAAATAACGCCGGGATACAATCTGCCCTGCAAATATATACTCCACACGGTCGGCCCGATCGTCAGGGGAAGTTTGACAAAGCGGGACTGCGGCCTGCTCGCTTCCTGTTACCGCTCATGTCTGGAGCTTGCAGAGCAAAGCGGGGTAAAAAGCATTGCTTTCTGCTGTATATCGACGGGGGAGTTCCGCTTTCCCAATGACAAAGCCGCCGAAATCGCAGTCAAAACAGTAAAAGACTTTAAGAGCCGTTCACACAGCAAAATCAAGGTGGTATTCAATGTTTTCAAAGAGCTGGATTACGGGATCTACCGGGAACTTCTGGGATAAGATAAAAATACTGAAAAACGAAATCGACACGGCGGACGCTGTTGTTATTGGCGCGGGAGCAGGGCTTTCCGCTTCGGCGGGCATGGATTACAGCGGAGAGCGGTTCGAGAGGTATTTTTCGGACTTTCACAAAAAATACGGTATCGCCGATATGTATTCGGGGGGCTTCTATCCTTACGAAACACTTGAAGACTATTGGGCGTGGTGGTCAAGGCATATTCTTGTGAACCGATATGACTGTCCTGTCGGCAAGCCGTACCGCGATTTGCTTGAACTTGTAAAAGATAAGGACTATTTCGTGCTGACAACAAACGTCGACCATCAGTTTCAGCGGGCGGGCTTCGACAAAAGACGCCTGTTTTACACTCAGGGCGATTACGGCCTGTGGCAATGCTCAAAGCCCTGTCACGATAAAACCTATGACAACGAAGAAGCTGTCAGAGCAATGGCAGAACAGCAAAAGGATATGAAAATACCCGCGGAGCTGATACCCAAATGTCACCTCTGCGGCGCGCCAATGACAATGAATCTCCGGTGCGACGCTTCCTT
Organism: Clostridiales bacterium; assembly: GCA_016303065.1. Taxonomy (GTDB): domain Bacteria; phylum Bacillota; class Clostridia; order Oscillospirales; family QAMX01; genus SIG499. The sequence continues at coordinate 17,084 of JAEDMJ010000027.1, forward strand.
TGTCGAGGACGCGGGCTGGCATTCGGCGGCAAGCCGGTATAAGGATTTTATTCGCCGCCGGGGCAATTCGCACATCCTGTTTTTGGAACTCGGCGTCGGACTGAATACGCCCGCTGTAATCAAATATCCTTTTTGGCAGATGACGGCACGGAACCCAAACGCGGTATACGCCTGCGTAAACCTTGGGGAATGCGGCTGTCCGAATGAAATAGCGGGACAATCCGTTTGCCTTCGGGAAGACATAGGAGATATTCTCTGCATGATTTCAAAAACGGAGCGTCCGTCAGGTATCAATCGGGGGCCGAAAGTCTGATTTTTCCCGGAGGCTCTGTTTACCGCGCGGCGTCTGTTTGAAAGAAGAAAAGCAGGGAGGCGGTTTGTTGTCCTGCCCGCGTCAGGCGGAACAGCCGGATTTTAGCTTGAACAATTGACAAATATCTATGTGAGGCATATAATAGTACATATTGATTTTTCTGCGGAAGGTGTTTTTGGGTGGAGGAAAGAAAAACGGCGTTGATTTTCAGGGCGTTTTGCGACGAGAACCGCATACGAATACTGAAGCTGCTGCGAAACGGCGAAAAATGCGCCTGCAAACTGCTTGAAGAGCTCAATATAACCCAGCCTACTCTGTCCCATCACATGAAAATTCTGTGTGACTCCGGTGTTGTCGCCGGACGAAAAGAGGGCAAATGGATGCACTATTCCATTTCGCCGGAAGGTTCGGCCGCCGCTTTGAAATGCCTGAGAGAGATTACGGGAATTGCCTGTTCAGACGCTGACAAGCCCTGCCGCGAAACGTGAATCCGAACTTCACCATTATGTTATTTAGAAGATAGAATTAAAAATATCGCTGTTGAGCATATAGATGTTTGCGAAAACTGCGGTGCTTGCAAAGGTGGAACAAGAAAGCAAATATTCGGTAAGGAATATGATATTGTTTGCCGTACAACTTTTAGATTTATTAATCCTAATTGGGATGAACTAAAATGTTTGAAAGAATTATTACTATTGAGAAAAAAGGATATTGAAAAGATTAAAAATGATAAGTAAAGAAACATATGTATCTAATCCTTGTGGCACTTCTTCGCTTCCGTTTTGGAAAGAAAAGCAAATTGTTGTACCTGACAATATGCTAATTTTGCATGACAAGGATTTTAACCAAAGCTATCTAGATGATTATAATGATGAGCCTTATTTTAGGTTAAAACATAATTTGATAGAAGTAAATCAGTCTGTTCTGCCAAACGGTTTTGAGTTATGTGACGCTACATTATCCGACTTTGCAAAACACATCAACATATGCTATAAGGGTAGTAAATTAACTGTTGATGAACTAGATAGTTATCGTAAAAGAAAGGTTTATTATCAAGAGCTATGGATTGCTGTTAAGGATTGTAAAAATAATAAGATTGTCGGTACAGGCATTGCTGAATTGGATACAGAAATCGGCGAAGGTATTTTAGAATGGATACAAGTATCTGAAAAATATCGTGGTAAGGGTATAGGGAAATTTATTGTAAATGAACTATTGCAAAGGATGAAAGACAAGGCTTCATTTGTTACTGTATCCGGACAAGTTAATAACTCCACAAATCCGGAAGTGCTTTACAGAAAGTGTGGATTTGAGGGAAATGACATTTGGCACATAATGCACAAAAAATAATTAAGAGGATTTATAAAAATTACTAGACAAGAAATGATAATTGCAACAAGCAATAATATAGATGATATTGTTGCATTAAGAGTTGAAATGCAAATTGAGGATTGGAACAATACTTTATCCAAGAATTTTTCTTGCTATTCTAGTGAATTTGCAAAAATAACTAAAAAACATTTGATGGAAAAGCTTAATAAATCAATACATTTTGCAATTATGTATCTCGATAATGAGCCAATTGCTTGTCTAAAATAAAAAATGTTCGGATTCACTTTTGAACTCCCTGCCGCGAAAAGTAAATCCGAAGGCTTTTTCTGCGCGGAGTGCTTAAGGCTTTGCCGTATCGCCATATTTTTTGGATTTGGAGACCTGCATAAGAATTTCTGCGGGGATGAATGATGACACTGCGAAAATACATGAGCTCTGACTGTGAAGCGATGGCTGAGCTGTTTTTTCAGACGGTCCACAGAGTAAACGCGAAAGATTATACGAAAGAGCAGCTTGACGTGTGGGCAAGCGGCAAGGTGGATTTGAAAGCCTGGGATAAATCCTTCACGGAGCATTATACGGTTGTGGCGCTTGAGAACGATATAATTGTGGGCTTTGGAGATATTGACCGTACAGGCTATCTTGACCGGCTCTACGTTCACCGGGATTATCAGAGAAAAGGGATTGCCGCCGCTATATGCGATGAACTGGAACGGGCAATCGATACGGACGCCGTAACGACACAGGCATCCGTTACGGCAAAACCTTTCTTTGAGCATAGAGGATACAGCGTTGTCAGGGAACAGAAGTCGGTTAGGGACGGAATCGCTCTGACAAACTTTCTCATGGAGAGAAAACGATGATTGTTTTGATAGCCGGCGCTTCTCATACAGGCAAAACTTTGCTGGCGCAGAAATTGCTTGAAAAATATAAATATCCGTACCTGTCAATAGACCACCTGAAAATGGGTTTGATCCGCAGCGGCAGAACAGCCCTTACGCCAACGGACGACGACTCTGAACTGACGGAATACCTGTGGCCCGTTGTTCGTGAGATGATCAAAACAGTCATAGAAAACGGACAGAATCTGATCGTTGAAGGATGCTATATTCCCTTTAACTGGAAAAAGGATTTTTCGGAAGACTATCTGGAAAATATAAGATACTATTGCCTTGTCATGAGCGAAAGCTATATCGACAGGCATTTCAGCGACATAAAGAAATATGCAAACGCCATTGAAAAACGCCTGGATGATGAAGACTGCACTGTGGACAGCGTGCTTGAAGACAACGCAAAAGTTTTGGAGCTTGCTCAAAAAAACGGTATCAACTGTGTTCTCATTGACGACGGGTACAGTTTGGATATTGAACTGTAAACTTGCATACGGCGTTTTACCGGGAACGCTTTCCCTGGGACGCTCCCAATAAATTTGAGAGCGTGCCCTGAACCGATCAATATAAAAAAATCCGCTGACGCATTGAAATAAGCTGCGTCAGCGGATTTTGCCATTTGATTGAACACTCGGATTTCTGCCGCTTATTATCGTTTTTTGGATCGCCGGTTTCTTATGCAAAGCATTACTATAACGGCAGCTGCGCCGCCTGCGGCCGCCGCGGCTGCGATTACGGCAAAGAGCCGCCACGGGAACCCGAAAGAAGACTCTGTATCACCGGGCTGCCGAGTGCCGGAGGACATGCTATCTCCCGCTGGAACGGTGGTTTCGGTCGTTTGGGGCGTCCCCGAAGCTCCGGCGGCGTAGGCGGTGACTGCTCCTGCCGTCAGCAATGTAAGCGCCATAATGAACACAATATCTTTTTCGTGCCCGGTTGCCATCCTGATTTTTTTATTCTTTCTCAGCCGGTATGATATAGCCGGCGTTTAAGGTCACGGAGCTTACGCTGTTTGCGTGTGCCGGCGTCGGAAAAGCGCGAATCCCTTGCCCCGTCCCGGCCGCCTTATGCCCAGGGGTTGCTGCTCTCCGGCTCGCGGATGCCGGTCAGCAGGAATTGCTCCCACAGATACCATTTGCCGTCCTTTGCCTGGCGCAGCTTTACCGGACGGGGAGCGTCCGCGCCGCCAGAGGGGATGAAAAGCTTGGCAAAACCCTGTTCATCATAGGAGTGGGGATCGGATTTCACCGTCACGGTATAGGGGGCCGTGGGCATATAGTCGTTGCCGGGCACGGCGCCCTCAAAATATGAACGGGGCACATAGTCCTTTGCGCGGAAACGGTCGGCAATGAACTGCTTGTCCATTCCGTTCATGGGACGGGGACCGCGCAGATAGTCAAGCATCTGATAGCAAAGCTCCCTGTCCGACGGATAGAGACAAAGGGCTGCCACTGTCAGCGCCGCCGTGTCAAAGGGCGTGGAGAGCGCCGCCTGGGGGAGCGCCCTGAACGCCTCCATATTTTCAGGCAGATCGGCAAACTGTATTTTCTCGGTTTTGCCGGAGACGCCTGCGGATGGTGCCGCGTTGGCTGCGGCGGAGACAGCCTGTTTTTTCAATTTGTCGAAAAAAGCCATTTTTAAATCCTCCTGTATTGAAAATTGGGTTTACACCTTGTCGGTTTCTCACGAATACGGCGCTGTCATTAAAGGCCGTCCGTTTCGGCTGTTTCGCTCATCCGTTGGGCTATTTGATAGAAGTATTCCTCAAGTTCCTTTTGCCGGTCGCAGGTCACATACTGACTTCCGTCCGAAAAGGTCAGGCAAAAGCTGTATGTCGTCTCATCCAGAGCCTCAAAAGGTGAACCCATCGGCTTTTTGTAGTTTTCCGCATAGGCGATACTTCCGCAGCGGTCCAGTATTTCAAACAGGGCGTCTATGTCCCCGGCGTCTGCTTCGCGGTTTTCAATGCGGGTTTCCTTTTCGTTGCCGTGCGTAAAGCACTCCGCGTCAAAAAGCCACTTGTTATCCTCCGTGCGGATATAAAAATAATAGCCGAAGGAGCGGTCCATATGGCAGCAGGATAGGGAAACGCTGCTGAGTTCCAAAACCGTGTGCTGTGTTGGCTTTTTGCCGCAGCCAAACAACCCTGTCAGCGCCGCGATCAGCCCCATAACCGTCAACACCCTTCCGAGAACCTTGCGATATTTTAATACAGCCCCAGGTTCCATATGTTTTCTCCCCATTCAATCGTTGCTTTATGGTTCGCCTATACCTCATCATGGGGTATACAGGGTAATTATAGCATGGTCTCCGGGCTTTTTCCATCCCAAAGGGAAAATTTTTCTGACTTTTTGATTTTTTCTCTGCTTTTTTCTTGCATCTCAGGAGGGACGCAGCCCTGTCCGGACGGAAAAGGTATACTTCCGATAAGCGGGGGATTCTTTGCAGATATATGTTTTGGGTAAAAAAAGCCGTATCCGTTTCATTGCAAAACGGATACGGCGGATTTTTGGGGAAGGCTTGCTGCTCGATTTTTGCCGGTGTCCTCAGCGGTCTCCGAACGCCTTTGCGTAAGCAGACAGGTCGGGTCTGCCGTAAAGCCGTTCGTAGTCGTCTCCAAGATAACAGGCGAACGTTGTGATCGACCGGAAGCCAAGGCTGCGGTAAAACTGCACGTCATCTTTGATGATCCGGTCGTTTAGCTTGATCGGTTGGGGCGGATAGTGCCATCCCGAAAACATTGAGTTATCCAGCCAATACTCCAGAATCTGCGCGTCCTCTGTCCCGAAAAACGCCATCGATTCTTTAAGCTTTTCCAGGTGCGCGGCGTTTTCCGGGCAGTCACTGTCGCAGATGGGTCTGTCCGGGCGGCGCTGGAACGGAGCAAACTCCATAAATATCCCGTCTTCAGGTTTCACCACAGCCGGCGGTGTCAGAGTATCGCAATAGGACAAAAAAGCCAGCTTTGCCCGGGGATCGACTTCCCGGATTCCGTGCAGCATGGTATTCAGACAGAGCATTTGCTGATCCGAGGGAGAAAGGCTGCGGCACAGCGGGCAGTGACATTCGCCGTCTTTCAGGTCGTCCAACCAAAAATAATATCGGTGACTGTCCGAAGGCAGCGCCTCGGCCAGGCGTGCGGCGCTGTGCTTCAAATACTGCAGCGCCCCGGGGTCGGAAGCGCAAAGGTTGAAATCTGCTGTTCGATCTCCGTTCCTGTCCATGCGGAACCAATTCGGATGGTCGGCAAACAGGCTTCTCGGCATCAAATACGACAGTGCATGCATCTCAAACTCAATCCGGATATCCAGGGCTCTCACTTTATCCAGTTTTTTGCGAAAAGCGGGATCCCGCATCATATCCGCTAATGCGCCCAATGTCTGGTCTGCATCAGCGCCCCCTGCCGGGTGGATCCCCAACACGTTGATTCCGAGGTCCGGCAATCGCCGGATCCAGGTTTCCGTCAATTCATGGGGGTGGATGATCAGTCCTCTGCGTTCCAAAATACGCTCCTCCTTTAAGTGCGATTTACTTTTTTTGGGGGGGGTCTGCGCTGCATCAATGTCGGTTCACATGTCGGAAATATCTGCGGCTTGACTTGCGGCTTTGACGCAATATCTTATATAATTGGGATAGCCCTGCTTTGCGCCTGAGTACCGATATCCTTTTCCCGAAATGAGTTTTATTTGTCACAAACCCAAGCCCCTCAATATCTTTTGCTGTATTATACCATACCAAACAGATATTTTGAAGCGGCGCGATGTTGAATATATTCCCGGCGCTGCAACTTTCGGTTGGATTACTGCTGTGTCATTATGGTGTGGTTCTATTTTAGCAAATCGGGTTAAGTTTGGACTTAAGCTTGCGGAATATTGAAATTATAATTGTTTTATGCTATACTTGATTAAATCGAAATGGTACTGGGTGGAATAATGCAGTGAAATCCGAATATACAGAATATCATAAAAGCGTAAGCGGCGAGGAGTTAATCGCTGGCTTATAGGCAGCTGATAAAAAAGTAAAAACACTTTCTCTGCCAATGAAAGAATACGGCGGGCTTGGTGCTTTCAGCAGCCCTGCAATAAGCCGGCGATTTGGAACATGGAACAAAAAGGATAAACGCAGATATTATCACTTTGTCAGGAGGAAGATGAACATGAAAATCGGATGCGGAACGGTACTGTTCAGAGAATATGATCTGGAGCGCAGTCTGGATGCAATACGGAAAATCGGTTTCGAGTATTTTGAGACACAGGCCGTGGGTCCTTGGTGTCCCCATGTCAATATAGAAACCGATGATCCGGAGAAACTGGTCCGTCTGAAAAACAAGTACGGATTCAAAGGAATAACCGGACTGTGGTCATATAACGGAAATATCATTCGTCCCGCTGACTCGGTGGAATGTGTTTCACGCTCCGTTGAATGGGCGGCGGCAGCCGGAATTCCGATTGTACACTTTGGAGACGGTTCCAGGATTCCGGGAACAACGGACGAGGAGGCTTTTGAGACGCTTCAGGAGAAGCTGACGAAAATTCTTGCGGTTGCGAAGAAATACGGCGTTAAAATGGCGTTGGAACCGCACGGAACCTTTTCCTTGACCGGCGAAGGGCTGAAAAAAATTCTGACTATCGGCAGTCCTGAAGTACTCGGAATCAACTATGACGCTTGTAACATCTTCCGCGCGGGATATGTCGAGAGCGGAAACGGCAAGTCCGGATACGTGCGGGCTGTGAACGGCGAGGATGAGGCCGCGGTTTTGCAGGAAATCGGCGGCAGAGTTATTCACTGCCACGCAAAGGACATTAACGAGCAAAAAGAGTGCGTTGCGGTCGGCGACGGAGTTGTCAATGTCAAAGGTGTAGTGGAACAACTGAAGCGCATCGGGTATGACGGAGTTATTTCCGTGGAAACCGAAGGCGGTGGAGATTTTGATTCTATTGCAGAACTTGCCGCAAAAAGTTACCGTTATCTTGATCAACTGATAAACGGCTGATTCGCCTGGAAGCAGACAGAACGGCAGTATCTGAGGAAATGAGACCAAAATATCAGTAAAGAAGGAACATATTATGAAAAAGTATAAGGTTGGGATTATCGGCTGCGGCGCAATTTCCGGAAATTATCTGACTTATGCGCGGGAGGCGTATTCGGATTACTTTGAGGTCGTGGCACTGGGAGATATCAGGATCGAAAAAGCAAAAGCGCGCGCCGAAGAATATGAAATTGCTGAATATGGTATGCCCGAACTGCTTTATGATGATCCGGAAATTGATTTGATTATCAATTTGACAGTTCCGGCAGCGCATGAAGAGGTCACTGTTCGCGCTCTTGAAGCGGGAAAGCACGTATATACCGAGAAGCCCATGGCCACCACCCGTGACGGAATAAATCATATCATGGATGTTGCGAAGAGAGTTGGCAAGCGTGTCGGCTGTGCCCCGGATTCCTTTATGAGTGCGCCCTCGCAAACTGCAAAAAAGGCAATCGAGGAAGATTGGATTGGCGCGCCGATCGGAGCCAGTGCCATGTGCGCCATGAGAGGCAACGAATACTGGAGACCGGATGCGGACTTTTTCTACCAAAAGGGGGCGGGTCCGATGATGGACATGGCTCCTTACTACTTAAACCTGTTCATAAGTCTGCTGGGACCTGTCAACGCGGTGTCGGCCGTGTCAAAGATTACCTGGCCGGAAAGAACCATTAAAGTGCCGCCGCGCCGCGGTGAGAAGATCAAGGTCGAAGTTCCTACTTACGTTGCGTCGACCATGAAGTTTGACTGCGGGGTGATTGCGACTTTCACAAACTCCTTTGACATCTGGAAAAGCCAACAGCCCTTCGTTGAAATATACGGAGAAAAAGGCACAATGATTATTCCGGATCCGAATTGTTACACCGGAGAGGTGTTGATTCGCCGGTTCCGGGACACCGAATGGCGTGTTGTTCCGCAGTTTGTGGAGTATCAGAAATACGGGCGCGGAATTGGCGTCGTGGATATGATTCGAAGCATTGAGGCGGGCGTTCCGCATAAAGCAAGCGCAGAAATGGCATATCATGTAACAGATGTCATTCTCGCTATGGATGAAGCAGGAGAGGCGCACAAGGAAATAGCCGTTCAGTCTACCACGAAAAAGCCGGAGGGACTCTGGACCATGCCGGAAACGATTCTCTGGAAGTAAGGAAAATGCCGGGAAGGCGCCCTTCCGTCAATTCGAGTCGTATGTACCCCAAAATCGCGAAAAGCTTCTGAAAAGTCCGAAAAACTTCAAAGTCGAAAAACCGGAGAAATCTCTCGAAATCTCCGGTTCCCGGCACTGCGAACACATCGCGGTGCCGTTTTTTTCATTGGCGCATTTAAATTGGCCCCACGTCATTATGTTTGATCTTTTTGGCGGATTTTCGGCTGGTTATGAGGTTTTATCGTTGGAATTTCTCGTGAATACTTTTGATAAGTTCCGCTTAGGTCAGGTGGCGGAAAATATGCGGCTTAACTTGAGACTTAAATCGGGGCAAGTTACCCTTCTCTTTGCTCTGCAAAGTAGATTCCCAAATCTTTTAAAATATCAGGAATATCGTAAATACTTTTGCCGTCTGTATCAACTCTAAAAGACTCACCGGGCATGTCTTGCGTAAAAGTATCCCAAGCAGTGACCAAATGCTCAACCAATGCAATTTCGTGTTCCTCAAAAAAACCGTCAAAAGTATTTTTGTTCTGTGTATAAACAGAAACAACATTGTATTTTTCTACCATTATTTCATCATTAGATATATGACATCCAAAACCGAAACTGCACAGCCCATCATTTATCATCAAATCGGCAGTCCGGTTTAATATAACTAATGCTT
>JAEDMJ010000070.1 GCA_016303065.1 Clostridiales bacterium
AGTCTTTTCGCAAAAAGCTTCAAAAGGGTATTGACAAAACGAAATAATATGATATAATATTTCAGTCGTTGGATAATTCCGCCGACTGAAATATATGGGCTCGTGGCTCAGCTGGGAGAGCGCTGCGTTCGCATCGCAGAGGTCGAGGGTTCGATCCCCTTCGGGTCCATTGCAGCGGAGCAAGCTTTATTAAAGCTTGCTCCGTTTTTTTTGATGTTCTGCCCCCCTGCCAATGATACGCCCCCAAAAGTCAGACGCTTTTTGGGAGCGTATCAAAGCTCTGTGGGGGCATTTTGAGCCAATGGGCTGCACTTTTGAACCGCCGCGCTCAAAAAGCTGAGTCGGCTTCACTCCGGCACCAGAAACACATATGAACACAGTGGAAATCATTTTCAAAAATCCCCCTGCAAAACCTTCGTTTTGCAGGGGGATTTGTCCGCATCTCAAAGCGCCCCAGCGCGCGCCGATAAAAAATACCAAAGCTTGAGCGCGGGCGGATTTACAAATTTATTGTGTAATCGGCGCAGGATACTATGTCGTCATCGTGGGACACAAAAATTATCGTCTTATGGGATTGTTCGATAAAGCTTTTGAGCCAGCTCAAAGACTCCTTATCCAAATTGTTGTTTGGCTCGTCCATTATGATCAGCGGAGTGTTTTTAAGCAGTGCCCGCGCAATAGATATTTTCTGTTTTTCTCCGCCTGAAAGCTGCTGTATCTCCGTTTCGGAAAAACGGCCGGCAAGGCGTTCAATCTCAAGAGCCCGAATCACCCCGTCAAGTTCCGCATCGGACGCTTTCAGATTTCCAATGCGTATGTTTTCCCGAATGCTCATCGGGAAAATGTACGGCTCCTGTTCTGTATATGCAATACAGTCGTACCAGCTAAAGGCGGATATCTCCGACAATTCCTGTCCGTCGATTTTTATTTGGCCCGAATAGTCTTTCAGCAAACCGCAAAGCACCTTAATAAGCGTCGATTTGCCGCTTCCGTTTGCCCCGCACACCGCAACCTTGTCGCCCGGATGCACAGTGAAATTCACATTTTGGAATACGGGTTTTTCATCATACGAAAAAGAAAGATTTCCGGCAGTTATCTCATTAAAAGAATGCACCTGTACGCCGGAAGCATCCTCTTCATCGGTATAAAATACGCTCAGGCGGTCGACCAGCGTGTCAAACACAGGGACATTTCCGATCAGGAAAGAGATGTTCCCGAACAAAAGATCAAATACCGAAAGAAATCCAAACGCAGCGGCAATACTTCCGGCCGTCATTTTTCCGTTTGCAACCAGTACGGCTCCGAACAAAAGAATGACAATGGTGCAGGAGGTGTTAAGCATTCCGGACAGATTTGATGTGACGGCCGACAGTCGAATTCGTTTTCTCAGCGACTCACGAAAACAGCGCATGTACATCCGGTCAAATCTTTCCAGCAGCGGAGACGTCAGACCGTACATCGCTGCTTTATGGGGTTGATCGAGCACTTCAAATTCACAGGCACGCACTTGCGCCTGATATTCACGAACTTCTTTGTCGTATTTGGCATTCAGCTTTTTTGTCACCAGCGGTACTGCCAGTTTGACTGCAGAAACCCCAAAGATAATCACCGTATACAGCGGACTGATTTGCAGGGAGTGATAGAGCAGATATCCGAGTATAATCGGTGTGGCAATAAATTTGGTGACCAAATCCTGCCACATACAGCGCAAATCTATTGCATCATCTTCAAGCCGGTACTGAATTTCGCCCTCGTCAAACTGCCGGGCCTCTTTGAATTTTTTATTCAGGTATCTTCCGTAGATCATGCGGTCGTGTTTTAAAGAATTATCGTTGAGAAGAATCTCCTTCATGGTGCCAAACAGGGGCATGACAAACAGAGAGATCAGAACGCATATCAGGATTATTCCGAAATTTGACATTCCGTAGGCTATATCCATCTCAAAAACCGCGTTGGCAAATCCGGCCAGAACGCTCGAGATATATACAGTCAGCAATGCGCCAATAACCGCGTCCAACACATTACACACCGCAGACGGAAAAACTGCAGCCGCACAATCTCTCACAACGCGTTTCTTATACGTCTTCATCATTGGCTCCTTTGTCTATAACATATATGTGTTCTGCAATATCATCCAAAAAAACGTCATGAGTGACAAGCAGTGTGCGCCCTTCTCTCTGATTCAACAGTTCTTTGAGCAGGGCTTTTCCCCCGTTATCCAGTGAATTCGTCGGCTCGTCCAAAATCATCAGCACCGGATCCACCGCAAAAGCGGCGGCAAGAAAGACCTTTTTTCTCTCTCCTCCGGACAGTTCGCTTATTTTGGATTCAAGCAGCAAAGCCCTGCTCAGCCCGAAGCTCTCCGCCATCTCCAGCACCTTGTCTTTACAGCCGGGAAACATCATTCCGAACAATTCCATTGCCGTGAAATTGAAAACCGCATCCTCCTGCGGAAGGAAGAACAATTCCCCCGGATAGTTGGAAGCCGTAAGCTCCAGCGATGAAAATCCGTCTATCCGGACTTCTCCCGCATTGCCTTTCAAAACTCCGGCAATCAGATAAAGCAGGGTCGTTTTGCCGCTCCCGTTTTTGCCTTTAATGACTGATATTTTCGGATTATCAATTGAAAGATTAAGATTTGATATCAGTTCATTGTCATCGTACGAAAATGATAAATCAGAAATACTGATATTGCCCGCGGATATGCGGGCGTCTTCTGTTTCAGCCGCCGTCGGAGAATCGGAAATTCGTCTTTCGGCCGCCCGGCTCACGGCGACATCCCGAATCACCTGGAACATTGTCCTGACAAGGCCGAAAACGCTCCCGGACACGGCGATTGCCTGAACGCCAACCTCAAGCGTTACAATGCTCTTTAAGACAAGCCAGCCGATCAAGCCGTATGTAACGTAAGTGAGAACGCTGTTTACAATATCGTTGAGCACACTTTCCGCAGTTCCCGTGTATATGCTTTTTCTTCCGATTTTCGAGTATTCCCTGTGAAGCCCGGCGAGCTTTTTCTTCCACCAGATATCCAGCTTATACAGCTTTATGAGCAAAAAAGCCCGATATCCCCCAACGACAAAGTCGGTCAATTCTGCCTCAATGTCCCGGCAGTTGTCATAGTTTACCTGAAGATACTTTCGTATCACGATCGGCGGAATCACCTGAAGCATCGAAAACGCAAAGAAAATAAGCGCGATCCACTTGCTCAGGGAAAGCAGATACACCAAATACGCAGCGGCGGACAGGAAGGCTGTTATGGTTTGGGGATAAGTTGAAGTATATTTTTTCGTTATGGTTTCAAAATCGTCGTTTAATTTTTCTTTCGTCTCCCCTGCTTTCAGCGAAAACAGTTCGTGAACCGGTCTTTCAAAGAAAAATTTGTAAAACTCCAGCTTGCATATATGCTTGTTTACAGAGAGATTCTTTTTCAATTCGTTATCGCTTACGCAAAAAACAATGAACTCAAAAAGTTTTATCAAAAGAACGGCGCCAGTCAGAACCAAAACTTCCCTGATATTTCCCATCGCTGCATCCGCAATAATTTTGGACAGCAGCACCGGGATGAGGATATTGATAAAAGTCCGCAGCATATCCCGGCAGCATGAAAAAAAGCAAAAAAACCTGAACCGTTTTTTTACAAATTGCTTTAGTTTTTTTGATGACATCTCAAAAGTCCCCTCAAGTTGTCCAAATACGGAAAAACGCAGCCAAAGCCGCCAAAATTCCCCTCCGGCGGAAAAAGTCATGCGCCCGTCCCGGTCCCATGGCGCCCGTCAGGAGAAAATCCGGCCCCTCGCACCCGTTTGACATATTATATTTTGTTAAATTATTGTTAAACAGATTATAACGCACACGTAACATTCTGTCAACACATATATTCGCTTATCAGCAATCGCAGCGCGCCCTAAAACAGCCGCAGCAGCAAAAAAAATATGCTTTTTGTTGGAATCTTATCAAAAGTTTTCGCTTTTGCCAAAGCCTTCTCTCCGGTTTCAGTATGGGCTTGCCTGCTCTCTCCTTCCGCTAACTCACAGTTGTCGAAATCTGTCCATTGACGAAAAAGCGAAAAAAGTATAGAATAAATTTATATGTGACCTTGTCACAAAATCTCTGTTCTGCACGGATTGGAGAAATCGGAATGAACGAAGTCAAAAAGCCAAAAAAGCCGCTTATTTTCTATTACTTGATCGTGCTCGTAATTCTCCTGCTCTTCAACGCCATCGTGATGCCGCGCATTGCCCAGCTCCGCGTTCGTGAGGTGGATTACGGAACATTTATGTCAATGACCGAAAACCGGGAAATCGACAAGGTCGAAGTCAAGGACGCCTACATACTCTTTACGGACAAAGAGGAAAACGTCTACAAAACAGGTATAATGGACGACCCGGAACTTGTCGACCGTCTGCACAGCTCCGGCGCCACATTCAGCCGCGAAATAATCGAGGAAATCCCGCCCCTGCTCAGCTTCTTCCTCTCCTGGATTCTGCCGATAATTGTCTTTATCGCCCTTGGACAGTTCATGAGCAAAAAAATCATGCAGCATTCCGGCGGACGCAATTCCATGATGTTCAACATGGGAAAAAGCAACGCCAGAGTTTATGTCCAGTCGTCCAACGGCATAAAATTTGCGGATGTTGCCGGCGAGGATGAAGCAAAAGAAAACCTGACCGAGATCGTCGATTATCTCCACAACCCGAAAAAATACTCTGAAATCGGCGCTTCAATGCCAAAGGGACTTCTGCTTGTCGGCCCTCCGGGAACCGGCAAGACCATGCTGGCAAAGGCCGTCGCCGGTGAGGCAAACGTACCGTTCTTCTCAATGTCCGGCTCGGAATTTGTCGAGATGTTCGTGGGAATGGGCGCTTCCAAAGTCCGCGACCTCTTCAAACAGGCAAAGGAAAAAGCGCCCTGCATCGTGTTTATCGACGAGATCGACGCAATCGGCCAAAAGCGCGACGGACGCGTCGGCGGAAACGACGAACGCGAGCAGACGCTTAACCAGCTTCTCACCGAAATGGACGGCTTTGAAGGAAACTCCGGCGTCATCATACTTGCCGCAACGAACCGCCCCGAAACCCTTGATCCGGCGCTTCTGCGCCCCGGCCGCTTTGACAGGCGCGTCCCCGTTGAACTCCCCGACCTCAGCGGACGCGAAGCCATACTCAAAGTTCACGCCAGAAAGGTGAAGACCGCTCCCGGCATCGACTATAACAAGATTGCCCGTATGGCTTCCGGAGCATCCGGCGCAGAGCTTGCAAACATCGTGAACGAGGCCGCTCTCCGCGCCGTTCGCAGCAGCCGCAGGGAAGTCACCCAGTCCGACCTGGAAGAAAGCATCGAAGTCGTCATCGCCGGATATCAGAAGAAAAACGCCATTCTGACCGAGAGGGAAAAGATGATCGTCTCCTATCACGAGATCGGCCACGCCCTTGTCGCCGCAAAACAGACGAACTCCGCCCCCGTAGAAAAGATCACCATTGTCCCCCGCACTTCCGGCGCACTGGGCTACACCATGCAGATCGACGAAGGAACCAAGAATCTTCTCAGCCGCGAGGAACTGGAAAACAAGATCGCAACTCTGACCGGCGGACGCGCTGCCGAAGCCATTGCCATCGGCTCCGTCACCACCGGCGCCTCCAACGACATCGAACAGGCCACAAAGCTCGCCCGGGCCATGATCGCAAGATTCGGCATGAGCGACGACTTCGGAATGGTCGCTTTGGAAACCGTTTCAAACCAGTATCTCGGCGGAGACGCTTCCCTCGCCTGTTCGCCGGAGACGCAGGCGGAGGTCGACCGCCAGGTCGTCGCCCTCGTCAAAAAGCAGTACGAAAAAGCCGCCTCGATCCTGAACGAAAACCGCGCCTCAATGGACAGGCTGGCAAAATTCCTTTACGAGCACGAAACGATAACCGGAGAAGAATTCATGGCGGTCCTGAATTCTTAACTCCCGAACACAGCGAAAAATCTCCGCGGATGGCACGTCGCTGACCTTCCGCGGAGATTTTTTTATTTGTTTTTTCCCTCTGTGACGGCAGCTTTCCCGTCCTGACCTGCGCTGAAATTCATGGCAATTTTTCTCGATATCGTGGCAAGACCCTCGTAAAGCAGCGCAACAAACTCCTCCGGAGCAATGCATTCCCGATCCATTATCCACCGCAGAATAGCGACTATATTCGCGTCGGTAACATAGTTAATATGAAAATCCTTTACCTCTTCATCTCCGAAAACCGCGATAAGATGGCGCTTCACCACCGGGAACATGACGTTTTTGAAGTGGTCCACAAGCGAATTCTGACCCTTTATGCGGAAAGCCTTCCTGTAAAACCCCCGTTTTTCGTAGAGAAAGCGGCAAATGGCCAGCAAGAATTCCCACTCTCCGGAAAATTCCTTATTCTCTGTCGCCAATGAAAAATCCCTGTCAAAAATCCAGTTCACAAGGTCGTACTTGTCGCGGAAGTGATAGTAAAAACTCTTGCGGCTCATGCCGCATTCAGAGCATATGTCGCTGACGCTGATCTTTTCAAAGGGCACGTCCGCCATAAGCTTTTTCAGCGCTTTCTCAAAAGCGAGCTTTGTGGAAAGGGTATAGGGCAATTGTGTTCTCCTTTCTCTCTGCAAGAGAGCACAAGAAAGATTTAAAAAATTATACCAAAAAAAGCGGCGGATTTCAACAAAGCAAAGCAATTTTTCCCGTCCGTTTTTTTTGGCACGGCGAAATCCTCCCCGCAAAAACAACTCCGCCGCATTCCCGTTTGGAAAGCGGCGGAGTTTTTTATATCTGTCAGAAGACTTAAATTTTTACTCAGGCTTTGAAAGCTTCCTCAACCGCAACGGCGCAGGCGACTGTGGCGCCGACCATCGGGTTGTTGCCCATGCCGAT
>JAEDMJ010000028.1 GCA_016303065.1 Clostridiales bacterium
GAGGCCGACCTCTATCACGTCGGCACGGTCTCCAGAATAAAGCAGATGCTCAAGCTTCCCGGAGGGGGGCTGCGCGTGCTTGTGGAGGGCATCTCAAGGGGCGTCGCCGAGCGCTTTACAAGCTATGAGCCGTATATCGAAGCCTATATCTCCGAGCAGAAGCCGGAAGCGGAGGAGAGCGAAGGCTACGACGCTCTGCTGCGCTTTGTGAAGAAACTGTACGAAGAGTATGCCGAGCTGAACCCCTACATGGGCATGGAAACCGTGCTTGAAGTGATGTCTGCCGACAGGGCGGGGTATCTTGCGGACTACATTGCCCAGAATTCCCAGATGGAATATGCCGACAAACAGCTTGTTCTTGAGGAAATGGATCCGATAAAGCGGCTCAACAAAATCTGTTCGCTTCTCAGCGAAGAGATGGAGATTCTCCGCGCCGAAAGCAAAATTCAGGAAAAGGTCAAGGAACAGCTTGACAAGAACCAGAAGGACTACGTTCTCCGGGAACAGCTCAAAGCCATCAAAAACGAGCTTGGCGAGGGCGACGATGCCGGAGAAGCCGAAAACTATGAGGCGAAAATCGAAGAGCTGATCCGCGACCCCGAATCCAAAAAGAAGCTTCTGCACGATGTTGCGAACCTGAAAAAATACGGTCAGAATATGTCGGAAGCCGCTCTTTTAAGAGCGTATCTTGACACGGTTCTTGAGCTTCCCTGGGGCAAAAAGACCCGCGAACGTCTCGACGTGGCAAAGGCGGCAAAGATCCTTGACGCGGACCATTACGGACTTGAGAAGGTCAAGGACCGCATACTCGAATACATTGCCGTGAGATCCCTTTCTCCGGAGCTTAAAAACCAGATAATCTGCCTTGTGGGCCCTCCGGGAGTCGGAAAAACTTCGGTTGCAATGTCCATTGCCCGTGCGATGGACAGGAAGCTTGCCCGGGTCTCTCTCGGCGGAGTCAGGGACGAAGCGGAGATCCGCGGACACAGAAAGACATATATCGGGGCGATGCCCGGCCGTATCATCAACGGGATACGCCAGGCGGGCTCCTCGAATCCCGTGCTGCTGCTTGACGAGATCGACAAGCTCGGCGCGGACTATAAGGGCGACCCCGCCAGCGCGCTTTTGGAAGTCCTGGATGCGGAGCAAAACCATTCGTTCCGGGACCACTATATCGAAGTGCCCTTTGACCTGTCAGACGTCATGTTCATTATGACGGCAAACGACACCCACACGATCCCCCCGGCGCTTTTGGACAGAATGGAGATCATCGAGCTTTCGAGCTATACCGACGAGGAAAAGCTCAACATCGCCCGGGAGCACCTCATTCCCAAACAGCTGAAACGCCACGGGCTCAACCGCCGGATGTTCCGCATTACGGACGATGCGATTCGTTTTCTCATCGACGGCTATACCCGCGAGTCCGGCGTACGAACGCTTGAACGCACGATCGCTTCCTGCTGCCGGAAGGCGGCGCGGGAGTTTGCGGAAAACCCGGAGCTGAAGTCCGTGGGAGTCACGGAAGCAAAGCTTACCGGATGGCTTGGGCCGAGAAAATTCAAGCGGGATGAATCCGTGCGCGAGAACCGCATCGGCTCCGTCAACGGCCTTGCCTGGACCAGCGTCGGCGGAGAGCTTCTGGAAGCCGAAGTCAACATCCTCAAGGGGACCGGAAAGGTCGAGCTCACCGGAAATCTCGGAGATGTTATGAAAGAGTCGGCTCACGCCGCCATAAGCTTTATACGCAGCCGGGCAGAGAGCCTTATGATCGACCCGGATTTCTACAAGGAAAAGGACATTCACGTCCACTTCCCGGAGGGAGCCATTCCCAAGGACGGTCCCTCTGCCGGAATCACCATTGCGACGGCCATCATCTCCGCCCTTACCGGGCGCGCGGTTTTCGGAAACGTCGCAATGACCGGTGAGATCACGCTTCGCGGGAGAGTGCTTCCCATTGGCGGTCTCAAGGAAAAGTCAATGGCGGCTTTCCGCGCCGGAATAAGCTGCGTCATAATTCCGGCTGAAAACGAACCCGATCTTTACGAGATCGACAAGGCCGTCCGCGACAAAATACGCTTTATACCCGTACACACCCTTGACGAGGTCATTTCCGCTGCGCTGGAGCCCGTCATCGAGGTGAAAGAAACCTTCATTGCCCCCGGTGAAGCTTCTGTTGACACAGAACCGCAGGGAATAAGAAAGACGCTGAAATCATGAACTTTCAAAACGCTGAATTCCTGACGACGGCTGCGAGCCTGGCGGACCTTGAGATTGTCGACCTGCCGACGCTCGTTTTTGCGGGACGCTCCAATGTCGGAAAATCGTCGCTCATAAATATGCTGACCGGGAGAAAGAATCTTGCCCGCGTCGGCTCTTCTCCGGGAAAGACCGTGAACGTCAATATGTTTGTGATCGACCGCCGGCTTCTGCTTGCCGACCTTCCGGGCTACGGATATGCAAAAAGGTCTTTTGCGGAGCGCGAACGCTGGGCCGGGCTTATCGATTCATTTCTGGCGGTCGTCGGAAACAGAAAGACTCCGGCGCTGGGCGTTATCGTTGCGGACGCCCGGATCCCCGTTCAGGAGAGCGACGTCACAATGGCAAAATACTTTAAGTCCCACCGCATTCCCTTCATCTTTGCCGCAAACAAGTGCGAAAAGATGAAAGTCTCCGAAAAGGAGGCTGCGGAACAGCGCTTTTCCGCAGCCTTCGGAAACGTCGTTCTCTGTTCCGCCGAAAAAGGCATCGGATGTGAAAAAATAAGAGGCTTTGCCGAAAAGCTTACAGAAAAAGAGGAGATCAACCCATGAAATACGCGAAGATCATGTTCAACGGAGAAGCCCGCTGGGGCGTTCTGGAAGACGGCGTGATTTCACTCATCGAGGGAACGCCTTACTCCGGCGTCAGCCCGACGGGGGAGTCGGTGAGATTTGAAGACGCGGAGCTCCTGGCGCCGTGCGACCCCACGAAGATTGTCTGCATCGGCAAAAACTATCTTGACCACGCGGTCGAATTCGGTGAACCGGTTCCCAAGAACCCGACGATATTCATAAAGCCGACCACGAGTCTCAACAATCCCGGCGGCGAGATCGAATACCCGTCCGCTTCGAAGCGCGTGGACTACGAAGGCGAGTTCGGTTTCGTCATCAGGAAAACCGCCAAAAAGGTGCGCCGTGAGGACGCGGCAGAGTACATACTGGGATATACCTGTGTGAACGACGTGACCGCCCGCGATATCCAGAAAAACGACGAGCAGTGGGCACGCGGAAAGGGATACGACACCTTCTGCCCGGTGGGGCCGATTTTGACCGACGAGTTTGATCCGGCCTCAGGCAGGTCAATTAAAACCTTCCTCAACGGAGAGCTCAGGCAAAACGCAACCACGGACCTTCTCATGTGGGACGTTCCGTACCTTCTCGAGTTCATCACCGACTGCATGACGCTTTTGCCCGGAGATATCGTATCGACGGGAACTCCGGTGAACGTCGGCCCGATGCAGCGCGGGGACAGGGTCAGGGTCGTTGTCGAAGGCATCGGCGAGCTTGAAAACACTGTAAAATAAGCTTGTCGGCGCCATATCTTCGGCGGAAATGTGTTTTATTTCTGTCAAACTTCCAACCTGAATATACGAAAAAACTTCTGCCCGGGCAGGGCAGAAGTTTTTTTCGTGAGCAAAGGCCGGAACGGGCCTCCGTTCGGAGCTTTTGGGGAATTTGAGGGGCGTTTTGCCCGCATGGCTCAGAGCTTTATTTTGTCGACCTCGTCAAGCCATATCCGTGACTGGGCGTCGCTCGGCATGCGCCAGTCGCCTCTGGGCGAGAGCGCAACCGAACCGACCTTCGGGCCGTCCGGAAGGCAGGAGCGCTTAAACTGCTGGACGAAAAAGCGTCTTGTGAAGATTCGGAGCCATTTGAGTATGACTTCGGGTTCAAAATGGTGATCTTCCCCGGAAAAGGCGGCGACGGCCATGCGGAATATTTTTTCGGGGCGTTCGCCGTAGCGAAGCATCCGGAAAAGGAAGAAATCGTGGAGCTCGTAGGGGCCGACGATGTCCTCGGTCTTCTGGGCGATCTCTCCGTCCTTTGCGGGGAGAAGCTCCGGGGAAACGGGAGTTGCAAGTATGTCGCGGAGAACTTCGGAAAGTCCCCGTCTTCCCTCGGCCAGGGCGGTGTCGGCGCAATAGGCGACGATGTGCCGTATAAGGGTTTTCGGGATACCGCCGTTGACGCCGTAGTTGGACATATGGTCGCCGTTATAGGTCGCCCAGCCAAGCGCAAGCTCGGAAAGGTCGCCCGTTCCGACCACGATCGCGTTCATGCCGTTGGCTATATCCATGATTATCTGGGTCCTCTCGCGGGCCTGGGAGTTCTCATAGACGACGCTGTGGTCATCCTCGCTGTGTCCGATGTCGCGGAAATGGAGCGCGACGGCGTCGGCAATGTCGATACAGCGGAAGGAAGTGCCGAGCTCGGAACAGAGCTGTTCCGCGTTTCCGCGGGTTCGCTTTGTGGTGCCGTAGCAGGGCATGGTCACGGTGAGGATATCCGAACGGTCGCGTCCGAGAAGGTCAAAGGCCCTTGCGGTAACAAGCAGCGCAAGGCATGAGTCGAGCCCGCCGGAGATCGCAACGACGGCTCCGGAAGCGTGCGCCGCATCAAGCCGCCGGGCAAGGCCGCGGCTCTGGATATCGAGAATGAGGGCGCAGCGCGAAGCCCGGTCTTTTTCGCCCCCGGGGACAAAGGGCAGGGGATCGACCCCCCGGGTGAGCTTTGTCGCTGCGGGTTCAAGAGAAAACTCAACGGTAACGTAATCGTCCGTGTTTTCGGCGGGGTAGGTGTTCATTCTTCTCCGGTCGTAGAGAAGGTGGGCAAGGTCGACTTCGGCACAGGCCAGGTCGCAGCCCCCGAACGGAGGATTTTCCGCAACCAGCGATCCGCCTTCGGCAAGCATGCTGTGCCCCGAAAAGACCATGTCCGTTGTTGACTCGCCGTCTCCGCAGTCGGCGTAGGCATAGGCGCAGAGAAGCCGTCCGCTCTGCATCTTTACCATCATGCGACGGTAGTCGTCCTTTCCGACGGTTTCATCGGAAGCGGAGAGGTTTACGATGACCGTCGCTCCTGCGGCTGCGTGGGAAGCGGACGGGGGATTCGGGATCCAGAGATCCTCGCAGATCTCCGCCGCGGCCACAAGCTCCGGCACTTCGCGGCAGGAAAAGAGCAGCTTCGCGCCGAAAAACACCTTTTTTCCGCAGAGAGAAACCGTTTCGACGGTTTCCGGCGCAGGGGAGAAATGCCTTGCCTCGTAAAATTCGGAGTAGTTCGGGATTGCGGTTTTCGGAACAAGGCCGAGAAGCTCGCCCCGGCAGATGGCAGCGGCGCAGTTGTAAAGCTTTCCGCGGCTTAAAACCGGAAGCCCGACAAAGGTCAGAACGCTCGTGTGAGCCGTGTTTTTCAGAATTCGCTCAAGTTCGCTTTCTGCTGAGTTTATAAGCAGCGGCTGCAAAAAAAGATCGCCGCAGGTATAGCCCGTAAGGCAGAGCTCCGGAAGACAGAGCACGGCCGCGCCGTCCTTTGCGGCGGAGTTGATGAGTCTGATTATTTCGTCGGCATTCGAGCGGGGATCGGCAACGGAAACGCGGGGAACTCCGACGCCGATCCTTACAAGTCCGTCTTTCATTGAAAAAGCCTCTCATATCTGAAGTATGATGAAATTATATCATTTCAGAGGGTATTTGTAAACAATAATTATGCAAAAATACGCTTGCCATTTGTATGGCTTTTGTGGTAATATATTGTAAAGCTAAGATGGAGCGCGTTTAAGCGGCGTGCGCCGTCCGGTGCGCGGGAAAAACAAGAGAGGTTCCGCCGTTTGGGCTGAGAGCGGACCGTTTCCTGCCGGAAGGCGTGCTTTCCCTCCGGAGCATCACGTCTCAACACACTTTTTTGACGTGTAAGTAGGGCGTAGACGGGTCGGCACCGTTATCTGCTGCGGGGTGACAGCCCTTGTAAACAATTGAGCGCGGCACAGCGCTTAAGGTGGTATACCGGTTTGAGTCCGGCCTTAAAAGATGCTTTTAGGGTCGGACTTTTTTATTTCAGAAAGGATTGAAAAAAATGAAGGAAAAGCTTGTTGAGATACTCGCAAGAGCCGATGCTGCGATAAGCGCCGTGGACCAGCCGCAGAAGCTTGAAGAACTCCGCGTTGCGTACCTCGGCAAAAAGGGCGAGCTGACCGCCATACTGCGCGGCATGGGCGCGCTGAGCCCGGAAGAACGCCCGGTTATCGGTGCAAAGGCCAACGAAGTCCGCGCCGCCATCGAGGCCAGGATTGCCGAAGCTTCCGAAAGAATCAAAAAGTACGAGGCCCGGCTCCGCCTTGCCGCGGAAAAAATCGACGTCACCGTGCCCGGAGCACCGGTTCGCATCGGTTCCCGCCATCCGCTGACGCTTGTGCGCCGCGAGATTGAAAGCATTTTTACCTCCATGGGGTTCTCCATTGCCGAAGGTCCGGAGGTCGAATTCGGATACTACAACTTTGACGCGCTTAACACTCCGGCAAACCATCCCGCAAGAGACGTTCAGGACACCTTTTACTTCTCTGAAAATATGCTTCTCCGCACCCAGACCTCATCGGTCCAGGCGCGGTTTATGGAGAATCACAAGCCGCCGCTCCGCATGATCTGTCCTGGCGCGGTTTACCGCAGCGACGACGTGGACGCGACCCATTCTCCGTTTTTTCACCAGATCGAAGGGCTCATTGTGGACAAAAACATCGGTCTTTCCGACCTGAAGGGCGCCCTGACCCAGTTCTCCCGCCTCTTCTTCGGACCGGAGACAAAGGTTCGTTTCCGCCCCCATCACTTCCCGTTCACCGAGCCCAGCGCGGAGATGGACGTTTCCTGCTTTGCCTGCGGCGGCGCTGGCTGCCGTCTGTGCAAGGGCGAAGGCTGGATAGAGATCCTCGGCGCCGGCGTCGTGCATCCCAACGTGCTTCGCATGGCCGGTATCGATCCGGAGATCTATTCCGGATATGCTTTCGGCATTGGCCAGGAGAGACTTGCGCTTCTCAAGTACAAGATCGACGATATGCGCCTGTTGTTTGAAAACGACACGCGTTTTCTCCACCAGTTTTATTGATAAAGAAAGGCAGGAAATGCGAAATGAGACTTTCTCTTAAATGGCTCAACGAACTCGTTGACCTCAGCGATATAGATTCGAAAACTCTCATGCACGAGCTGACGATGTCCGGCTCAAAGGTTGAGACGCTTGAAGTTCTTGACGAAGAGATCGAGAACGTCGTCGCCGGAAAGATCCTCTCCGTTGAAAAGCATCCCGACGCTGACAAGCTCGTCGTGTGCCAGGTGAACGTCGGCGCGGAGACGCTCCAGATCGTCACAGCGGCGACAAACGTCTTCCCCGGCGCGCTGGTGCCCGTGGCCCTGAACGGTTCACATCTTGCCGGAGGAGTTAAGATAAAGAGCGGAAAGCTCCGCGGCGTCGTAAGCCAGGGGATGTTCTGCTCCATTGCAGAGCTCGGACTGACGCTTCACGAGTGCCCCTATGCCGTGGCGGACGGGATCCTCATTCTTCAGAAGGGCGAGCCCGGCGACGATATCAGAAAGCTTCTTGCTATGGACGACAAGGCGATTGAATTTGAGATCACGCCGAACCGCCCCGACTGCTGTTCCGTCATCGGTCTTGCGAGAGAAGCTGCGGCGACCTTTGACCGTCCGCTCAAGGCAAAGGAACCGGCTGTCGTTTCGGGGGAGGGAGACGTCTCCGATTACCTGAGCGTCCGCATAGACGACCCGTCCCTCTGCAAGAGATATATGGCGCGCGCCGTCACAAACGTCAAAATCGAACCTTCTCCCGAGTGGCTGAGAATGCGTCTCTGGGCGCAGGGCGTCAGGGCGATAAACAACATCGTCGATATCACAAACTATGTCATGCTTGAATACGGCCAGCCCATGCATGCGTTTGACTACGCCTGTCTTGACGGAAAGAGCATTGTTGCGCGCCGCGCCGAAGCAGGGGAAAAGATGAACACCCTTGACGGAAAGCTCCGCGAGCTCACAGAGGATATGCTCGTGATCGCCGACGCTAAAAAGCCCGTCGCCGTTGCCGGCGTTATGGGCGGCGAGAACAGCGAGATCACCGGTTCCACAAAGACCGTCATCTTTGAATCCGCCTGTTTTGACGGCGCAAGCGTCCGCCTTACCTCCAAGGCGCTCGGCATGAGAACGGACGCCTCCGCGCTGTTTGAAAAATTCCTCCCGCCGGAAAACACGGAAGCCGCTTTGAACCGCGCCTGCGAACTGGTCGAGCTTCTCGGTGCGGGCACTGTTGTGGGCGGCACAATCGACGTGTGGCCCGAAAAGCGTATGCCGCGCACCATTCGCCCCGACTACGGCAGGATCAACGTTCTTCTCGGAACGAATATTCCCAATGCCGAAATGGACGGATACTTTGCGCGCGTCGGTCTGAAACAGCTTCCGGACGGCTCCCTTGAAATTCCGTACTGGCGCACGGACATCGAATGCACGGCCGATCTTGCCGAGGAAGTCGCAAGGTTCTACGGATACGACAATATCCCCACCACGATGTTCGCAGGCGACGCCTGCGCGGTGGTCAGAACTCCGGAGCAGCAGGTAAAGGAATTACTTTCTGACGCCGCGGTAAGCCTCGGATTCGACGAGATACTGACCTTTACTTTTATTACTCCGAAGCTCTACGACAAGATCCGCCTGCCCGCCGAAAGCGCCCTCCGCAAATCCCTCTCGATCCTGAACCCCCTGGGCGGAGATGATTCGGTCATGCGCACGACGGCGCTGCCTTCGATGCTGAACGTCGCCGCTTCCAACCAGAAAGTCAAAGTTCCCGCCGCAAAGCTCTTTGAGATCGCAAAGGTCTTCACCCCCGCGCTCAAGGACGACGGTTCCGTGGACGCGGAAAACATCCCCGTGGAATCCTACCGCCTCATGCTTTCCCAGTACGGCCCGGGAGTTGATTTCTACACGCTCAAAGCCGACCTGGAAGCCATTCTCTGCACCGTTTTCGGAGTTGCCGGAGAGTACAGGGCTTTTGACGGAGATCCGGCCTATCATCCGGGAAGAACCGCGGAAGTCAGCGCCAACGGCATAAAGCTCGGCGTGGTCGGCGAGATTTCACCGGAGGTCAGCGAGGAGTTCGGTCTTCTGTCGCGCGAATACGTTGCCGACATCGATATTTCGGCTCTGCTGAAGCTTGAGCGCCCGACCGCAAGCTTCAAGCCAATCTCCAGATACCCCTCGCTTTACAGGGACATCGCCGTCATCTGCCGCGAGGAAGTGACCGTCGGCGAACTTTCCGCGGCAATAAAGCGCGCCGGAGGAAAGCTTTGCAAGGGCGTCACGCTCTTTGACATTTACCGCGGAACGCCCATTGAAAAGGGTGAAAAGAGCGTCGCTTTCTCGATTGTCTTCGGAGACGACAACGCAACCGTCACCGACGAACAGGCCGACAAGCGTTTTGACGCCATCGTCAAGGCTCTTGCGGACAGCTTCGGAGCAAGGCTGAGATAGGCTGCCCCCGGACAGGAGGTCCTGCCCCCGGCGGAAAATTTTCCGGAAGGCTTTCTCTGCCGATTGCAGCCAAATCAGTTCTCCATAAAAATGTGATCAAAGCGCCCAAAAGATTCGAAAAATCTTTTGGGCGCTTTTCCCGATGTCATAAAGTGAACCCAAAGGTTTTGACAGATCTTGCCAAAACCCGGCCGCAGAAAGCGTGAAAGCGTTTGTCCGGTGGTGCGGCACACGCGCCCAAAAGCGCCTTGAGCGTTCTGGAAAATTTGCAAAAGCCGATGAAACTGATAAAGCCTCCGCTTTTTTCAAAGCGGAGGCTTTATACGTGAAAACCATCAGTATTCTATACGGTTGTTGTGCCGAAGCGGAAGTCTTTCGGCATAAAGGTGCGATGTGTCGCAGAGAGCAAGACATCTTGCCGAGGTAATTCCCTTCGGTTCAAAATGGAAAATACTGACCGACGTGTGTGTGAAAGCAAAGCTTGACCAGAAAATATGCGGCGGTATTCCGAGCAGATATGACATCCAGAGCATTCCGGCGCCCTCGTGGCAAAAAACCGCAACGCGCTCTTCCGATCCCGGAGAAGCCTTGTAGAGAGCTTTTGAGGTACGGGTATATCCGAGCCCGGAAAGAAGTCTGTCGGATTCGGAACCGACCCGCTTTAACGCTTTCACAACGCTGACGCCGCATGAGGCGTCGGAGGAATCAAAATCATCCGCGGAGGCATTGAGAAGCCCGTCCGATTTGAACATCGACGAAGGGTATCCGTTGTAGATGAAATCTATGTGACCCTCGCTGTTTGGCGCGGAGATATCATCCCAGGCAAGCTTCTCGCTGAGCCAGTCTTCCACCTTGAGCTCCTTGTGGAGCAGTTCGCAAAGCGGCGCTGCTGTCTCTTTTGCCCGGCCGAGGGGCGAACTGAAGACCCGGTCGATCCCGGCAGAGGCAAGCCGTCTTCCCACTGCTTCGGCCTGGCGCTTTCCAAGCGGCGTCAGACTGTCAATGGCATAGTCGGGATCTCCGTGCCGAATCACATACAAAATCATGGCTACTTCTCTTCAATCGGAAATTCCGTAATGAGAACCTCGCGCGGCGCGCTTTTGTCAGAGGGGATGAGGATCGTCTTGACCTCCTGGGGACCGAAGCTTGCGCTGACCCTGGTATCGATGAAGTCAAGGGAGATCTCGGCGTCAACCGCTTTGCCTTCGCTTTCGAAAGCGCGGATAACGATTCCGGAGCCGTCTTCGGCATTCTTGATCGCCTGAACTATGACATTGGGAACGCTGACGCTCATGCCGCCGTAGACAGCCGGAAGATCGCCTGTGTGGTGTGTCTCCTGATAGAGCTCACAGGGCATATTGAGAAGCTCTGCAGTGCGGATAACGTCGGTGCGCGACTCTCCGTGGGGAATGAGCGTGTAGGCAAAGCGCTGCTCGCCCTGATCCAGGAATTCGATTTCGTTGTCGCGGTACTTCTGTCCGTAGTGGTCAAGGAACGCGCAGCCGCGTGCTGCGACCATGCGCAGCTCGCCGTCCCTGACGGAGAAGGAGTACTTACCGTCGTTGACGAGCGCAACGCCGTTTCCGTCCGCGGAGCAGACGTCGACCCATTTCTGGGCAGGCTCCTCCTGGCCGTTGACAGGCTTCTCGATGAAGCCGAAGGGCATGGAGTAGACGGCGCGCGGATCCTCCACGTTCATGGGGAAGGAAAGCTTGAGCATACGGTAATGCTCCTGGAAATTGAGACGGACATTTACGTCGACGTGATTGCTTCCGCGGGTGAGGGAGAAGTATTGGCTCATTGTCGAGCGGTTATAGCTGGTCGTGACCTTCATGGTCATTCTGAGGGGGCCTTCTTCCACAAGCTCAAGGCGCGCGTCGGAGAACTCGCCAACGTCGCGGGCAAACTCGAAGATCATGTGAGCCCAGGTGTCGGAGTCGGAGTCGTCGACAATGACTCCGCGCGCAAAGCCGCCGCGGGTAAGCTCGCGTCCGGTGGTCTTGTCGGTCCAGCTGGTTACGCAGCCGCTGTGGGGATCGAAGACGAGCTTTACAAGGCTGTTTTCAATGGAGTTTGCCGTGGCAGTGAACTCGTTTTCAACCGGCTTTGGCTGGTAGTTCTGGTCTTCCTTGTAGATGAAATATGTGGCGTAGCCGTAGGGCTGAAGTTCGGTCTCAAACATGCACTGGTGGTAGTGTCTTCCGTCGGTGTAGGGAGCGCGGACGATCTGGAAGGGGACTTCGTTGTCCTCGCTGTCAAGAACGCCGGAAACCCAGCCCATTCCGAAGCAGATATTGGTTTTCACGGGGAAGGAGTGGGGGTTGAAGACAACCACCGGGCCGCCTTCGCCTTCGCGCAGCCAGAGGCGGTCGCGCATCTCGCTGGGGCGCTTTTCAAAGAACTTCGTGGTGTTGACTCTCCAGCTTATCCTTTCGCAGGCAGCGGCGGAGGTCTCGGTTCCGACAAGCTCTGCGGCGCCGAAGGCGTCATACGCGTCGCGGTAGGCGGGCTTTATGGAGCAGCCGGCAAGAATGTCGTGGAACTGGTTGAACATGACGCGCTCCCAGGCCCTTGTGATACGCTGCTGGTACGAGGTCATTCCGGTGAGGGCGGAGGCGAGAACGTCCATCTTTTCGGCACGGACAAGGCCTTCCTCCGCGCGGCGGTTCATTGCCTTGACAGTGGCGTTGGCGCTGTAGCATCCGCTGGCGTGGTGCTGGAGATCTTCGCTCACGACGGGAACGGAGGACATGTCGACTTTTGCTCTGACGTCGTCAAAGTATTTGTCCGTTCCGGAGTAAAGATAGCGCTCGGGGTCTTCCTTTCTCAGCGCCTCAAGCTTATCCAGCATACGGACGGTCGGGCCGCCGCCGTGATTTCCGACGCCGTAGAAGAACATGGCGGGGTAGTTGTAGCTGCCGAGCCGCTGGACACGTTCGTCGCGGATTTCTCCGCCGTATCCGTCCGGGATGTGCCAGCAGAGAACGCGGCTTCCGTCGGGGCTCTCCCAGATGTGGAGGGGCTCGGTTGTCATTCCGGGCTTTTCACGGACCGGGTCGGGACGGTGATAGACATAGTTTTCGATGCCGCTCTTGATGAACAGCTGGGGGAGCATGCCGTTGTGTCCGAAAGAGTCGACGTTGTAGCTCGTCTTGACGGTGAAGCCGAAATTCTCCTTGAAGAATCTCTGGGAGTAGAGCAGGTGTCTTGCAAAAGCTTCGCCGGAGGGGATGTTGCAGTCCGGCTGAACCCACATTCCGCCGGTCACGCACCAGCGTCCTTCCCTGACCTTTTCCTTAATGCGTTCGAACATTTCCGGCTCGGTGCAGGCAAGCCATTTGTAGTACCCGGCGCAGGCGGATGTGAAAACATAGTCCGGATACTCATCCATGCGGTCAAGGGCCGCCTGAAAAGTGGATTTGACAAGTGCAAGCCCTTCCGGGAACCTCCACTGCCATACCGGGTCAAGGTGTGCGTTTCCGATAAAATAGATATTTTTCTCCATTCTTTCGCGTTTTGACTCCTTTTGTCGTTAAAATTTAACTTTGAGCGTGATGATCTCAAAGGGCTTTACGGTGAGATTGATGCGGTTTCCGTCAAAGGGAACCGCGCCGTAGCTTTCGTGCTCGATAAGGGAGATAAGCTCTGCGGAAGCGATGGGACGTGCAAAGGTGAGACAGGTGTCCGTAAGCGAGTTGTGCTCCTCGTTGATGCGTACGACCAGGGAGTCGTCGTCTTCGGCCCGTTTGACGGCGCCGATAACGATGTTCGCCTTGTCCGCCGAAACAAGGGAGAAACGCTCCGGAAGCGCTCCGGAGGGATTTGCGGATACCTTCGCGCATATCACCGGACAGTTCAGCATATAGCTCTGGGGAACGACGCCGCCGGAGGCAAAGTCGCCGCTGTGGGGGAAGATCGAGTAGGTGAAGCTGTGGAAGTGACGGTCGGCCAGGGGATCCGGATCCGTCGGAGAACGGAGCAGGGAGAGTCCGAGCTCACCGCCGATGCAGTTCCAACCGTACTTGCTTTCGGAAAGCACCGCAAGACCGCATCCGCCGTCGGTGATGTCCGCCCACTTGTGTCCGCACACTTCAAATTTCGCAAACTGCCATGAGGTGTTGCGGTTGTTTTCGCGGCGGATGCTGCCGAACTGGATATCGTATGTGGCATGATCCGTCCGGACGGACGTGGGGAAATGCACGCGCAGGAAGGTGTGGGGTGAATTCCAGTCGACCTCGCACTGCACGTCGATCCGCGGAAGATCGGCGTAAACCGTGAAAGTCTGAGTGATGGTTGAATCTCCGAGCTTTTTCACCGTGCGGAGCTTTGTGCTGACGGCACCGTCGCATATCCACTCGGACGAAACGGTCTCCGGCAGGAACGCCTGCTCGGTGTAATAGGGGGAAACTTCCCACGCGTCGTAGTTGTAAGGTCTGTCTTCGTAGGCGACGATGCGGTTCATCGTCTCGCCCTCGGCGCAGAGCTCGATACCGGTCTTCTTTTCAACAAGGGAAGTGATCTCTCCGTTTGCGTCGACAGAGACCCTGAAGAACCCGTTTTCCACGGTGTTCCCCCTGCGCATTCCGGTCGGAGCGTTCGCTTCCGCCGCCGTAATGCCGAAGCGTTTCCAGCCCTTTGACGGAACGCCGCGGGTGATAAATTCGGTTTTTCCTCCGACGGTCTGGGAAGGAAGCTTTCCTTCTTCGTCGAAAACGGAGTATTCGCCGTCCACAACGCAGATGTCCTTTCTGTCGGATATTCCGGTCGGGTTATAGCACAAAACTCCGTCGGAGTCGGATCTCACGTTTGACGCGATGGCTTCAAGAGCGCCCGACGCGGCGTTTTGTCCCTCGCGGAGGACGACGGCATAGTCCTTTGCCGAATCTTCGTAAACCTCGTGGATGGACGAGCCCGGAAGGATATCGTGGAACTGGTTGGTAAGGATGAGCAGCCAGTTTTTGTCGAACATTTCCTTGGGGTATTCGCCGCCGAGAAGAAGTTTGTCCGTATAGCAGAGGGTTTCGGCAAGCTGGTACAAAAACTCGCTCTTTCTGTTGTTTCGCTTGTTGTCTGCCTGGGATGTGAGCGTTCCGCGGTGGAACTCAAGATAGAGCTCTCCGACCCATTTTGCAAGGAAGGGATTGTCCCTGAGCTCCTTTTCCCATTTTTTGAAGTAGTCGAGGGCAAAGCCCCAGTAAACTCCCGGAGCGCCGGGGATGTTTTTTGCAAGGCGGCGGCCGTTTTCGATCATCTCGCGCGTCGTTCCGCCGCCGCCGTCGCCGTAGCCGACGCTTGCAAGCGTTTCGTTGCAGATATCGCCGTTTTGGAACCTGCGGACCGAGCCCATCATCTGGGAGGCGTTCAGATTTCCGTTGTATGTGGAGATTCCCTCTCCGCGGCTGGCCTGGAGAATATCGGCGACACAGACAAAGTGTGAGAAAACTTCGCTTCCGTCGATACCGCGCCAGATAAAGGTGTCGTTGGGGATCCTGTCGTAGTTGTTCCAGGAGATCTTTGTGGTCATGAAATAATCGATGCCGCATTTTTTAAGGATCTGGGGAAGGGCGGCGGAATAGCCAAAGACGTCCGGGAGCCAGAGTATCCTGGAATCCACGTCGAATTCGTCTTTCAGGAAACGCTTTCCGTAAAGGAACTGCCTGACAAAGCCCTCGCCGGAGGTAAGATTGCAGTCGGCTTCGACCCACATTCCGCCGTCGGCTTCCCAGCGGCCGCTTTTCACCGCCTCGCGGATGCGCTCAAAAAGCTCGGGGTAGTCGTTTTTCACCCAATTGTATATGCAGGGCTGGGAGGACATGAACTTGAACTCCGGGTATTCTTCCATATAGCGGAGCATATTTGCAAAAGTCCTCGCGGTCTTTTCCCTTGTCTGCCTAATGGGCCAGAGCCAGGCCACGTCGAGGTGAGTGTGCCCGATAACGCGTGTGAAGACCTTGGGGTTTTCGGCGCAGAATTTGCCGTAAAACTCTTCGTCCATAAACTTCTGGGCTTCTTCAAGGCTTTCATAAAAGCTTTCGGAGCCAAGCTCCGTGATGTCAAGAAGGTTTACGGCGCGGTCGAGGAGGTATTCCATCCTGAGCCTTGCCGGGTCGCGCTCGGGAAGCTGGACGCTGACGTCGATGGGAACCCTGACGTCGTAACAGAATTTTTCGACGCGGGCGTCGACGGTTTTAAGACTGGCCGCAAAGGAGCAGCGGGCCGTGCCCCTCATAGCGGTGAATCCCTTGAGCGCAACGCAGAAGGTCTCTCCGCCGCGGGCGCACTCGGTTATGGTGAGCTCCCGGTGGTTTCTGTCGAAAGCCGACGCGGTTTTGCCGTCGATAAAAACTATGAAGTTGGGATTTGTTTCATGCCAGCCGTCGTTGGGGCAGGTGGAGGCATAGAGCCGCACCGGTTTTCCGGCAAAGCTCGCCGGAACGGTTACGGTTCCGCGGATCCAGAAATACGTGTTCCGGCCGCCGTAGGCGTCATAGCCCTCGGGAAGCGGTTCCCAGGAGGAGTCGTCGAAATCCGGCAGCTCAGGACCGCGGAAGTCGCCGTATGCAAGCTTCCATCCGTGGACGTCAACCGAATCCGGCGTCGAAAGCGCGCTTATATAGCCGAGAATGCGGTTTGCGCGTTCAAGGCGAAAATATTTATCTGCGATTTTCGTGTTCTGCATACTGACCCTCCTTTTTTACTTTGCCCAGCGGACGCGGAGCGTTGCTATCTCAAATGCGCGAAGCGGAAGCTCCGCCGCGGAACCGTCGGATTCGAGTTTTTCGGGGTGC
Source organism: Clostridiales bacterium (assembly GCA_016303065.1). GTDB lineage: Bacteria > Bacillota > Clostridia > Oscillospirales > QAMX01 > SIG499. The sequence continues at coordinate 16,348 of JAEDMJ010000028.1, forward strand.
ATTTCCGCAAGATCGGTCTTTTCAACGGAAACGGCCTCTGCGCCGAAGACGAGCTTTGCGCAAGTGCGGCGCCCCCTCGGTTCGTAGATGCGGATGATCGTTCCGTCGCCGTCCTCTGCCGGCTTGACCGCCTCGATAACGGCGTTTCCGGTGCTTTCGGACACAAGCGAAAAGCTTTTCGGCAGACTTCCTCCGTCGTTTTTCTTGACGCAGGCCTCCAGCGGAATGTTGAGAAGGTATCCCTCGCGGATAACGCCGCTCTCGCCGAGGTTTCCGCTGTGGGGAAGGAAGGAATAAGTGAACTCATGGAACTCACGGTCCGCATCCACATTCGGCGATTCGGCGCAGCGGATAAGCGAAAGGGAGAGGTCCGAGCCGGACGCGCCGTAGCCGTATTTGCAGTTGTTGAGAACCGCCGCGCCGTAGCCCGTTTCGCTGATGTCGGCCCATTTGTGGCCGCAGACCTCAAATTTTGCAAAGTCCCAGGGGGTGTTCGAGTGAGTCGGGCGGGTGATGCTTCCGAACTGTATGTCGTAGGTCGCGGTGTCCGCGTTGACGGCGATCGGGAAATGGGCTTTCAGCAGAATGTGGCGTTCTTTCCAGTCGGCCGCAGTGACAAAGTCGATCCTGGGTGAATCGGCGTAAAAGACGATGTTCTGGGTTATGAGGGACTTGTTGAAGCGTCTGACCTGGCGAAGCACCGCGCGCACGGGCCCGTTTTCGACGACCTCGGAGGAGAGAAGCTCCGTCTCATAGGATTTTTCTTTGTAGAACACGTTGATGTCCCAGGCGTCGTTGCTGAGAGGAAGGTCTTCGTAAGCCTTCAGGTGGTTTGCCTTGCCGCAGACGGATTCGCGCCGGGCAAGCTTGTCGAAGACGGAATCAAAAGCTCCGTCTTCGCCGAGGCTTATGCGCCAGAAAGGCGTCTCAACGACGTTTCCGGAAATATCTGCGGTTTTTTCGCCGGAAGCTTCGCCGTCTGCGGAGAAGACCGCCCAGCCCTTTGCCGGAACATGGGCTGTGAAGCAGAGCTTTCCGTCATAGGTGCGCTGGGCCTTTTCGCCGGCGATCCCGGCCGCGGCGCAGTCGACGCAGACGCTGTCGCTTCGGTCAAAGCCGGAAGGATTGAAAACGACGATGTCTCCGGCTTTGGCGTTTACGGCGCTTACGACGGCGGACGCCGCGTTTTCGGAAATCTCGTTTCCGATGGCGAACACCTTTTCATAGTCGGCGTCGGCGTCTTCGTATACCGCTTTGTAGGACGAGCCGGGGAGAATGTCGTGGAACTGGTTGGTCAGAAGCATGCGCCAGCCGCAGTCGATCTTCTCCTTGGGGAACTCCGTTCCGGTGAGGAGGTTTGCAAGAACGGAGAGCCATTCGGCTTTCTGATACAGAAATTCCGAGAATCTGTTTTTCTTTTTCATCCTTGCCATGGATGTGAGGGTTCCGCGGTGGAGCTCGAAGTAAAGCTCTCCGTCCCAAACCGGCAAAAAGCGGCTTCCCTCAAGCTTTTCGCTCCACTTGTCGAACCAGTCGCCGACATGGCCCCATTCGGACTTTACCGAAGCGGGAAGTCCGGCGGACATTCGCTTTCCGAACTCGAGCATATAGTCGGCAGGGCCGCCGCCGCCGTCGCCCCAGCCGACAGGCAGGAAGATTTCGTCGGTAAGCTCCTTGTCGTGGTAGTGCTTCCAGGTTCCGTTCAGAAAGTCGGGCGCCAGCTCCGTGTTGTAGGCGGTTCCGAATTCTCCGCGGAGGACGTTGGAGCATCTCGCGCCGCTTATGAGATGGGTGAAAATCTCGCTTCCGTCAATGCCGCGCCAGACGAACGTGTCGTGCGGCATGCAGTTGTATTCGCTGTTGTTGATCTTTGCCGTGGTGAAGTAGGAAAGTCCGAAGCCGCGCAGAATCTGCGGAAGAGCGGCGGAATAGCCGAAAACGTCGGGCAGCCAGAGCATTTTGCATTCGCGCCCGAACTCTTCGCGGAAAAACCTTGTGCCGTAGAGGAACTGCCTGACGAAGCCCTCTCCGGAGGTGAGGTTGCAGTCGGCCTCGACCCACATTCCGCCGTCGGCTTCCCAGCGTCCCGAGGCGACCGCTTTTTTCACGCGGGCATAGAGCTCGGGGTCGTCTTCCTTGACAAAATTGTAAACGGCGGGCTGGGAATTAAAGAAGGTGAAATCCGGATCCGTCTCGATATATTTCAGTGCGTTGACAAAGGTACGGCGGGTCTTTTCGCGGGTCTGGTGCATTCTCCAAAGCCAGGCGACGTCAATGTGGCTGTGCCCGATGCAGATTATCTTTGCATTTTGCGCGTCGTCTTTCCAGCGTCCGTTGAAGCCTTTTTCCCAAATGTACTCGTGTGCCGCGCGGACGGAAGCGCGGAATTCCTCGGAGCCGGGATTTCGCATATCGATAAGCGAAATCGCCTCGGAGGCGGGGGCGAGCATCTCTATGCGCTTGCCGTCCTGCCAGTTCTGTCCCTCTTCCCATTCCCAAACGACGCGGAAGTCATAGTAGAGGTCCTGAACGTCGCGGTCAACGGCCCGAAGTATCGGACAGAAATAGTCTTTTCTCTCAAACTCGGTCCAGTATTTGAGCGCAACGTAAAACTTTTCGCCGCCCCCGGCCTTTTCGGTGAGGACGATGCTTTTGTGGAATCTGTCGTAATGTCCCGCAAGTTTTCCGTTTATGTAACAGAGAAATCCCGGGTTGGCTGAGTTCCAGCGCGTAAAGGGGTCGTCATTTCCGTCGGCGGAGGATTTGATGTTCAGCACGGTGTAATGTCCGCGAAAACTTTCGGGGACGGTAACCTCCGCGCAAAACCATCCGTAGCTCTCCTTTCCTCCGAATCTGTCAAATTCGCCGAAATCCTGCCAGGATGAAAGGTCATAACCCGGGATTTCGGGGCCGGTGAAATCTCCTGAGCAGTGCTTCCAGCCGCCGATTTTTTCAGTGAGCGGATAACGCAGCTCGGAAAGGAGCCTTGTATAGTGCAAAAGTCGGTTGTCTCGGTAATACAGATCTTTGTAGTGGGCATCGTCAAGTTTCATATTCTGACCAGTCCTTCTGCATATTTGTTTTCGAGCAATTGCGGAACCCGGAAAGCTTCCCGCAAAAAGGTATAACTCTCGCCTAATTATAATACCTGCCATTTTCTTTGTCAAGAATACAAGCGTTTTTTTGAGGAAAAGCCCACCGTCCCAAATAACCCGGGCATATAACGGACAGGCACCTCATATGTATTTGACAGCTGCTTTTTCCGGACGCATCTTATCTTCAAAAAAAAACGGGAGGTCTCCGAAAAAATGGATACCGACATCATTTTCAGGATCGCGGGAGTGGGGCTGGCGGTGGCGCTGCTGAATCTGATCCTCTCAAAAAGCGGCCGCGACGACGCGGCGTTTGCGGTGTCGCTCGCAGGTCTCGCCGTTGTTCTGTTTGTCCTTGTGAGAGAGCTTGCGGAGCTGTTCGAGCTTATAAAGGCCGCCTTTTCCCTGTGAAAAAATGGACACCGTGATTCGTTTTTCCGCCGTCGGAATTGCGGCGGCGCTTGCCGCGATGCTTCTTAAAAAGGCCGAACCCGCCTTTGCCCCCGCGGTGACAACTGCCGCCGCCGCGGCAATTTCCGCCGCGATCGTCGGAGTTTTGGCGGTGATTTACGAGTTCGTTTCCGGGTATTCCGCGGAGCTGAACCTTCCCGCCGGAAGCTTTGAGATAATGCTCCGGACTGCGGCGACGGTGACCGCGGCGAAGCTTTCGTCGGAACTGTGCCGGGGCGCGGGGGAACCGGCGCTTGCGTCCCTTGTCGATTTGCTCGGCGCAGCGGCGGCGGTCCTGACAACGCTGCCGCTGTGGAGCGCGGTGCTGGGGATTCTTGAATCATTTATAAGGTAAAGGTATATGAAATACGCCGCTTTTACAATTGTATCTTTGATCCTCGTTTTCGCTTTTGCAGTGGATGTAAATGCCGAAACCTCTGCCCGCGACGCCGCGGAAGAGCTTTACGGAAGCCTTGACGAAAACGGCGCCGCCGCCGCAGAAGCCGCGGAAAACGGAAGCGGTTTTGATTTCAACAGCGGGATAAGCAAGGTCATCTCAATTGCTGCGGAAAACTTCGGGCCGATCCTTTCAAAAAGCATTGCCTCAGCCGCAAAGCTTCTGGCCGTTTCGCTTCTGGCCTCGGCTGCCGCCTCCGCTTTTCCCGAAACCCCAAATTCATCCTTTGCCCTGAACGCCTGCGCATCGGCCGCAGTAATAATCGCCGGAACGGTGGAGCTGAATTCGGCCCTTGGCACTGCCGTCGACCTTCAGAACAGGCTTTCTGCCTTTTCAAAAGTTCTTTTTCCCGTGCTCACCGCCGCCGGAGCGGCGTCCGGCGCAGGCGGAGAGGCGCTTATGCGCCAGAGCGGGACGGCGCTCTTCTCCGACCTCATGGTCAGTGCGTATTCAAAGCTTCTCATTCCCTTTGTCATGGGCTACGTCGGTCTTCGCCTTGCCGGAAGCGCCTCGGAAAACCCATTTTTTCAGAAATTTGCGGACTGGCTCAAAAATCTTGCAACGGGCGGAATGAAAATTTTTCTGATGCTTTTCGTCGGCTACGTCACCATAAGCGGGGCGGCCGGAAGAGCGGCCGACAGCCTTGCGGTTCGCTCTGCAAAGACCGCCGCAGCTTCAGTTCCCTACATCGGAGGGGTCATCGCGGAGGCGGCCGACGCGGTCTTTGCGGGGGCGTCCGTTATAAAGGGCTATATCGGGGTTTTCGGCGCGGTGGCGGTGCTCGGTTCGGCTATCCTGCCCGTGCTTTCCTGCGGGCTCGGGTGGGGCTGCGTCAAGCTTGCGGCGATGTTCTCCCTGTCGCTTCCGGCAAAATGCGGACAGAGCGCCATCGAAACCGTTGCCGAAGCCATGGGGCTTGTGTTCGCCATGACGGCCGCCTCGACGGCTCTCATGCTTCTCTCCGTGATCGTGTGCATGAACACGGCGGGGGCGGCATGAGCGCGTGGCTTTACAGGCTTGCCGTTTGCGGGATCGTCTGCGCCGTCGCCGCGGCGGCGGCGCCCGGAGAATTGAGAAAGCACGCGGCGGCGGCGGGAAGCCTTCTGTTTCTGATACTTATGCTTTCTCCGATAAGAGACCTTTCCGGTTTTGACGCAAAAGCCCTTCTGGACGGCTTTGAAGCGAGAGCCGAAGCCTCGTGGGACAGGTCGGTTTCGGCGGAAATCCGCAGCTCAGAACTCTCCGGCTACCTGACGGAAGCCGCGGCGCAAAGCGGGCTTTCCTGCCGCATCGAAGTCCGTCTGGACGAGACTGCCGAGGGCATATCTGTGCTTTGGGCGTCGGTCGAATACGATTCCGGGACTCCGTCGGAAGCGGAAAAGGCGCTTGCCGAAGAGATTATCCGGGAAGTCACAGGGCTTTCTCCGGAAAAAATCGAACACAGGCAGAAAGAAAGGTGATTTGTTTGCGCGATCTTAAGACGCTGTGGGACAGGGCGGCAGTTTTTCTGAAGAACAAATACGTGGTGATCGGCATCTGCGGGCTGGCGATACTGCTTCTTTTGCTGCCGTGGGGCTCCGGAAAAACGGAAAAAGAATCCGTCCTGACCCAAACGCCGGACGAATTCGACCTGGAAGCCTGCGAAGAGCGGCTTGAGGACATTCTTTCCGAAATAAAGGGCGTCAGGAAGGCAAGGGTGTTCCTCTCCGTTGAAAGCGGAAAGGAAACGGTGTATGCCGTCGACGTGGACGAAACTGTTTCGGAGGACAGAACCGTCGTGAAGCGCGAAACGGTGATCTCGGGCGGCGAAGGCGTCCGGGTAAAGGTGCTTCAGCCGAGGTTTTCCGGAGCGGTCATCGTGTACAGCGGAGCGGAATCCGCTTCGCTGAGACTGAACCTCACCAGCGCCGTCAGCTCTGCCACAGGGCTTTCAAGCGACAAAATAACCGTGCTCTGCGGCGGCTGATCAACGCATAATGAGAAAACGTCCGTAATAATAATCACATAGAACAATAATCATTGAAAGGAAAATCCAATATGAAGCTGAAAAAGAAAACGGCTGTCATAGCCATGGTCGCACTTCTGGTATGCACGGCAGTATATCTGAACTGGAGTTATCAGCGGGGAAAAGAAGACGAAGAAGTCTCCGGCGGGGGCGCATCCGCCGTCTCCGACGAAGAAAGACTGCTCGGCGCGATCGGAGACGTCAGCTCCGGGGACGAAAAGGACGGCGCAGTCTCTGCGGCGGTCGAGGAGTATTTCGCAAACCTCCGCCTTTCCCGACGCGAGGCGAGGGACGAGGCGATCTCCGTTCTCGAGGTGACGTCCGAAGATGAAAGCCTTTCCATGGCTTCGCGCGAGTCCGCCCTGGAAAGCATAAACACGCTTGCGAACAACGCCGTCGCAGAGGCAAGAATCGAGTCCCTTGTCATTTCAAAGGGCTACGAGGACTGCGCCGCGTTTCTCAACAGCGAAAGCCTTTCGATCGTCGTGGCGCCTCCCTCCGGCGGGCTCCAGACGGAAGACGCCGTAAGAATAAAAGACATTGCCGTCGCCGAAACAGACATTGCCCTGGAAAAAATCAGGATAATCGAAGCCAAAATAAACAAAAACTGAAAAAGCCTTCGCTTTTTGGCAGGGCAGAGGCGGGAATGTGTTTCCCGCCTTTTTCCGCGCAGAAAAGCCGGGGGACCTGCGGCTTTGAAAAACCCCTTTTTCTCCGGCGGAGGTAAAACGAAAATCCGTATTTCTTTTCATGTATTCAAAAAAAAGAGTTTATTTTTTTGCGGAGATATGCTATAATAAGTAAGCTGTCGGAGTGTATGTCCTGCATTCCGTGCCAATTCATCCGAAAGCGGATCACCCGTTTTTTACGAAAGGTATGGTTTACATTATGAACAGTACAGCAAAAATGGCTGCGTCCGGTTCCGTAAAGATTGCGGAGGACGTCATTTCGGCGCTTGCCATCGTAGCCGCCGGAGAGATCGAAGGCGTCAAGTATCTGAACGATCAGAAGCCCAAAAAGCTTTCCAAAAAAGCAAAAAAGCATATCAAGCTGTCCTACAACGGCCGCAACCTCGTCATAGATGTCTATATAATCGTCAAGTACGGCTTTGTCATCCCCAAGGTCGCCTCCGCAGTGCAGGAGAACGTCATCGAAGCCGTTGAGAGTATGTCCGGACTGAAGGTTGAAGCGGTAAACGTCCACTGCACCGGAATTTCCTTCAACAAAGACGATTCAAAAAATATCAAATAGAGAAAAAGCTGCTGAAAAATGACAAGAAAAAATGCGCGTGAAATCGCACTCGGCTGTGTTTTCGAGTGTCTTGCCTCCGGAGCCGACAGTGAAGCTGTCCTTGCACGCAGACTCGACATTCCGGGACCTGCCGACCTGGCGGGGGAATATGTCCTGTACAGCGAAGACCCGGACGATCAGTCGAGAGAATATATCTCTTTCGTAACCAGAACTGCGGAAGCCAACCGGGAGGCTCTCCTTGCGGAGATCTCCGCCTTTTCAGAGGGGTGGAAGCTTGAGCGTCTGGCGCTTATGACAAAGTCGATACTTCTTCTTTCCATGACGGAGATCCTTTTCAGGGACGACGTTCCCGCCGGCGCCTCGATAAACGAGGCGGTGGAGCTTGCGAAAAAATATGACGCCGAAAAATCTCCGGCATTTGTAAACGGTCTTCTCGGAAGATTTCTCAAAAGCCGCTCCGACAAAGAAAACGTATGAGAGCGCTGGGCGTTGATACAAGCAACTACACGACCTCTGCCGCGCTCTATGCGGCAGAGGATGGTTCTTTGCGCAACTGCGGACGTCCGCTTTTTGTTCAGAGCGGCGAGCGCGGACTGCGCCAGAGCGACGCTGTGTTTCTGCACACAAAAAATCTTCCGGAAGTCTTTGCCGAACTCTTCGACTCCGGCGTGAAGCCTGACGCAGTGGGCGTGTCTTACGCCCCGCGGGAAGTCCCCGGCTCATATATGCCGTGCTTTCTTTCCGGTGTTGCTGCGGCAAGCGCCGTTGCCCTGGCAAACGGACTTCCGCTCTTTCGTTTTTCCCACCAGGCGGGACATGTTGCCGCGGCGGCATTCTCCGCCGGACGTTTTGAGCTTTTGAACGGAGAATTTTTTGCATGGCACTTGTCCGGCGGAACAAGCGAAATGCTTTTCTGCCGCGCGGACGGGGAGAATATCGTCTCCTGCCGGAGAATCGGCGGAAGCTCGGACATCTCCGCGGGACAGGCCGTTGACAGGATCGGCGTCCGGCTCGGGCTCTCCTTTCCCGCAGGAAAAGAGCTTGACGGACTTGCGCTCGGGTACGGCGAAAAAGTCAAACCCGCCCGGCTCAGCGTCAAGGGAACGGAAATGAGCCTTTCCGGGCTTGAAAACAAAGCCGGAGATCTCATCTCTTCCGGAGCGGAAGGGGGATATGTGGCAAAATTCGTGCTTTCAACGATCGCCGAATCCGTAAAGGCCGTCTCAAAGGCCGCAGCCGAAAAATACGGGAAATTTCCGATCCTCTTTTCCGGCGGAGTTTCAAGTTCAAAGCTGCTACGCTGCCTTCTTGCGGAGGAACTCGGCGCAGTTTTCGGAACTCCGGCGCTTTCCGCTGACAACGCGGCGGGCATTGCCGTTCTGACGGCAATGAAGGCCGGCAGCGAAAAGAAAATCTAAACGATCCAAAAAGGAGCAGAGCCAAATGCCCCTTCAGAGCGCCATAAGCGTTACCGAACTCAACAACAGAATAAAAAACCTCATCGACGGGGAGCTTTCGCTGAAAAACGTACTTGTACGGGGAGAAATATCAAACTACCGGCCCAACACTTCGGGGCATATGTACTTTTCCCTGAAGGACGAGGGGGGAGTCATCCGCTCCGTCATGTTCCGCGGGTATGTCTCGCATCTTAAGTTTGCCGCCGAAAACGGGATGAAAGTCATCGCCGCGGGGTATGTTTCGGTTTTTCCGCGCGACGGGCAGTACCAGCTCTACGTCACGGAGCTTGTCCCCGACGGGATCGGAGAGCTTTATCTCGCTTTTGAGCAGCTGAAAAAACGACTTGAAGCGGAGGGGCTTTTCGATCCGGCACATAAAAAAAACCTGCCTCCGATGCCGAAAAAGATCGCACTCGTCACGTCTCCGACGGGGGCCGCCATACGCGATATGCTGAGGATCCTCAAAAAGCGCTGGCCCGTTGCAAAGGTTCTTGTGGTGCCTGTCAAGGTTCAGGGCGAGGGAGCCGCCGGGGAGATTGCCGCAGGAATTAAGCTTGTAAACAGAAAGCGTGCCGCAGAACTCATCATCACCGGCCGCGGCGGAGGTTCCCTTGAAGATCTGTGGTGTTTCAACGAGGAAATTGTCGCCCGGGCGATCTGCGAGTCCGAAATTCCGGTCATTTCCGCCGTCGGACATGAACCCGACTTTACGATTTCGGACTTTGCCGCCGATCTTCGCGCGGCGACTCCGTCCAACGCGGCGGAGCTTGCTGTTCCGGACATTTCGTCCGTCTATGTGCGTCTGGACGAGCTTTCAAAAAGCCGGAAAAGCGCGGTGCTCGGCCGTCTTGAGCTGTACCGCCAGAGGCTTGACGCCCAGGTTTCTAAAAAGGTGCTTTCATCGCCTCTGTCGTATGACGACGAA